>DATFRC010000172.1:0-39503 GCA_035263725.1 Jatrophihabitantaceae bacterium | reverse complement strand
GAAATTGACACTAGAAGTGACCGGGCCGCGGCGAATCCGCTGCGACTACGGAGATCACGACGGGCACCCCTGGGCCCCAGGGCTTCGGATCAGTAGGACTACCGAGACCCGCGAGATCGCCGCGCCGTGATGTCGGCCCGGGCATCTCGGCGCCTGATCAGCTGCCCGAAACGTGCGTGATATCCCATGCTGCAACACCGTCGCCGTCGTCGAGGATGCCGGCGACACGCTGCACACCCAGCGCAACGCGCTGGACTCGGGCTGGTTGCTGGACGTCACGGCCGACTACTCGCAGGGCCGCCAGCCGGTGCGCTTCCTCGCGCAGGGCCGCGACGCGTCGGCGACCATCGACTCGTCGTCCTCGGCGCTCGGCAACGACGGCGACAACGAGATCACCGGCATCCACGCCTCCGACGGAGATCCCACGCCGCGGGGCCTGCTCGGTACGCGGCCGCCGAGCCTGTTCCACGACGGATGGCGGCTGTTCTACACCAAGCAGCACGGTGACAACGTCACCTTCGAGATCATCCCGGCCCAGTAGCAACGAGTTGTCCGTGTGTCGTGGTGCTATGACGCCGCGACACACGGACAAGTGCTCGCTGCGGCCGGGCCGTTTCAGCCTTGCGGCATTCGGGTCCAGGTGAACGGACCGAACGAGGTCGCGGTGGTCGGATTGTGGGCTCCGGGCGCGGCGGTGAGCTTGAGCCACTCGAGCGGGAACGTGCTGCCGTGAACGACAATGCGGTTGAAGTTGGTGACGTGGTAGTACGGATGGCTCATCCAGGCGTCGTAGCTGCACACGCCGCCGTCGCCGGTGCACGGCGCGCCCTGGACGAGCGGGTTGTCCGACCGGTAGGTGTGCGAGTCGCCGGTGAACAGCAGCACCGGCTTGCCGAATGCGCCGGTGTGTCCGGCCAGGCTCGAGACGATCGGCTCGTAGTTCGTCAGGTGGGCCGGCGTCTTGCCGTCGAGGTCCCACATGTCGGCCTGCGTGATGACGACGACGCCGGCTGCGTCGTTCTCAGATGCGAGCCCGAACGCGGAGTCCAGCCAGCGGACATCGGCGGCGGTACGCTGCGCCGCCTCGTCCTGCTGCGCCGCGGTGATCGGTGCTCCGTACCACGGGTCTGCGTCGTTGTTCGATCCGCCGGGGACGTTGATGGACACGAACACGATCCCCCGCTGCTGCCAAAGCACGTTCTCGACGTACTGGGCATCCGTCGGGTGGGCGCGGTCGCGCACCTGGGCCTGAGAGAGCACCTTCAGCGTGCCGCTGCCGAGGGTGTGCCCGGGGCTGCTGAAGAAGATCGATCGGATCAGGGCCAGATTGTCGACCGGGTTGCCGCCCGCGTAATCGGCCGGCTGGCCGGTGCTCGGGTCGATTACGTAGTCGATCTGGCCGGTGCTCGGGTCGTAGCTGCCGCCGCCCTCTCCCGCCTTGTGGCAGTCGGCCCATTCGTTGTCGCCGGGCGTGTACACGAGCGGGTCGGCGTAGTGCGTCCAGAGCGCGGCGATCGACCGGTCGTATGCCTCGGTGCACCACTGCTTGCCGGAATGGATGTCGCCGACGTGAACCACCGCGCTCACATCGGGGTCGGCGTTGACCGAGTCGATGAACGCGGGAGTCGCGTCGAACTCGGCCTGATCGCCCTGGAACGTGCCGTACGGAGCGTCGCCGTAGACGGCAAGGGTGAACCCGCCGCGAGGGCCGTGGTCATCGGCAGTTGCCGACGTCGCCGGCAGCGCACAGAGGGCCAGCGCGGCGGCCGCCGCGATGCAAGACCGCTTCATCACATCGTCTCCTTAAGAGCTGATTAAGGGCGCGCACAGCCTCGCGGCCGTCCCTCGATACGGGGCAACGCCGCGATGAACAGCAGGTGAATAACTCCCGGCTCCCCGACGAGCCGCCGTGACGCCCGACTTACGTCGTCTGAAGCAAGTGGTTTAGACCAATTGAGGTGTGAGACGCCTCGTCACCGAACCGAGTTCAGCGCCGCCTGCAACGTGCTGTGCGCGGCAGCGCGCTCGGCCGCCTCCCTCGGAGGCAACCCGCCCACGAGGTGCAGGATCGCTGCGCGGGTGTTCCCGCCGCACGCGGTGAGCGCAGCGCGCGCCTCGTCCAGCGACGTCGACGCGATCTCTGCGACAATGCCGGCCGCGCGTTCCCGCAGCTTGGCGTTGGCCGGGACGACGTCGACCATCACGTCGCCGTGTACCCGCCCCAGCAGCGTCATCGCCGCAGTGGTTAGCGCGTTCAGCGCGATCTTCTGCGCCGATCCCGCGGACAGCCGCGTCGAGCCGCGCAGCACCTCCGGCCCGACTGCGACCTCGATCGCGATGTGGGCGAGCTGCGCCAGGGGCGAATCACGCGTGTTGACGACGGCGACCACGTCTACCTCGTCCTGGGCTGCGCACCGTGCGAGCTCGACCGTGTATGGCGTGGTGCCGCTGGCGGCTACTGCCACGAGCACGTCGCCGGGCACCGGCGCGAGCCGGGAGAAGTCGCGCTGTGCCAGGCCCGTGTCGTCCTCGTGGGAGTCCATGCCGTCGATGCCGCCCGCCATAATGGCGACGACGCGATCGTCGGCCAATCCGAACGTACCGGGCAGCTCGGCGGCCTCGGTGAACGCGACTCGGCCGGACGTACCGGCACCGGCGAACGCCAAGCGGCCGCCGTCGCGCAGGCGGTCAGCGATCAGCCGCGCTGCCGCGACGATTTGCCCGGTGGCAGCACGGATGGCCGGGATGACCCGCTCCTCGCTGTCCAGCAACAGCGCCACGATCTCCTCGGGCGGCAGCAGGTGGAGTTCGGGACGCTCGGTCACGCCAGAATCCCGGCAGTCAACGCGGTGCCAGTCACCCGGTCCGCCTCCGGTCTTCTAAAGTGGACTAGACGAATCGAATGGTCGAGGCTTTGGCGCCGAGCTGTCAATGGTGTAGACATTTTCTGCATGATGCGCTCACGAAGGGATGACCGTGACTGCAGCGAATGCGATCGAGCCGCGTGAGCCGAAGTACTACCTGGTCAAGCGGCACCTCCTCGAGCTGATCGAATCGCTCGAGCCGGGTGCGTTGGTACCTACAGAGCGTGAGCTCACGGCTACCCTCGTGACGTCCCGAACTACGGTGCGCCAAGCGCTCGGTGAGCTCGTCGGCGAGGGCCGGCTGGTCCGTCGCCAGGGTTCGGGCACGTACGTCGCGGAGCCCAAGATGACGTGGCCGCTGCAGATGACCAGCTTCACCGAGCAGGCCGCCGCGAACGGGTTCATTGCCGGAGCCCGGCTGCTGTCCTCCGAACGGATGCGCGCCACGGGCGAGGCGGCCACCAGGCTGCGGCTGCTGCCCGGTGCGTACATGTATCGCATCGAGCGACTGCGACTGGCCGACGACACGCCAATGGCCGTCGAGACGTCCCACCTGTCCGTGGCGCGCTTTCCCGGTCTCATCAAGGCACTGCGTAAGTCCTCGTCGCTTTATCGCGTGCTGGACGCGACGTACGGCGTGGTACCGCTGACGGCCGAGGAGACGATCGAGACCCGGGCCGCGCCGCCCCGGGAGGCGGCGCTGCTCGGCACTGACACCGGTGCGCCGATGCTGGTGCTCGGCCGCCACAGTTTCGAGGCAGACGGGACGCCGATCGAGTGGGTCCGCAGCTGGTACCGCGGCGATCGCTATACGTTCGTCGCCCGGCTGACCACCACTGGCTGAGCGGCAGCAGCAGGGGTGCGGGGTCGCAGCCCGTCCCAGGTGAGCACGATCAGGGCCACCCATACCAGGCCGAACCCGATCCACCGTGCCGATGACATGCTCTCGTGGTCGATGCCGACGCCTACCGCGAACTGAAGCACCGGTGCCAGGTACTGCAACAACCCGATCACTGAGAGCGGTAACCGCCGAGTGGCTGCCCCGAAGAACAGCAGCGGGATGGCCGTAATCGCGCCCGTCAAGACGAGCAGCGTGGTGGTGCCGGCGCCGTGGTGCGCGAACGCCAAATCGCCGCGTGCCTCGATGACCACAAGCGTGATCAGTGCCGGCACGGCCAGATATCCCGTCTCGATGGCCAGCGACTCGACGGCGCCGACGCTCGCACGCTTCTTGAAGTACCCGTACAGCCCGAACGACGTGGCCAGCACCAGGGCGATCCACGGCAGTCGGCCGTAGTCGACGGTCAGCACGACGATTGCGACGGAGCCGATCCCGACCGCTACCCACTGCATCCGGCGCAGCCGCTCGTGCAGCAGGAACACCCCGAGCAGGATCGTGAACAGCGGGTTGATGAAATATCCGAGGCTCGTCTCGATGACGTGCTTGGAGTTGACGCCCCAGATGTAGGTGCCCCAGTTGAAGGTGATCACTATCGCGGCACAGCCCAGCAGCGTGCGCTTCTCGCGATCCGCCAGAACGGCCCGCACCCCCGAAAAGCCGCGCCCCCACCACAGCAGCATCACGACGAAGGCGAGCGACCACAACATCCGGTGCGCGAGGATCTCGATCGCACTCGCCGGCTTCAGCAACGGCCAGTACAGCGGGAACAGGCCCCAGAGCAGGTAGGCCGCAACGCCATACGCGAGGCCCCGGCGCTCGTCGACGTCGGACCCCACGCAGCGATCATGCCGGGCGCGCCCCGGCGGGGCGCGGGCCACTTCCCGGGCAGTGGCCCGAATCAGCGGGTGAACAGCTTGAGCAGTACCAGCAGGTCGTTGTCCTGCAGCGGCTCGAGCAGCGCGTTGCTCAGATCCATGTAGGTGCGCATCGCGCTCAGATACCACTGCCCGTCCGTCGCGGTCACGTCGATGCCGATTTGCGGGATCCCGGTCGCGAACCGCGACAGCGCCGCTGCCTGCTCGCCGGTGAGCTTCTTCGTGTGCTGCGGGTCGGCGTTCCAAGCGTTGATGATCTCGTTGGCGCACACCTTCTGGTAGTTGCCGTCGGAGGTAATGTCCAGGCAATTGCCGGCGACCGCGACCGTCGTCTCGTGCCCAGGTGTCGTGACGGTAATGCTCTTCAGCGACACCCTGACGGCGCCGCTGACCGGATGGGTCGTCAACTGCAGGTCTTTGACCTTGGCCTGACTCGTGGCAGCCGGCGAGGCGTTGCGGAGAATCACCCCGCCGTAGTCGTGCAGCACACGCAACTCGTCCGGCGAGGTCAACTCGATCAGCCGCTGGTAGTCGCTGTTCTCGAGTGCGACGACCGCCTGCTTCACCGCTTCGACCGGACTGGGCGCGCCTTGCGCAGCGATGTAGTCCGACGGCCCCGGGTTGACGTCTCCGCTCTGGTGCACCATGTTGTCGGCGATCGTGTACATGAGGCTCGGGTACCACTTGCCGCCGACCTTCTCCGCGGCGATCCGCACCGGCCCGTGTTCGCGGTCCACCTTTGCGAGGTTGATCGTCTCGTTGGACGAGGCGCTGGCCGGGATTCCGTTGGGGAAGACCGCGTCGAGATACTGCTCGGTGAACGGCACCCGGCTCAGGTCGGCGTTGATGTCAATCGTCCCGCCGGCGAGCTTGACGACCTTGACGTGGTCATTGATCGTTTCGTCGCCGCTGCTGGCGAATTTGATGCCGGTGGCCGTGACCGCGACGCCGGATACCGCTGCCGGGTCGGCGGTCTCTTTCAGGACGCGCAGCCGCTTCGCCTGGTCGATCGCTTCGCTGAGCGGGTCCAGCAACGCCGACCGCTCGCCGGGCGGGAGATGATCGAGGATGCCGAGCAGGTCGGACTTGTTGAGATCGCTGACGAGCGATGCCACGGCTTCGCGGGGGGTCGCCGCGCCGCCGTAGCCGGAGTGGGAATCCGATATCGCGATGTACGAGACGGTGCCGCCGGCGATAAGTGCCACGGCAGCGATCGCCGCGACGACCGGTCCGCGGCGGCTGCGCGGCGGCTGGGGGAGCGGCGGCCCGAGCTGCTCCCATGTTCCAGGTGGCGGTGCCGGCGGCTGCCATCCGGAGGACGGTTGTGTTTGCCACTCGGGCGGCGGGCCGGGCTGCGGACCTGGCGCAGGTGCGGGCCCCGTCGGCGGAGGTCCTTGGTAGGGCGGCGGTCCCTCGTACGGCGGCGGTCCTTGGTGGGGCGGCGGTGCCTCGTACGGCGGCGGGTCCGATTGAGTGCGCCCATGCGGGACCGTGACCCAACCACCCTGTGGCATCGGCGGTTCTTTGACACGCCGGTGCGGATCGGGTATCGCATTGGGGTCATACGGCGCGTCCGGTGGCACGGTCACGTGACGCCCTCCTATCCCACATACGTGAGATGAGGATGACAATAGCGGCCGCGGTGATACCTACTGTGCCCGTAATCGTCACGATCGGGCCAAGGCTCTCGACTCGGACCCCAGCGGCAGGCTGGTGTGCGAGCGCACCGCCGGCCACCGCAGCCGCCCAGGCCGCAACCACCAACGCCAGCACCGCTGCGACCCGTAGCAGTCCGGCCACCGCGAGCACTACTACCAGCGCGCACACCGCGCCCAGCAGTGTCCAGCCCCGCAGGAGCATCTCGGCCGCACCGTGGAATCCGATCAGCCGGCGCAGCACGCCGAACGACGCGTAACTGTTGCGCTGCACCTCACCGGATCGCAGCCACGGCAGGAACGTGCCGAGCACCATGGTCACCAGTCCGGCGGCACCCAACACCAGTGCGGCTCGCACGCCGCGCATCCTGCCACGGCCGGCCTGAAGAGTTGTCCGTGTGTCGTGGCGCTATAGCCGCGCGGCACACGGGCAACTCAAGGAAGTCGGCTGCGGTTGTGCTCCATCCACCGCTCGGGCCAGCGCAGGGCGGTGAACCCGACGCGCTGGTACACCTCGTGCGCGTCGTTGGTGGCGAGCATGATCCGCGCGACGCCGTGCGCCACGAGGTCGTCGACGACAGCGCGCATCATCCAGGTGCCGATCCCCTTGCCGCGCCATGCCGGGTCCACGATCACGTCACCGATCCAGGCAATGACCGCGAAGTCGGTGACCGCCCGGGCGAGGGCAATCTGTGTCCCGTCGGATGCGTAGACGCCATACGGACGCGACGCCGTGAGCGAGCGCTCGATCGTCACACGGTCGCGGGTGTTCGCCCAGTACGCGGTGGCCAGCCATGCGCAGATCCGGTCGAGATCCAGCCGGGACGGATCGTCGGACAGGATCAGGCCGTCGTCGCGCTCGAGCGTGAATGCCACACCACGATCCTGGCGGGCGGGTCAGGCCGGATCGCGGGCCACTTCCGGCTCCGTGGTCGTGCCGGCGCGGAACAGCTCACCCAGGCCTAGGGCATCCGCCCATTCCGTGACGATGTCGTTCGGGGTCGTGTCGGCGGGGTAGAGCTGCAGTTGCGCGAGGACGCCCGGGACGAATCCGGCCCGCTGCCGCAACCGCGTCGACTCGCGCCACAGTTCGAGCGCATCGTCATGCCGGCCCGCGTCGTCTGCCATCCCGCCCAGGTGGCGCAGCGCGTACGAGCGGACGTACGCGTCGTCGGTGTCACGGGCAGCCTGCCAGGCCCGTTCGGCCGCGGCGTCATCATCGTCCAGGACGCCGGCGATCAGCCCGCGATAGAAGGTGACGTACGCGCGGGCGGCGGGATCGCGGGCCTGCTCGGTCAGCCGGTCCGCCTTCGCGGCGAGCTCGTCCACGACGGGTGATCCGCCGGCGAGCTTGACATACAGCTGGCGCGCATAGGACGAGCGCAGCCCGGCGAAGTCGACGATCCACGCCTGCGCGTCGTCGGCAGCGAGGGCGCGAGCGGCGTCCAGCCGCGCCGGGTCCGGGTCGCACCGCGTCCACCAAGCGTGGTCGACCTCGGCGTCGGCCCGGGCGGCGGCCAACGCCCCGGCCTCATGGGCATCGAATGGGTCGGTTGCGTCGAGCAGGCGGGCGGCCTGCTCCCATCGTCCTGCACGAATCAGGTCGCGAGCTGAACCGATCACGGTCTCGATGTCCACAGTTGCCATGTTCCGCAACGGTACTTAGACATCGAACTATTAGACAGTGATGCTTCGGTAGGTTGATACTTCGATTCATGAAGGACAGCGTCGACGTGCTCATCGAGCAGTGGACCGCCGCTCTCGGCGACATCGATCCGCGCGTCGAGGGCATCGTGACGCGAATGCAGCTGATCGTCCGCCACGTCTCGTCCCGCAAGGCGGAGTCCGTCGCAGCGCTCGGCATGCAGATGTGGGAGTGCGCGACGCTGTACGCGCTGCGTCGGCGCGGCAAGCCCTACGCCGCCGGGCCGACCGAGTTGGCCGCCGAGCTTGGCATCACCGGCGCGGCGATGACCAACCGCGTGGACGCGATGGTGCGGCGCGGCTACGTCGTGCGCCGTTACGACCGCGACGACCGGAGGCGCAACGTCGTGGCGCTGACCCGCAAGGGTGTCGCCGCCGCCGAGCGCATCGTCGCCGGGCAACGAGACGTCGAGGCGGATCTCATCGCAACCTTGACCGACGCGCAGCAAGAGCAGCTGATCACCCTACTGCGGCGCCTCATGCAGGCTGTCGACGCGACTATCTAGGAGGCCGCGAGGCACATCGCAGATGCCGGCATGTCGTCGAAGCCGCGAACCTCGCCCAGCTCGCCGGCCATCGCCGCGCTGAGCTGCCGGAGCAGGGAGCTGATCGTCGGGGTGTCCCAGCTGTAGCTGGCGATCGCGTTCGTCACCCCGAACAGGGGCATGGAGAGCCGGTCGCGAATGGCCTGGTACCCCGCGAGCAGCGCGGCCTCGTCACCGGCACTTGCGGCGATGATCGCCCGGGCGAGCAGCTCCGCATCGCGCAGCGCGTCAGTGAGGCCGTGCGCGCTGATCGGATCTTTGAAGTAGCCCGCATCGCCGACCAGGGCCCAGCCCGGTCCCGCAGCTCGGCGCAGGTGACCGGCGCGGCCGGAAAAACGGTGCAACGGACCAACTGGCGCGGACGCGCCGATCAGGTCGACCAACTCGGGAGCAGCTGCGCCGAGCATACGGCCGAATCCGGTTGCCAGGTCGTCCCGTACCGCGTCGCGGAGACCTTGGCGGGTCGTGGAAACGAAGACGCAGGTTTGGCCGTGGTTGGTGGGGATGGCGCCGGCTGCCGCGCCCGGGCGGAAATACCAGTGATAGCCATCGAGCGGCAATCCGGTCCAGTAGCCGTAGACAACGCCGCTGGCCGCGGCGCCGGCCCGCTCGATCGATGCGTCCACCCACTGGGCGACGCGGGAGCCCATACCATCCGCGCCGACGGTGATCCGCGCGCGGGCGGTAAAGGCATTACCTGCCGCGTCGCGGCCCACGATTCCGGTGACCCGGCCGGTTCGATCACGGCACAGCCCGATCACCGCGACGCCGTACCGGAGTTCTGCGCCGGCGGCCGCGGCGGCGTCGGCAAGGATCGGGTCGAGCACGGTCCGTCGCGGCGCGTACAGCGCGTCGATGCCGTCCGTGGGCTCGATGGGGATCGTTATGGGCTCCGGGCCCAGGTGGAACGTTGCGCTGCGGACCGGTGGCGTCCCAGCGTCGACCACGCGGTCGAGGACCTGCCACCGCGACAGCTGCAGCACGCCGGTACGCATGAGGGCGTGTGTCGACAGGGTGTCCGCGCCGCGCGCAGAGCGGTCCACGACGAGGACCCGCAAGCCGGCACGGGCGAGCAACAAGGCAGTGGCGGCCCCGGCAGGCCGGGCGCCGACTACGACGGCGTCGTACTCGGACTCGGTCATCCCGGATTGACCTCGATAGCGACCGGAACACCGTTCGTCAGCATGTCGAAGACGGCGGAGCGGTCGCGGGATTGCTCGACTATCTTGCGCAACTTCTCCGGGTCGTCGCCGGAAACCGTGAACGTGACCTTGATGTGCTCGAATCCGTTCCGGACCTGGTCGGAGAGCCCGAGAATCCCGAGCAGGTTGATGTGGCCCTCCACCGTCGATGTGACCTGGTCGAGGGTCACCCCGCGGGCGGCGGCAATGTTGCCGAGACCAGCTGTGAGGCACGCCGCGAGCGCATGCAGGAGGTACTCCACGGGCGTTGGGCCGTGGTCCTTGCCAACCAGCACGGCCGGGTGGTCAGCGTCGAGCGTCCACGCCTGCTCGTGCGCCAAGTCCTGCCCGGTGCCGTAGAACCCGTCGATCGTGGATCGATTGTGGGTGCCGCTCACCCAGGTGTTGCTCGCCCGGAACCGGAATCGGCCGAGCTCAGGGTTCGCCTTCACTGCGTCAATCGTGGCGAACAGGGTCGCGGTGTCGACGCCGTTGCGGACGGCTGGCTGCGCGGTGGTCATGGGACGCCTCCTTGGCTTGTACCGGTGTGTTTGTTCGATCGACCGACCGAATATATGTATATGGAGCCCGACGGGTAGGCCGGTGATACAGGTGCTGGCTAGACGAGTTCTGCGATGAGCTGCGCTGCGCGGACGGCGCCGTCGGACTCGACGTCTCGGTAGTCGACGGGCTTGCCCACGAGCTCGGCGATGCGGGCCGCGATGAGGTCTGGGTCGCTTGCTGCGTAGTCCATGTAGTGACCCGCCCCGTAGCGGTTGAGTCGGTGCCGCACGTGGAAGTTCTGCTCGAAGTGGTGGGCCAGCGGGAAGTACAGGAACGGCCGTTTCGCCGCAGTGAGCTCCATCGTGGTAGTCAGCCCGCCCTGCACGACCGCCAGATCGCAGACGGACAGGTGTTCGTACAGGCGGTGGACGTAGCCGTGCAGCTCCAACCCGGGACGCTGCGGGTACGCCGCCGAGTCGATGCGGGGCCCGGTGACAACGACCATGCGGAGCTCTGGCACCGCCTTTTTCGCGAGCGGGAACGCAGCGACGACCTTGTCGATCAAGGCGCGGCCGACACCGCTGCCGCCGACGGCTACGACGCAGACAAGCTCGTCGTCGCGGTATCCCAAGCGGTCACGGATGATCGGCAACTCCTCCGGCTCGGGGGGTGTGAAGCCGGTGATGTAGCCGGAGTAGGAGAAATGCTGGTCGGTCCAGTCGCGGATCGCCGGCAACGTCCCGCCGAAAGTGTCCGGTACGACGTCGGCCTCCCCGCCGACAAAGATCGCCCGGTCCCGGATCCACGGATAGCGGTCGATGTGCTCGATCATCTCGGCGTTGTAGTCGGTGGTCAGGAACGCTTCGTGATCGCCGCCGTCGGGCATGGGCAGGTAGCCCACGAAGTCGGTCAGCCACACGTTCTGGCCACGCTTCAGCTCAGGGTTCTCGTGCCAGTAGTAGTCGACATCCCATGCCTCGTCGCCGATGACGAGGTCGTAGCAGCCTTCGTCGACAACCTCCTGGAACACCATGAAGTTGGCCATCAGGATTTCGTCCATGCGGCGCAGTGCCTGGAAGCAGTGCAGGTCGTGTCCGCTTGCCTCATCGGCGATGTGCGCGGACTCGTTCGCCAGCCACCGGCTTGCCGGATGGATCCGCTCGCCCTCGGCCTCGAGCACGGTCGTGACCGGATGCTGCGCCAGCCAGTCGATCTGCAACTCCGGGCGCAGTTTCCGCAGCTCGTTCGCTAGCGCCACGTCCCTGCGGGCGTGCCCGAGCCCAATCGGAGAGGACAAGTACAGCGCGCGGCTGGGGCGTGACGCAGCGCGCGGCCAGGTGGTCGCGTTCATGGAACCCTCCCGTGACGCCCTCATCGCGCTATCCGATCGACGAACTGCTTGATGACGAGATTCACCCGTACCGGATCACGCGCCTGCGGCGCATGTCCGGAACCGTCGAACAGGACCAGCGCAGCGTTTAACAGGTCGGCGAAGGCCGCGCCCGAGGCGGACGGACGGATGGCGTCAGCTGTTCCGTGCATTACGAGCACCGGGCACCTGACGAGAGCAGCCAGGGTGCGCAGCTCGTCCGCCTCGACCCTGGAGCCCAGCTGTGTGGCGATCAGCGTCTCAGGGTCCGTGTCCAGGGCCCAGCCAACCCCGTCCTCGCGCTGTTTCGTCGAGTGCGGCTCGGTGAACATCTCGGATAGGAAGAACTCGAGGAAGTCCTCGTAGTCCGACATCCAGTAGTGACGGTTGTACTTCTGCCAGCCCGCGTAGGACTCGCGGACCGTCGTGAACTCCTCGACCCAGTTCTCGCGCGCTGGCACCGGGCCCACCGCTACCGCCGGAGCGATGAATACCGCGCCCGACACCCGCTCGGGATGTTCGGCTGCGAGCAGCAGACCGCGCTGCGCACCCATCGAGAACCCGACAACGACCGCGCGATCGGTGTCCGTCACGTCGAGGACCGCAAGCGCATCAGCGGCGAAATGCCGTTCGCCGTATGCCTGCTCGTCGGTGGGACGACCAGAACGTCCATTGCCGCGCGGATCAAAGGTGATGACTTGATAGTGCCGAGCGAGAAACGGGATCTGCATCTTCCAGCAACGCGAGTGCAGCAGCGACCAGGTCGGCAGCAGCATGATCGTCGGTGACCCGTGCCCATAACGCTCGTAGTGGATCTCGACACCGTCCCGATCCACGGTGCCTTCGGCGACCGGCTGACAAGCTCTCATCGCCGCCGCCTCGGCTTGGCCGGTTCCTCGATCGTGCGCAACAGCTCGCCGATCTTGCGTAGCGCCGAGCGAGCCGCGACGCTCGACTCGTCCAGGCCCAGCAGGATCGCGGCTTCGGCGCCGATGAACGGAAGGCCGGCGAGGGCGCCCAGCTCAGCGGCCGTGAACGGGCTGCGCCGCCCGAGCCGCTTCGTCGCCCGCTCAGCCACATCGGCGAGCAGCTCGAACCATGCGCGCATCTGGCCGGATACCGCCCGTGCGATCTCCGGGTTGGACCATCCCGCCGCCGTCATCTCCATCAACACCCGGACGTATCCGGACTCGAGGTCGTCGTCGAAGAAGTCACACGCCTGCTGCCACTGCTTCCACAACGGCAACTCCGCGTCGTACATGGCTGACTGGCGCGCCAGTCGCTGCTGGTTCTCCATGTCCAGCAGCGCGAGGACCAGATTCTGCTTCGACCCGAAGTGGTAGTGGATCTGACTCAGCGGTACGCCCGCTGCGTCTGCGATGCGGCGCGTCGACAGGTTCGCGTATCCGACCTCGAGCAGCGCAGCCTTTGTCGCGGCAAGGATCTGCGATCGCGTGTCCTGCTCACCGGCCACCAGTTCCCCCATTTGCGCCGCTCGGATCCGGGTATCCTCGATCGGTCGATCGACCGAATCAGGATGGAGCCTCGCAACCGCTGCTGTCAATAGCGATGCGGGCAGACTGCTGCTTGCTGCTTGCTGCGGGCGGCGGTTCCGCGGGCGGTCAGCCGACCTTCCAGGTGTCGGCTCCTGCCAGTAGCGACTGCAGAGCCGCGGCGTCTCCGGGCGCCTGCGCGGCAGCACGTTCGAGTTGGCCGGCCATCATCGCGTCGTACGTCGGTCGCTCGACCGACCGGAACACGCCCATCGGCGTGTAGCGCGCGTCGATCGACGACAGCCGGGACAGCGTGAACGCGTACGCCGGGTCGTCAGCGTGCGCGTCGTGCAGCACGACCCGCGGGTCGTCCGGGGCCAGGCCGTCCTCAATGGTCAAGCCGCCGGCCGGGGAGCGCACCACTGCCTTCGAGCCGTCCGCGCCGAAGCGCACGGGCTGGCCGTGCTCGAGCCGGATCGTCCAGTCGTCGCGGGTCGCCGCGTCCTTGAGCACTTCAAACGCGCCGTCGTTGAAGATGTTGCAGTTCTGGTAGATCTCGACGAGCGCCGTGCCCTGATGATCGGCGGCCGCTCGCAGCACGGACGTCAGATGCTTGCGGTCGGAGTCCATCGTCCGGGCCACGAAGGTCGCCTCGGCGCCGAGAGCGAGTGACACGGGGTTGAACGGGGTGTCTAGAGAGCCGAACGGCGTCGACTTGGTGATCTTGCCCAGCTCAGACGTCGGCGAATACTGGCCCTTGGTCAGCCCGTAAATCCTGTTGTTGAACAGCAGGATCTTGAGGTTGACGTTGCGTCGCAGCGCGTGGATCAGGTGGTTGCCACCGATTGACAGCGCGTCCCCGTCACCGGTGACGACCCATACCGCGAGGTCCTGTCGGGAGGACGCGAGCCCAGTCGCAATCGCCGGCGCACGCCCGTGGATCGAGTGCATGCCGTAGGTGTTCATGTAGTACGGGAAGCGGGACGAGCATCCGATGCCCGACACGAACACGATCTTCTCCCGCGGGATGCCGAGCTCCGGCATGAAGCCCTGCACGGCGGCCAGGATCGCGTAATCGCCGCAGCCGGGGCACCAACGGACCTCCTGATCAGTCTTGAAGTCCTTGGGCTTCAAGCTCAACTCAGTCATGACTGATCACTCCCTGGAGCATGTCGGCCAGTTCGGCCGCACGGAACGGCAGGCCGCGGACCTGCGTGTAGCTGATGGCGTCGACAAGGAACCGGGCACGGATCAGAGACGCCAGCTGCCCGAGGTTCATCTCTGGAATCACGACGCGCTCGTAGCGCGACAACACCGTCCCCAGGTTTGCCGGGAACGGGTTCAGGTGTCGCAGATGAGCCTGTGCCACCGGGTAGCCGGCGCGACGCACCTGCCGCACGGCTGCCCCGATCGGACCGTAGGTCGAGCCCCAGCCCAGCGCCAGCACGCGCGCGTCGCCGTCCGGGTCATCCACCTCTAGGGGCGGGATCGAGCGTGCGATGCCGTCGACCTTGGCCTGCCGGGTACGGACCATGAAGTCGTGGTTATCGGGGTCGTATGAGATGTTCCCGGTCTTGTCTGCCTTTTCGATGCCGCCCAGCCGGTGCTCGAGGCCAGGCGTCCCGGGGATGGCCCACGGCCTCGCCAGCGTCTCCGGATCCCGCAGGTACGGCAGGAACTCCCCATCGGGACCGTTCGGCTGCGTCGCGAACGGCACGCGCAGGTCCGGCAGCTCCTCGAGATCAGGGATCTTCCACGGCTCCGAGCCGTTGGCCAGGTACCCGTCGGACAGGAAGAACACCGGGGTGCGGTAGGTGAGCGCGATGCGCACCGCCTCGAGGATCGCGTCGAAGCAGTCGCCGGGCGAGCGCGGCGCTAAGACCGGCACGGGTGCCTCGCCATTGCGCCCGTACATGGCCTGGAGCAGGTCGGACTGCTCGGTCTTGGTGGGCAGGCCGGTCGACGGCCCGCCCCGCTGGATGTCGCAGATGACAAGGGGAATCTCAAGCGACACCGCCAGCCCGATCGCTTCGCCCTTCAACGCGATCCCGGGCCCTGATGACGTCGTGACTGCGAGCGAACCGCCGAACGATGCGCCGATCGCCGCGCCGACTCCAGCGATCTCGTCCTCCGCCTGGAACGTCCGCACGCCGAAGCGCTTGTGCTTGGAGAGCTCGTGCAGGATGTCCGACGCGGGGGTGATCGGGTACGCACCGAGGAACAGTGGCAGCCCGGATCGGTTCGACGCGGTGAGCAGCCCGTACGCCAGCGCCATGTTGCCGCTGATATTGCGGTACGTGCCGGCCGGAAGTGCCGCCGGCTTGACCTCGTAGTGGACGCCGAACGCTTCGGTGGTCTCGCCGTAGTTCCATCCCGCCTTGAATGCGGTGATGTTCGCCTCGGCGATCGTCAGCTTGTTCGCGAATTTCTGCCGCAGGAAGCGCAGGGTGCCCTCGACCGGGCGCGAGTACATCCACGACAGCAGGCCCAGCGCGAACATGTTCTTGGACCGGCCCGCGTCCTTGCGCGAGAGCTCGGTGCCTGCCAGCGCGTCGAGCGTCAGCTGGGTCAGGTCGACGGCGTGGACGGCGAACCCGTCGAGGGTGCCGTCGTCGAGCGGATTGCTCTTCCATCCCACCCGGGCAAGCGCCCGCTCGGTGAAGTCGTGGGTGTCGACGATGATCGTGCCGCCGTGTGGCAGGTCGGCGAGGTTGGCCTTCAACGCCGCGGGGTTCATCGCCACCAGGACGTCCGGGCGGTCGCCCGGGGTGAGGATGTCGTGGTCGGCGAAGTGGACTTGGAAGGACGAGACGCCGGCCAACGTCCCGGCCGGAGCGCGGATTTCGGCCGGAAAGTTGGGCAGTGTCGAGAGATCGTTACCGAAGGCAGCCGTTTCTTGGGTGAAGCGATCGCCGGTCAACTGCATGCCGTCGCCGGAATCCCCCGCGATACGAACGACGACGCGATCTAGCTGCTTGACGTCCTTGGACATCTGGATGTGCGCCTCCATGGCGTTCTCGAGCTCCGTGGAGCCCAACTACCGGCGCCAGCGTCAATGTCAGCGTGCGGCGCAGGCGTCGCGGCAACGGACGCCAAACCCCCCGGCGCACCGTCGGCCGCATGCCCCTATCGTACGGATCATCGTCTCTGGCGCGCCCGTGGCATGCCTCACGACGTGTCGGCGCCGGACTTGTGGATAACTTCCAACCCCGCGCGCCCGAATTGCCTAGCGTCTCCGGTATGGCGGCAACGACACCGTCGACATCGCTGCATGTCGCTGGACGCGCGCTCGGCGGCGGCCGGCGGCGCTCCCGCTCGCCGCGCGCTCGACGGCATCAAGATCATCGCGCGCTGCGGCGCGAACTACCCGCGACTCGTGGCCCTGTCAACCCTGCTCGTCACGCATTTCATTTGAGCATCGCGCGGGTATGCGGTGATCGCGTTCATGGCACCTGAATTAGGGAGAGGAACAGGCGTTGTCGCAGAAGTTGGCAGCGTGATATCGGCGGTGCGAGTTTGTCCAATCCGCAGCGGATGCCCGATATAACCGTGGACATCTGAGGCCAGTCCGGTTGTTGCCGTGGGGCAGCCGTTCCGGGTCTCCGGCATCCTCGATAGCCTGAACAGGCCACGGCATGACAACGTGGGTCAGCGCGCGTGGTGTGGGCGCGGAATCGCGATCACCTGAACGTTCCGTCAGGATCGTTGGGAATTGGTCCGCGCATTTCGGCAAAGGGCTGTGATGGGTACGCGATGAATGGGAACGCACGGCAACGGGGGGTCGGCATCGACATCGCGACCGGTCACGTGGAGGGGCATAGCAGAGGAGCTGAATGATGCAAGGCGACCTTGTCTTGCCTGCATTCCAAATGGATTGCCGTGACTGGCTCGTCGTCACCCCCGGCGAGGCCGGCATCCCCGAGGAGATCGCCGGCGCTCCATTGCTCGCGCTGTTGAGCACGGCAGTGATCGGACCGGGCGACTTGTCCTCGGCCAGCGCCGTACTCACCGTGGGCCTGCTCGACGATGACGCGCCGCCGGCGGTACCGCCCACGTCCGGGTCGGTCGCGGCAGAGGTGGTCGACACCGACGCCGACGACCGGTTGGTGCGCTACCTCGTCCCGTCGCCGGACGGCCGGCTCGCGCTGCTGGCCGAGTTCACCATGGACGGCGAGACGGCCGAGTTGCGGGAGCGGATCGAGGCGCTGATGACGTCGTTCCGCTGGACGTCGTGACGGCCGGGCAGGTGGCTCGTCCCGGCTGATACCCCCGGGAACGCGGGGGGCAGAGTCGTTCGTTACGTAGGCATGCACAGCGTCACCAACGGACTCAAGACCGCAGTCCTGCTCGGCGCCCTTTCCGCGTTGCTCGTAATCCTCGGCGGGGCGCTCGGCGGTTCGCGCGGGCTCCTCATCGGCGTCATCCTCGCGATCGCCATGAATGGGTTCAGCTACTTCTACTCCGATCGAATCGCGCTTCGCTCCATGCGCGCCCGGCCCGTCAGCGAGGCCGAGCAGCCGGTGATGTACTCGATCGTCCGCGAGCTCGCCAGCTCGGCGCACCAGCCGATGCCGCGGCTCTACATTTCGCCGACCGATCAGCCGAACGCGTTCGCCACCGGCCGCAACCCGCGCCACGCGGCGGTGTGCTGCACCGAGGGCATCTTGAAAATCCTTGACCGCCGCGAGCTGCGGGCCGTGCTCGGCCACGAGCTCAGCCACGTCTACAACCGCGACATTCTGATCTCGTCAGTCGCCGGCACGATCGCGGCGGCGATCACCTACATGGCCAACCTGGCGTTCTTCTTCGGCGGTGGTGATCGCGACCGCAATCCGTTCGCCGACCTGATCATGCTGCTGCTGGGGCCGCTTGCGGCGGGTCTCATCCAACTGGCGATCAGCCGGTCCCGGGAGTACCAGGCCGACGCGTCCGGCGCGGCGCTTTCGAATGACCCGCTGGCGCTGGCCAGCGCGCTGCGCAAGCTGCAGCGGGGCACACAGGCGCTGCCATTGCCGCAGGAGCCGTCGCTCGTGACGACCAGTCACCTCATGATCGCCAACCCGTTCCGCGGGCAGGGCATGGCCAGCCTGTTCTCGACCCACCCGCCGATGGACAAGCGCATCGCCCGCCTCGAGGCGATGGCACACGACGACCCCCGCTTCTGGAGCTGAAGGTCAGGTCAGAGGCCATCTGCGACGCTGCGTGCAACTTCCATGACGTACTGACCGTAGCCGGACTTGGCCAGCTGCTCGCCGAGGCGGTACGCCTGGGCAGCGTCGATGAACCCTTGGCGGAGCGCGACCTCCTCGATGCACGCGATGCGCACCCCTTGCCGGTGCTCGAGCACCTGCACGAATTGTCCGGCCTCGAGCATCGAGTCGTGGGTGCCCGTGTCGAGCCAAGCGGTGCCTCGGCCTAGGTCGACCAGCCGCGCCGTGCCGTTCTTGACGTAGACGTTGTTGAGGTCGGTGATCTCGAGTTCGCCGCGCGCCGACGGCTGAAGCGTCCTGGCGATCTCCACAACCTCGTTGTCGTAGAAGTACAGGCCCGTGACGGCGAGGTTCGACTTGGGATTTGCCGGCTTCTCTTCGATCGACAGCAGCACCCCGTCGGGGGACGCCTCGGCGACGCCATATCGGTGCGGGTCGCGCACCCGGTACCCGAACAGTACGCAGCCGTCCTGTAGAGATGCGGCCTCGGTCAGCTGGCGGCCCAGTCCTTGACCATAAAAGATGTTGTCGCCGAGCACGAGCGCCGCCGTATCGGCGCCGACGTGGTCGCGGCCGATGAGGAACGCCTCGGCCAGGCCGTTCGGCTCCGGCTGCACCGCATAGCTGATGGATATGCCTAGTGGGGCGCCGTCTCCGAGAAGCCTGCTGAACTGGTCCTGGTCGTGCGGAGTGGTGATTACCAGGATGTCGCGGATGCCGGCCAGCATCAGCGTGGACAGCGGGTAGTAGATCATCGGCTTGTCGTAAACCGGCAGCAGCTGCTTGCTGACGGCATGCGTGATGGGGTGTAGCCGGGTGCCCGCTCCACCGGCGAGGATGATGCCCTTCATCGGTAGTTCACGAACTGCAGCGCGACGTCGAGGTCGGCGCCCTTGAGCAGCGCAATGACCGCCTGGAGGTCGTCCTTCTTCTTGCTGGTCACGCGCAGCTGGTCGCCCTGGATCTGCGCCTGCACGCCTCTCGGCGCCTCGTCCCGGATCAGCTTGGCGATCTTCTTCGCGTGATCCTGGTCGATGCCGTGCTTCAGCGTCGCGGCGATCACGTGCTGTTTGCCGGACGCCCGGGGGTCGCCCGCGTCGAGCGCCTTCAGGGAAATGGAGCGCTTGACGAGCTTGTCCTTGAAGACGTCCAGCGCTGCCTTGGCGCGTTCCTCGGTGTCGGCCCTGATCGTTACGCCGAACTCGCCGGACCACGCGATCGACGCGTTCGTCCCGCGGAAGTCGAAGCGCTGCGCAAGCTCCTTCGCCGCCTGGTTGAGTGCGTTGTCGGCCTCCTGGCGGTCGATCTTGCTCACCACATCGAACGATGAGTCGGCCACGGTGTCGATCCTCCTCGATGCTGTAACGCCTCGACGGTAGCGGAGCCCCGACACCGTGACGGACGCGGCGCCCGCGTCCGGTAGTGTGACGTGCCGTCGCCGTGCCTCCGGTGACACACTGAAAGCCCACGGCGGGTTGCCCGAGTGGTCAAAGGGAGCGGTCTGTAAAACCGTCGGCTCAGCCTACGTTGGTTCGAACCCAACACCCGCCACAACGCTCACAGCCCCGGATCCGGGGGCTTCGTTCATGCGCGGCCTCGTCTGTCCGTCCTGTGTCCGTCTCGCCCTGGCCGAGGACGGCTGGATAACGTCGAAGCAAGTTGCCGAGTCAGCAATGGGCGAAACGTCGGGCGACCTCGTACAACCTTTTCGGCGCTGGCGGTGTCTTAGGGGAGTGGGGATGGACGAAGTTGGCCGCGATTTCGACGACTTCGTGACTGCTTCATCGCCCTCGCTGCTCCGCACCGCCTACCTGCTCACCGGCGACCACGGTCACGCCGAGGATGCGCTACAGCATGCGCTGATGGCGACCGCGCGGCACTGGCGCACGGTTCACACCGACCCGGTGGCCTACACACGCCGGGCCGTAGTGAATCTGGCCAAGAACCGCTGGCGGGCACGCTCGCGGCGAGTCGTTGAGGTGAGCAATCCGGCGGAACCAAGCTACGGGCCGCCCGACCAGGCAGTCGCGCTCTCCCAGGCTCTCGTCGGCGCGCTGCGTCAGGTGCCATACCAGCAGCGAACCGTCCTCGTCCTGCGCTACTTCGAGGACCTAAGCATCGAGCAGACCGCGGAAGTCCTCGGGTGTAGCGCGGGAACCGTCAAGAGCCAGAGCCACCACGGCCTCGCGAAGCTGCGAGAGGTGATCGGTGACCCTGCCGACTTCGAGGAGATCACCGATGCCCACTGATGAAGAATTGATCACCGCCCTGCGCAGCGGGATGCAGGAGACAACCAGCGACCTGAACCCGGCACCCGGACTGGCCGCACAGGTCTGGCAGCAGAGCCGCAAGGCGCGCGGTCGCCGCCTGGCTGCTTACGTTGCCGTTCCCGTCGTCGCCGCTGCCGCCACCGCGATTGCGCTGCTTGTCAGCGGCGGCTCCCCGGCACCTGCCCCTGTCGCCAAGGCGCCGGTCGTATCCAGCTCGACAGCGGTCGTATCGAGCTCCGCACCGGTCACCCGGAGCACGTCCGCCGTGACCGCGTCGCCTGCCGCTTACAAGTTCGCAAAGATCGCACCCCTTCGGTCGTGCCCGACCCACAGCGCAGCCGGATCTGTCGGGAAGTCGAACAGCGGAGCCTGGTTGGTGACTCCGAGCGGCCAGTGCTTCAGCTTCACCGTGGATTGGGGGGACGGTCCGCCAGCGGATGCCAAGCCGCTGAATATTCCGGGCTACCCCGATCTGTCTGGCGTTACAGCCGGCGGGAGCCAGAAGTTCTACCTCCGGATCGCGCCGGGAGTGGACAGCTACCACCCGAAGGGTGGGTGGGTCGTGACGACAATCGCCGCCGACGCGCCGACGGCAGACGTCGTCAAGCTGATCTTCGTCCCGAACGGCTGACGCGCACAAGGGAGTTGGTGGCAGCGATAGTTGCCGCCGGCCCTGCGTAACCCTTGAGCCAACTCCGGTTCACGGCCGGAGCAAGGATTTGCGAATCGCACGATCGTGCGATGTGGGTTTCCTCGAGCGTTGCCTACCTTCACGCGGTAACCAGCCACAGCAGGCAAGGACATTGGAGTTCTGGAGGCCATCCAGAACGCCCGCGAAGGCTCGCGGCCGAAGGCTCCAACACTTGCCCTTTCACACCGAAGCTGAGGTCGACCATGCCGCTCATTACGTTCCAACAACAAGGTCAGCTCGGCGAGATAGTGATCAACAACCCGCCGCAGAACCAAATCACCGCCGATGCGGTGACCGACTTCAGCGTCGCTCTCACAGAAGTCGCCAAGAGCGACGTCCGGGCCGTGTTGTTGCGAGCCGAGGGCGATGACTTCTCCTTCGGAGCGGACCCGTCGATCTTCGACGGTATGGATGAAGCCAAAGCAGTGGGGCTGGCGGGTGCAGTCTTGGGATTCATCAGCGCTTTCGAAGAGCTTCCGATCCCGACCATCGTGCTGGTGCAGGGGCACCGCTTCGACGGTGCTCTCGAGACATGCCTGGCGGCCTACCTGATCTGGGTCGCCGAGGGCAGTCAGTTCGGTCAGATCGAGACCGCCGCTGGCGGCTTCCCTTTAGGCGGCCGAACCCAGCGTCTCGCGTCGCGGATCGGCAGTGCACGCGCCGCCGAAATGGTATTGACCGCGAGCGTCGTGTCGGCCGAGGAACTCCTGTCTTGGGGCGGCATCAATCGCGTGACCGCGCCCGACCGACTCCTCGAAGCGGGACGCGCCTAAGCGCAACGCCTTGCAACTGGCCCGACGCTCGCGCACAAAGCGGTTAAGCGGATCCTTCACGCGTGGCGATCCGGCGGTGTCGCAGAGGCCGACCGGGTGATGGTCGCCGAAGCACCGGCCGTGATGGTCAGCAACGACATGCAGGATGGGCTCGCGAGCCTGAAGCAATACGGCTTGGGTCACGCCACTTTCCACGGCCGCTGAACCAGTCGCTTCCTCGGCTCGCTCTGATCATTGCGAGTGTGAAAGTGGCCGGCCTTGTCGGCTGCCGAGGCTCGCGTCTCGTCGGCTCTGCCAGACGGCGCCCACGACCGCGCCCAGCGTAATGACTCCGCCCATCGCAATGAACCAGGTGACCAATGTGAATGTGACGCCGATTGTGCCGTACGTCTTGCTATCAGAGACGATCGTGGACGAAAAGTAGAACGCCGCGAACACGCCCAGGGCAACCCAAAGCAGCGCGGTGATAATTGCAGCCGGGCGTAGTCGCCGCCACGGTTCTCTGCCGCCGAGTAAGAAATGAATTGACCACCAGAAAAGCAGCGTGAAGCCGACGAACTCTGTGATGCCGAGCAGGACCGAGCCTGCGGGGTCGTCGCGCAGCGTTCTGCCGATCGCGGCGTCGCCGATCACGACGCCTGCGATCAGCACAACCCACACGACGGAGCGGGTCACGCCGCGCATCCCAGCGAGAGGCGGGTGTGCGAACGCTCGCTCGTAGATCGTTGCGACCGACCGGGCGACGGCTACGGTGCCGGCGAACGAGAGAAGGAGGCTGACCAAAATCGCCAGGTTGAACGAGTCGACAGACGCTCTGAACAGACCGTCGATAATTCGGGCGCCTTGACCACTCAGACCAAGACGGCTGACGATGTCGTCCTGGATCCGATGGCTCGCGAACGCGCTCAGAACGATGATCAGCGGCAGGACCGATAGCAGCAGTGACGCTCCGAAGATGATGATTCGGTCACCGAAGCCGACGGCGCCGAGCGCGCGGATCACTTCGCGGACGAACGATCGTTCGTACCAGGTGCGCCACGACCGGGTCAGTCTTTCGTCCTGCGGCTCAATCGTCTCAACTGAGTCAGTTGACAGCTTCGGATCCCCCATGTGCGTTCCTTAACTAACGCGGCCGGGGGCCATCATCCCAAGCCACTGTGTGCGGGGGAAGAGTCGTGGCTGCGGGCCCGCGTCGAGCCGTTGAACCGCCGATTTGGGCGGTGGGCGGTTTGCGGGCTGACTCGAGCGGGAAGACCTTCGATGTCCGGCCGGCCAGGTTCTGTTGTCGACGTCGCCTCACCGGTCGGAGTCGCCGGAACCGTCGGAAGGATGTCATGACACTCGACGAGTTTCTCGCCCTCGTTCGTGACCGGGGCGAATATGACACCCGCAAGGAAGCCGAGCGGGTCAGCAGAGCGGTCTTGACCGTGCTGGCGAACCGGATCTCGCCAGGGGAGGCCAAGGAGCTCTCCGCGCAACTACCCGCACCGCTGCGCCCCGCCGCACGGCCGGGCGACGGTCGTCCCGACTCGTTCGGCGTGGACGAGTTCTGCCGCCGCGTCGCTCAGCGCGTCGGGGGGCATCTGCGCACCGCCGAATGGGACGCCAGCGCGGTGCTCTCGACCGTCGCGGAGGCGGTGCCCGGAGGTGAGCTGAACCACCTGCTCAGCCAACTGCCGTCCGGATACGCCACGATGTTCGGCAAGCCGGGGCTCAGCTGAGCGCTGCCCTGCCTGTCGGGTTTCCCGGGTCCTATCTCGTGCTCGACGACCGGTGTCCGGGCGGCAATGGCTTGAGCGGATCGTGGCCGATGCTCATCAGCCGGTAGCGCCAGTGCGGCTCACCGGCGGTCGGTTCCAGGTCCTCGCCTCGTTGGCTGTGCACCGTCTCGATCACCCGACGCATGACCCGGATGTCGTCCTCGGTGAGGTCGCCCTTGCGCTTACCGAGGATGGCCAGCACGTGCCGGCCCAGCGTCGGCCCGGCTTCATCGGGCAGCTCTTCCGCCTCCTCTCCGGCGGATCTGGTGCGCAGCCAGTCGGACAGCTCCTCTGAGCTCATGTTCACGACCCGGTGGAACTCGTGCCAGGTGCTTTCGATCTCGGTGCTGTCCGGGTGCTCTGGCATCCGCGCAGCCTCCCTTCTCCGCTGCTCGGCCCACGGCCCGAGTCGTGGCGAGATGCCCACCCTAGTTCGACTCCCGCCAGGGACGTTCGGCCCTCATGGCGCAGCGCAATTCGTGGTGTGCTTGGGAGGATCCCGCACAGGAGGTTGCTGCCATGACCGAGCCGATCGTCGTCGGGGTGGACGGCTCGCAGCCGGCCGAACGCGCGCTGCTCTGGGCAGCCGACGAGGCGGCGCTGCACGGTTCCCAGTTGTTGATCGTCCACTGCGGCGACGTGCTGACCAGGCACGCCCGGGCGCACGGCGACGCCCGCAATTACAGCCACGGGGTGCTGCGCGAGGCGGTCGCCACCGCGATCGACGCCAGCGACGTGACCGACATCAGCACGCTGCTGCGCGACGATCAGCCGGTCGGCGTGCTCCTCGAACTGAGCGAAAACGCCCGCATGGTCGTGGTGGGCACCCACGGTGTGGGCCGGATCGCCGGCGTGCTGCTCGGATCGGTGGCGCACCGGATCGCGGCGCACGCTCGGTGCCCCGTCGTGGTGGTACCTGAGGAGTGGCGCGCGCCGGCACGCGGCGACGCCCGTCCGGTGGCGGTGGGCGTGTCCGGCACCCCCTCCGGGCGGGACGCCTTGGAGTTCGCGTTCACGGAGGCCGAGCGCGCCGAGGTGCCATTGGTAGCGGTCCGATCCTGTGCCGAGATCAACCGGGCTGGCGACGAGGCGAGCGCCACATGGCGCGGGCATCAAGCACTGCTCACCGAGCTTGTCGAGGCCGCGTGGGCGAACCACCCCGGCGTCGAGGTCGTCACCGAGTTGTCCAGCGCATCCGTCTACGAGACACTGCATGACGTGGCCGGCCGCGCCTCGCTGCTCGTACTCGGGTGCCGGCATGCAGAGGACAGCCACCTTGCCAGGCTCGGTCAGGTTTCGTCGCGGCTCCTGCACAGCTCGCCTTGCCCGGTGGCGATCGTCGGCCGGCCGGTGGCTCTCGCGACGACGAATGTGGCTGACGAGCTCGCGCTGGCCGGGCAGTCATGACCAACATCGTCGTCGGCATCGATGGCTCCGAGCACTCGAAGAGGGCCCTGCGCTGGGCGGGGCGGTTCTTGGCCGTCACAGGTGGTCGGATCGACGCGGTCATCGCCTGGCATCCGCCGGTGAGCTTCGGTTGGTCCTACGTCCCTGGTGACTGGAATCCGGAGAAGGACGCGGAGAAGGTGCTCGCCCGCACCGTAGACGAGGTGTTCGACGGGAACCCGCCCGTCGGGACGCGGCTGATCGTGCGCGAGGGCAACCCCGCCAAGGTCCTACTCGACGAGAGCAGAGATGCCGACCTGCTCGTCGTCGGCAGCCGAGGGCACGGCGGGTTCGCCGGGCTGCTGCTGGGCTCGGTGAGCGCGCACTGCGCCGAGCACGCGACGCTCCCCGTCCTGGTCGTCCATGGCAACAAGGAGATTCCGTGAGCATTCGTGTTGGCATCAACGGCATGGGCCGCATCGGCCGGGAGTACCTGCGCTACGCGGCTACGAGTACGGACCTCGATGTGGTCGCGGTCAACGACATCGCAGACTCACCGACGATCGCGCGGCTGTTGCGGCACGACAGTACGTTCGGGCCTTTCCCCAAGGACATCGAACTGAGCGGCGAGACGCTCGTAATCGACGGTCGCAAGATCGCGGTCAGCGCGGTCCGAGAGCCGTCCGAACTCGACTGGGCCGCGTACGGCGTCGAGGTGGTGATCGAGTCCACCGGCAAGTTCCGCACCCGGGAGGCGGCTGCGGTACACCTGACAGGTGGCGCCCAGCGGGTGATCATCTCCGCGCCGGGGAAGGGCGTGGACGCGACGATCGTGCTTGGCGTCAACGACGACACCTACGATCCGGCTAACCATCGCGTGATCTCGAATGCGTCGTGCACCACGAACTGCGTGGCGCCGATGGTCAAGGTGCTGCACGACGCGTTCGGCATCCAGCGCGGCTTCATGACGACCGTGCACGCGTACACGAACGACCAGAACGTGCTCGATGCGCCGCACAAGGATCCGCGTCGCGCCCGGTCTGCGGGGGTGAACATCATCCCTACCACGACCGGCGCTGCCCGAGCGGTAGGGCAGGTCTTGCCCGATATGGAGGGCAGGCTGGATGGCGTGGCCCTGCGCGTTCCGGTCGTCGACGGATCCCTCGTCGACCTCGCCGCGCTGCTTGAGGTCGAGGTCACGGTGGACGGCGTGAACGCAGCGTTCCAGGCCGCCGCCCAAGAAGGCTCGCTTGCCGGTCTGCTGCGTTACACCACCGAGCCTGTCGTGTCCACCGACGTGATCGGCGATACCGCGTCCTGCGTGTTCGATTCGGGCCTGACCCAGGCGTCCGGTCGCTTCATCAAGGTCTTCGGCTGGTACGACAACGAGTGGGGCTATACCTGCCGGCTTGCCGACCTCACGCGTCTTGTCGCCGGGTGACGACTTCTGCCATGGAACCGCACGAGGTCTATGCGCTGCGCACCGGCGGCGGGCTGGTCCAGCTGCGCCCCGTCAAGGAGAGCGATCGCGAGGCACTGCTGGCGCTGCACGCCCGCGCGTCCGACGAATCGATCTACTACCGCTTCTTCAGCGTGGGCCGGCATGCGGCCGACGTCTACCTGAAGCGGCTGCTGCGAACGGCAGGCGTCGAGCAGCAGGCCCTGGTGGCACTTGTCGGCGGCGACATGGTCGGAGTGGCCGGCTACGAGCCGGTGAACGCCACCACCGCCGACTTCGCGGTGCTCGTCGAAGACACCGAACAGCACGAAGGCATTGGCACATTGCTGATCGAGCACCTCGCGAGCATGGCCCGGCACCGCGGCATCCGCCGCTTCGTCGCGGATGTGCTGGCCCAGAACACCGCGGCGCTGCGTATGATCCGCCGCCTCGGCTTCGAGGTGACTGCGGATCTGGAGTACGGCACGGCGCATCTGAGCTTCGACCTCGAACCGCGCTCGCCCGTCGTCGCGGCGATCGACGATCGGGACCGGATCGCCGACGTCGCGAGCCTGCGTCCGCTGCTCGCGCCGGGGTCCGTTGCCGTGATCGGCGCCAGCGCGCGTCCCCGCGCGGTCGGCCACGAGGTGCTGCGCCACATTCTCGACGGCGGCTTTACCGGAAGCGTTTACGCGGTCAATCCGAAGCACGACTCCGTGCTCGGGGTGCCGTGTGTTGCCTCCGCGCAGGAGCTACCCGTGGCTGTCGATCTTGCCCTGGTGGCGGTCCCGGCGCTCAGCGTGCCGGACGTGGTCGACGCCTGTGGGAAGCGCGGCGTGCGTGGGGTGGTGCTGCTCACCGCCGGGTTCGGCGAGACCGGCGCCGCGGGCCAGGCACTGCAGCGCGAGGTCTTGGCCATCGCCCGCAGCCATGGGATGCGGATGATCGGCCCGAATTGCCTGGGCGTGCTGAACAGCGATCCCGCGGTGCGGCTCAACGCCACGTTCGCTGCGCTCCCGATGCGGCCCGGCCGTCTCGGACTGGTATCGCAGTCGGGGGCATTGGGGATCGCCGTCCTCGCCGCCGCGCAGGGGCGCGGGCTGGGCGTGGCGCAGTTCGTGTCGGTAGGCAACAAGGCGGACGTCAGCGGAAACGACCTGCTGCTGGCCTGGGAGCGCGACGACCACGTCGGGGTGATCGGGCTGTACTTGGAGTCGTTCGGCAACCCGCGCAAGTTCGCGCGCATCGCCCGCCGCGTCGCGCACACCAAGCCGGTCATCGCGATCAAGGCTGGGCGTTCGCTCGCCGGGCAACGCGCCGGGCGCTCGCACACCGCGGCCGCGGCGGCGTCCGACGCAGTGGTGGATGCCCTGTTCACACAGGCCGGGGTGCTGCGCGTGGACTCGATGGAGCAGCTCGTCGACGTCTCACGGCTGTTGCTCGACCAACCGCTTCCGGCCGGGCCTCGCGTGGCCATCGTCGGTAACTCCGGCGGCCCGGAGATCCTTGCTGCCGACGCGGCCGAGGCGGCTGGACTCTCCGTGGTCGAACTCGCCGCGGCAACCGTCGACCGGCTGCGCAGCGCTGCCCCAGCCGCTGCGTCCTGTGACAACCCGGTCGACCTGACGGCCGGCGCGCAGCCGGAGCTGTTCGCGGAAGCCGCGCGGGTGCTTCTCGACGCGCAGGAGGTGGACGTCGTCCTGGGTGTGTTTACCGAGACCGCGGTGGCCGATCCTGCCGAGATCGTGGCCAAGGTCGCCACGGCCGCCGCCGGATCCGGCAAGCCGCTGGCTGTGACGCAGGTGGGCAGCGAACCGGGCACGGTACAGGGCACGCCGGTGTTCGCATTCCCGGAGCCCGCCGCGGCTGCGCTCGGCTATGCGTATCGGTACGCGCGGATCCGTTCTGCCCCGGTGTCCGAGCCCGAGCGGCCGGACATTATCGATCCCGACGGCGCCCGCTCGCTGGTGCGCCAGGCGTTGGCTACGGGCAGCGAATGGCTCGGCCCTGACGATGTGGCCGCACTGCTCGCCAGCTATGACATTCCCGTCTGCCCGTACCGGGTGGTCAGCACCCCGGATGCTGCTGTACAGGCCGCCGCCGAGCTGGGCTACCCGCTTGCGGCCAAGATCGCCCGCGGCACAGTGCACAAGACCGAGGCCGGTGGCGTGCGCCTGAACCTGCGCGACGCCGCCGCCGTGCGAGACGCGGTGGCAGCCATACAGGCAACCGGTGCCACTGACGTGCTGATCCAGCCGATGGTCGGCTCGGGTGTCGAGCTCATCCTCGGCGCCGTACAGGATCAGCAGTTCGGACCCGTGGTCATGATCGGCGCCGGCGGCGTGCTCGCCAACATGATCGCCGACCGGCAGCTGCGGCTCGCCCCGCTTACCGACGACGACGCAAGCGACATGATCGACGGGCTGCGCACGGCGCCGCTACTCGACGGCTACCGCGGCGGGCCGGTCGTGTCGCACCAGGCGGTACGCAGCATGCTCGTACGCCTGGCGACGCTTGCCGCTGACCTGCCCGAGGTGGCCGAACTCGACCTCAATCCGGTGATCTGCCGCGGGGGCGACGATCTGATCGTCGTGGATGCGAAGGTGCGTGTTGCGACTCCGCCGACGCTGCCCGACCCCTGGCTGCGCCAGTTGCGCGGCTAGCCCTGCCAACGACCGGGCGGGGTCGGGACGTTCGGCTCTAGGTGACCCGCGCGCGGGTGACGAGCATCAGGTGTATGAACGCAAATCCGATTGTTGTCGGCGTCGACGACACGCCTGGAACCGAACTCGCGCTGCGGTGGGCGGCTGACGAAGCCCGCGCGCGTCACGTCGCGGTCAGGCTCGTCACGGCGTTCCGTTATGACCTGACGGACGCGCGGCCGCCGGCGTTTGCGACCGTGCATTCGGTCGACGTGCTCGGGGTCAGGCAGGTCGCCGAGCAGATTCTGGCGAACGCAGTGGATACAGTCACCGCGGCCGGTGCCAAGGCGGTCGGGGACGCCGTGGACGGGGCTCCCGTCCGCGTGCTCGTCGCGGAGTCGGCGAAGGCATCCGTGCTGGTGCTCGGATCGCGGCAGCTTTCGGCATTCGGCTCCGCCGTTCTGGGATCGGTGAGCACGGCCGTGGCGGCCCGGAGCGCGGCGCCCACGGTGGTGGTGCGCGGGCCGGCCGGTCGGCCTGAGGAGGGCGCCGCCGTGGTGGTCGGCATCGACGGCACCGAAGCGTCGGAAACGCTGCTCGGGTATGCATTCGAGCACGCCAGCCGGCATAAGGTGTCGCTGCGCGCCGTTCTGTGCTGGCACCCCGACCGTCTCGCGCTAATGAGCTGGCGCGCCGAACCGCCACCGCCGGCCCGCGTGGACGCGTGGCTGGCCGAGGCACTGGCCGGCTGGCGGGAGAAGTACCCGGACGTGGCGGTCCATCCGGAGGTGATCCGCGAGCACCCGACCGCGGGCCTCGTCCTTGCGTCGGCCGCGCAACACCTGCTCGTTGTCGGCAAGCACGGCCGGCACGCGCGGGCCATGCTCGGGTCGGTCAGCCAGGGTGTGCTGCACCACGCGACCTGCCCGGTCGCCGTCGTTCCCACGAACGGAGCCTGATCACCGCCTGGTGTCCGACGGCGTAGGTACCCAGTAGCGACGCAGCCGGCTGATGCGCTCCAGCCGGGATTCGGCGTAGTGGTCGGCGGCCTCGGCAGTGCTGACGTGGTCCTCGCGGGCGATGGTGAAGACCTCGCGGAGCGTTCGGTAGACGTGCTCCACGGACGCTCGCGCACGCTCGGGTGCGTAGCCGGAAAGCTCGTCGGCGACGTTGATCAGACCGCCCGCGTTCGCGATGAAGTCAGGCGCATAAAGGATGCCGAGCTCGGCGAGGGCCTTGCCGTGCTCCGGATGTTGCAGCTGGTTGTTCGCGGAGCCGGCGATCGCGCGGCAGCGCAATTGCGGGATCGTGTCTGCGTTGATGACTCCACCGAGCGCGCAGGGTGCAAGGATGTCGCAGTCAACGGCGTGGATCTGCTCCGTCGGCACGGTCTGCACACCGAAGTCGCGAACCACTCGGGCCACCGAGTCGACGTCGACATCGGCCACGACCACCTGCGCGCCGCCGTCCTCGACCGCGTACTTCACGACGTTGTAGCCGACTTTGCCGACGCCCTGCACGGCGATCCGCCGTCCGCGTAGCGAGTGTTCGTGCCAGACCTCCTCGGCGCACGCCAGCATCGAGAGGTACACGCCGTAGGCGGTGCTCGGTGACGGGTCGCCCGATCCGCCCAGCGACGGTGACACGCCGGCAACGAATCGCGTTTCGCGCCGTATCACGTCCATGTCCGCACGCGACGTGCCGACGTCCTCGGCGGTGACGTACCGGCCGCCGAGTGACTCGACGAACCGGCCGTATGCCCGCAGCAGCTCCTCGGACTTCACGCGGTGCGGGTCGCCGAGGATGACCGCCTTGCCGCCGCCGAGATCGAGCCGTGCCGCTGCTGCCTTGTACGTCATGCCCCGGGAGAGCCGCAACACGTCCTCCAACGCCGCGTCCTCGGAGGCGTAGGGGTAGAACCGCGTGCCGCCCAGGGCCGGGCCGAGCGCAGTGGAGTGGATCGCGATGATTGCGCGCAATCCGCTGGGCGAGTCGCTGAAATAGACCACCTGTTCGTGCTGCTCGAACTGCTCGAAGACCGACATGCCGTCACGATGCCCTGTGGTGGCGCCGGGCGCCAAGAGGTAGATCACACCCCGAGGGGCCGACGGCCCTGTTTTCGCGTCGGGTCGTCGTGCTTGCCTGGACCGGCGGTGCGACCTACTTGCCGCGCGCGGCCTACCGGCCAACCAAGTACGACGTCGTTGTCGGGCATATCGCCGGTTGCCCGGTCTACGCCGACATGCGCCGGCTCAGCTGGTCCGGCAGGACACGAGTCGTGCTCGACGTGGTCGAGATGCCAAGACCCGGCAGGCGGCCGCTCCTGCAGGTCCGGGCCGCCGCCCAAGCGAGAGGGCGCGCCGGCACTGCGTCTGATTCCGACGCCCGCATCGTCGACGAGCTGCATCGAGAGTTCGGCGACTCGATGCCCGGCGTCGTGATCCGGGCCTGCCTCGCCAGCGCACTCGCCGACCTACGGGGATCGATCAGCCAGGAGGGCCTTGCTGAGATGGCGATCCGGTTGACTCGGGTCAGGCTCGCTGCCCGCCGCGACGCCGATCTAGCGCCTAGCGAGTGCTGAGCCGGAAGACTCGGATTTCACGGCCGGCGCGCTTTCCATACGTCTCATATGCCGGCCACACCTCCGTCACGGCATCCCACAACTGCTTGCGATCGGCGCCCCTGACGAGAGTTGCGTGGACGTCGATGCGCTCCCCGCGGATGTCGATGGTCGCGTCAGGGTTCGCGATCAGGTTCGCTGACCAGTCCGGATGGTGAGCCTGGCCCCAGTTGGATGCCGTGACGATCCAGTCCGAGCCGCTGCGTGCGTATAGCAGCGGCGTCGTGTGCAGACCAGCGGTCCGCCGGCCGATCGTCGTCAACTGCAGCCGGGGTAACGGCCACGCGATCGAGAGTCGCCCACCGGTCGTGCGCTCCAGCCAGCAGTCGAACGGCACCAACCGACGCCCGACGGCAGCGACCCACCTACGATGGCCGAGCCGCTGGGCAAGCGCGATGTATCGCGCGGTCATGCGCGAAGTCTGCCGCGCAGTCACATCACATAGAAGCCCCTTAGCTGGCAGGAGAGCTCCGCGACCCGCAGACGTAGTGCAGTGCCGTGAGTTGGCTGGGCGTGCCGACGGCGATCAGGATGCTGTTCTCGTCAAGGCACGAGTCCGGGCTCGGGTTGGCGGCGAAAGGTGCCACAGCGCTGGGTCGCAGCGCGAGCAGGAGCACGCCGGTGCGCTCGGCCAGCTCCGCTTCGCGCAGCGTCTGTCCGCACACTGACGATCCGCGGGCGATGGCCACCTCCTCCATCCGGAACTCCAGCGACTCGTCGTGCATCACGACGTCGAGGAACTCCGCGACATGCGGCTGCAGCGCGAACGCCGCCATCCGCCGCCCGCCGATCAGCTGCGGGTTCACGGCGCGGTTCGCGCCGGCGCGCAGCAGCTTGGACTTGGACGTCTCGGTCCGTGCCCTGGCGATGATCACCAGGTCCGGGCGCAGCGCCCGGCTGGACAGCGTCACGTAAACGTTGTCGGCGTCGGTGTTCAGCGCGGCGATGAGCGCGCGCGCCCTTACGATGCCGCCGGCGCGCAGCACGTCGTCGTCGGTGACATCGCCCACGACCATCGGGTAGGGGAGCCCTTCGAGCCGGCCGGGGTCCCGGTCCACGACGACGAACGGCTGCTCGGTCGCGACGAGGTATTGCGCGCAGGCGCGTCCCACGCGCCCCCAGCCGCAGATGATCACGTGGCTCGTCATACGGCCGATCTCCCGGTCCATGCGACGCCTTTCCAGGTGATGGTGCAGGTGGCCCTCGATCAGGGCTTCGAGCAGAACGCCCAGCGTGTACAGCGCTGTGCCCACCCCGAGCAGGATGAGCGCGATCGTGAACAGCTTGCCCGCGGCGCTGAGGGGGTGCACTTCCCGGAACCCGACTGTGGTCACCGTCGTGACGGTCTGGTAAAGCGCGTCCAGCCAGCTGAACCCGAGGATGACGTAGCCGACCGTTCCGGCGAGCAGCACCAGCCCCAGCGCGCTCAGCGCGAGCCGGATCCGTCTCAGCGTGCCCACCCGCGGATTCTGCGCCGCCGCCGAGCCCACAGGCGAGGCCCAGCGCCGGCACGTGCCGGGACTTCCGACTCTGTGGGGCCGGCGCACTCGGCATGTCTGATGAATACGTGTTCCAGGTTCGGTTTCACGGCCGGGGCGGTCAGGGTGTGGTGACGTCCGCGGAGCTTCTGTCCGTGGCGGCGTTCCTCGACGGACGCGAGGCGCAGGCGTTTCCGAGCTTCGGCTCCGAGCGCATGGGAGCACCCGTGATGGCGTTCTGCCGGATCGCCGACGTGCCGATCCGGGTGCGTGAGCCCGTCACGCAGCCGGATGCCGTCGTCGTCGCGGATGCGACGCTGTTGCATCACGTGCAGCTGTTCGCCGGACTCGGCCTGGAAGGCTATGCGCTGATCAACTCCGCCCGCTCTTGGGACGAGCTCGGCCTGGCCGAGATGGCGCGCCGGCACTATCTGGAGCGCCTGGCGACCATTCCGGCCAGCGATATCGCCCGCCGGCACACCGGGCGGCCGCTGCCGAACGCGTGCCTGCTGGGCGCGCTGGCGGGGCTGACCCACGTGGTGTCGATCGATGCGCTGGAGCGAGCCGTCCGGGAACGCTTCACCGGCGCGGTTGCTGACGGCAACGTTGCCGCCGCGCGCGCGGCGTACGACTACCTAGGGAGCGCAGCGCATGCGTAGGCAGCTGGAGGGATCACGGGCGATCGCTGAGGCGGTAGCGCGCTGTCGCCCGCAGGTGGTGCCGGCTTACCCGATCACTCCGCAGACGCACATTGTCGAGGCGATCGGCGCGATGGTGCGCAACGGCTCGCTCGCCGGCTGCGAGTTTCTGACGGTGGAATCCGAGTTCGCGGCTATGTCTGCGGCGATCGGGGCGTCCGCTGCGGGCGCTCGCGCGTACACGGCGACGGCAAGTCAAGGACTGCTGTACATGGCCGAGGCGTTGTTCAACGCGTCCGGGCTGGGCCTGCCGATCGTGCTCACGGTGGCGAACCGCGCGGTCGGTGCGCCGATCAACATCTGGAACGACCAGAGCGACTCGATGAGCCAGCGTGACTGCGGATGGGTGCAGCTCTACGCGGCGGACAACCAGGCGGCGGTGGATCTGCACGTGGTGGCGTTCGCACTCGCCGAGGAGCTGTCCGTGCCGGTGATGGTGTGTGTGGACGGATTCGTCCTGACGCATGCATTCGAGCCGCTCGAGGTGCCGGAACAGGACGCCGTGGACGCGTTCCTTCCGCCGTACGCGCCGCGGCAGGTGCTGGATGTAGACGATCCGGTGGCCATCGGCGCGATGGTCGGGCCGGAGGCGTTCACCGAGGTGCGCTACCTCAGTCACTACCAGCTGTCGCAGGCACTGACCGCGTACCCGCAGCTGTGTGACGGGTGGCAGCGGCCACTGTCCATGGTGGACGCATATCGCGTGGACGGCGCCGACACAGTGGTCGTCACGCTGGGTTCGGTGAGCGGCACCGTCAAGGAAGTCGCCGACGAGTTCGGAAATGTCGGGGTGGTGACACTCACCATGTTCCGGCCGTTCCCGTACGCCGAGGTACGCAAGGCGCTGGGCGCCGCGAAGCGAGTGATCGTCCTGGAGCGGGCGCTCGCGCCGGGCGCCGGGGGCATCGTCTCGGCGGATGTGCGCGCCGCGCTCTCCGGCACGCTCGCGGAGGTCAGTACCGTCGTCGCCGGCCTCGGTGGCCGCGCGGTGACCAGGGCGGCGCTGCGCCGGTTGGTTGCCGACGCGATGTCGGGCTGGCTCGGCGAGCGGTTGGTCTTCCTCGACCTGCGCGACGACCTGGTCGAGCAGCAGATCGACCGGATGCGGCAGCGGCGTGCCTCGGGTCCGCAGGCGTTGGGCTTGCTGCGTGACGCCGGCATCCCTGGATCCCGGATTGGTTGAGATGGCTGTGCAGAGCGTGAAGTTCTACCAGGTGGGCAGCCGTGCTGTAGGCAACCGGCTGCTCGAGGAAGCATTGCGCACCGAGCAGGCGAGCCCAGCACGGCGTAACGCGCTCAACTCCGGCCACCGCGCGTGCCAGGGCTGCGGCGAGGCGCTCGGCGCGCGCTATGTGCTCGACGCGGCGGTCCGCGCAACCGGAGGGAAACTCCTCGCGGTCAACGCCACTGGCTGCCTGGAGGTGTTCTCCACGCCGTACCCGGAAAGCTCGTGGCAGCTACCCTGGCTGCACTCGCTGTTCGCGAACGCTCCCTCCGTGGCATCCGGTGTGGCGGCAGCGCTGAAGGCGCAGGGCCGCGACGACGTCCGAGTGCTGGCCCAGGGCGGCGACGGCGGCACGGTCGACATCGGCCTGGCATGCCTTTCCGGGATGTTCGAGCGCAACGACGACGTCCTCTACGTGTGTTACGACAACGAGGCGTACATGAACACGGGCGTGCAGCGCTCTGGCTCCACCCCGCCGTTCGCGCGCACCGCCACCACCGAGGCGACCGGGCCCGAGCCGGGCGCACCGATCGGCCAGGGCAAGGACCTGCCGCGCATCGCGCTGGCGCATGAGATCCCGTACGTGGCCACGGCCACGGTCGCCGAGTTGCACGATCTTGAGGCGAAGGTCGAACGAGCGATGACGATGCGCGGCGCGCGCTACCTGCACGTACTCGTGCCGTGCCCACTCGGCTGGGGATCGGCGCCTGCCGACACGGTCCGCCTGGCCCGGCTGGCCCAGCGCAGCGGGCTGTTTCCGGTATTCGAGGCGTCGCACGGTGAGATCACAGCCGTGCTGCCGATCCGCAGCCGCGTCCCCGTCGCGGAGTACCTGCGTCCGCAGCGCCGGTACGCGCACCTGTTCGCCGAACCGCCGCGTATCGATCTACTCGAGCGTATCCAGGCGATCGCCGACCGCAATATCGCCCGCTACGGCCTGCAGGAGGCGTGATGGACCGCCCCTTCGCGATCACCCTGGACGTAAAGTCCAGCCTCGCCAACCACACCGGTGCATGGCGCACCGAACGCCCCGTCTACGTCGACCGCTGGCCGCCCTGCAACGAGAATTGCCCGGCCGGCGAGAACGTCCAGGCGTGGTTGTATGCGGCCGAGGACGGCTCGTACGAGACAGCCTGGCGGCACCTGGTCGCCGACAATCCGTTCCCCGCGATCATGGGCCGGGTCTGCTATCACCCTTGTGAGACCGCCTGCAACCGCGCGCAGCTTGACCGGGCCGTCGGCATCAACTCCGTCGAACGTTTCCTCGGCGACGAGGCGATCCGGCACGGCTGGCAGCTGCCGGAGCCCGCCGCCGATACCGGCAAGCGGGTGCTGGTGGTTGGCGCCGGCCCGTCGGGGTTGTCGGCGGCCTACCAGCTGCGCCGGCTCGGGCACGCCGTCGAAATCCGCGACGCAGCCGCGCAGCCGGGCGGCATGATGCGCTACGGCATCCCCACGTTCCGGCTGCCCCGCGACGTTCTCGACATAGAGATTGCCAGGCTGCTCACACTCGGCATCGAGCTGCGGCTGAATGCCCGGGTCGCCGACCTGCGCGCGGAGCTTGCCGAGTTCGACGCCGTGTTCCTGGCGGTCGGTGCGCAGCTGGCGCACCGGGCCTACATCCCGGCGGCGCAGTCCGCGCGCATCCTCGACGCACTGGACCTGCTCAGCCAGACCACGGGCGGCGAAAGCCCACAGCTCGGACGCCGTGTCGTCGTCTACGGCGGCGGCAACACCGCGATGGACGCCGCTCGGACGGCCCGCAGGCTGGGTGCTGACGAGGCGCTGATCGTGTACCGGCGCACCCGGGCACGCATGCCGGCCAACGACATCGAGGTCGAAGAAGCCGTCGCCGAAGGGGTGCGCATGCGATGGCTGTCGACGATCAAGAACGTCGACGGCAGCCACCTTTCCGTCGAGCGGATGGAGCTCGATGAGCATGGCGTGCCGCAGCCCACTGGCGAGGTCGAGCAACTCGACGCCGACGCGGTGATCCTCGCGCTCGGCCAGGACGTCGATCACTCGCTCGTCGACACCCTCCCGGACATCGACATCGTCGACGGTGTCATAGAGGTGGACGAGCAGATGATGACCGGGCACCCAGGTGTGTTCGCCGGTGGCGACATGGTGCCCGCGACTCGGTCGGTGACCGTCGGCATCGGGCACGGCAAGACGGCGGCTCGCAACATCGACGCCTGGCTGCGCGGGACGCCGTTGCCGGCGGAGCCGGTCAGCGCGGCGGCGACGTTCGAGCGCCTAAACACCTGGTACTACAGCGACGCGCCACATGCCGTCCGGCCCCGCCTGGAGGCCGCGCGGCGCACGTCCGAATTCACCGAGGTCGTCGGCGGACTGGACGCCGAAACCGCGCTGTACGAGGCCCGGCGCTGCTTGTCGTGCGGCAACTGCTTCGGGTGCGACAACTGCTACGGGGTGTGCCCCGACAATGCGGTCCTCAAGATCGACAGCGCCCACGGATACGCGATCGACTACGACTACTGCAAGGGCTGTGGCCTGTGCGCCGTCGAGTGCCCCTGCGGCGCCATAGACATGCAGCCGGAGGCCACCTGAGCCGGCCGTTGGGCCGAAGGTCCCGGCCGGTGGGGACGGTCGTTTCTACCGCAGGGGTGGTCACATCGGCTGGACTGGACGTGGCGGGACGGCCTGGCGCGCCGACGGTTTGAACCGCGGCGACGCTCGCGCTTCCAGGCCGTCCCGCCACCAACGGGGTGAGGAGGAGCCATGAGAGTCCTTGTCGTCTATGAGTCGATGTACGGCAACACCCGGAGAATCGCCGAGGCGATCGGTTCGGGCCTCGGAACGAACTTCGATGTCGTGCCGGTTCGCGAAGCCACCCCGGACCGGGTCGCGACCGCCGACCTCCTGGTCGTGGGCGGCCCCACGCACGTGCGCGGCATCAGCCGTCCCTCCAGCCGGAAGGCCGCCGGCGACGCCGCCGGCAAGCCGGGCTCCACGCTCACCCTCGAGGCCGGTGCGAACGGGCTCGGCCTGCGCGAGTGGTTCGCGTCCCTCGGCACGCTGTCGTGCCAAGCCGCTGCGTTCGACACCCGCGTCGACATGCCTGCGCTCTTCGCCGGGCGTGCCGCGCCGCGTATCGCCAGGCTGCTGCGGCACAACGGCGCGCATCTGATCGCGCCGCCACACAGCTTCCTCGTCGATAAGCAGAACCGCCTGCTCGACGGGGAGTACAACCGGGCCCACATGTGGGGCGAAGACCTCGCCAGGGCGCTGCATGCGGTCTCAAACACAGGCTGAGCAGGCCCACGATCAAGCGTCCTTCCGCGAATCGCGCAAGAATCCCTCGTCTGAGGCGAGCGATTCTTGCGCAATCGGGGTTGTTCGCCACGTCGGTCGGCTTGCTGGCCGCCGGAGCAGTCGCGTGGCTCGCGCATTGGCGCACCATGGCCGACGCGTTGTGGGCTGCCGCGACCGTCGTCGGTTTGGTGTATGCGATCGCGCTGATGATCGCGGCGCTACGCAGGCGAGACATCAGCGTCGACGTCATCGCCGTGCTGGCTCTGGCCGGCGCGCTGGCCGTCGGAGAGCCCTTTGCCGGAGCCGTGATCGCGGTCATGCTCGGCACCGGCCAAGTCCTTGAAGCCCGCGCCGACGCCCGCGCCCGGCGCGACCTCAGCCTGTTGGTGGAGCGATCACCGCGCACCGCCCGGCGCCAGGTGGGCGATGGTGTGGTCGAAGTGCCCGTCGATCAGGTGGCCGTCGGCGAGCGCCTTCTCGTTGCCGCCGGCGAGGTGGTGCCGGTCGACGGACGGCTGCTGACGGTAGCCGTGCTGGACGAGTCAGCGCTCACGGGCGAGTCGCTGCCTATCGAAAGGCGGGTCGGCGAGGACGTGCGCAGCGGCGTCGTGAACGCCGGGGAGCCATTCGAACTGCTCGCGACCACGACCGCAGCGGACTCGACGTACGCCGGCGTCGTCCGACTCGTCGAGCAGGCGCAGGCCTCGTCGGCCCCGTTCGTGCGCTTCGCGGACCGACTGGCTGTCTACTTCGTCCCGCTGACTCTCGCTCTCGCGGGTGCGTCTTGGGCGTGGAGCGGCGACGCGACCCGCGCTGTCGCTGTGCTCGTCGTCGCCACGCCGTGTCCGCTGCTGTTGGCCGCACCGATCGCGATCATGTCCGGACTGTCCGGTGCCGCCCGCATCGGCGTGGTGGTGAAGGGCGGGGGGGCCCTGGAACGGCTCG
>DATFRC010000171.1:0-42945 GCA_035263725.1 Jatrophihabitantaceae bacterium | reverse complement strand
GGCATCATGCACCTGCTCGGTCACGGCTTCTTCAAGGCAGCGTTGTTCCTTTCCGCGGGGTCGGTCATGCACGCCATGAACGACCGCATCAACATGAGACGCTTGGGCGGGCTGGCCAGAGTCATGCCGATCACGTATCTGGTGTTCGTCGCCGGATACCTGGCGATCATCGGGTTCCCGCTGGCCACCGGGTTCTGGACCAAGGACAAGATCATCGAGGCGGCGCTCGACAAGGGCGGGACGTCCGGGTGGATCCTCGGCCTGACCGCACTGCTCGGCGCAGGCATCACCGCGTTCTACATGACGCGGGCGCTGGTCATGACGTTCCACGGCGAACGGCGCTGGGAGGAAGACGCCCACCCGCACGAGTCCCCGCGGATCATGACCTGGCCGATGATCGTGCTCGGCGTGCTCTCGTTGGTCGGCGGCTACCTGCTTATCTACGGCGGCGGGCTGCAGCACTGGCTGACTCCCTCGGTGGGTCCCAGCATCGAGGAGGGCGTGCATACCGTCGATCCGGCTGTACTGACCGCGCTCACCCTCATCGTCGTCGCGCTCGGGGTGGGCGGTGCCTGGGTGGCCTTCGGCAGGCGTCCGATCCCGATAACGCAGCCGGTGGGGGTGTCGCCGATTACGACGGCCGCGCGCCACAACCTCTACGAGGACGAGTTCAACGAGGCCGCCTTCGAGCGCCCCGGTCTGTGGCTGACCCGGGCGCTGGTGTTCCTCGACAGCAAGGGAGTTGACGGTGTCGTCAACGGACTGGCCGCTGCGTTGGGCGGCGCATCGGGCCGATTGCGCAAGCTGCAAACCGGGTTCGTGCGCAGTTACGCGCTATCGATGATGGCCGGCGCCGTTGCTGTGGTTGCCGTCCTGCTCGCGGTGAGGTTCGGATGAGTGCCGTGACCTCGGCGTGGGGGGTGTGCTGACATGCACAATCCCGCACTCGTCATTCTCGTGCTGCTACCGCTGATCGGTTCGCTCGCGGTGTTCAGCCTGCCGAAGCAGGACGCGAAGCTGGCCAAGCAGATCACCTTGGCGATGTCATTGGGCATCGCGATCTACACCATCGTGCTTGCCTTCAATTTCGACACGAACGGCGCCCGGTTCCAGTTCGTCGGCAGCTGGACGTGGATCAAGGCACTCGGCGTGCACCTTGCCTTCGGCGTCGATGGCATCGCGCTCGTCCTGCTGCTGATGTCGGTGATCCTCGTGCCCGCGGTCGTGCTCGCGTCGTGGAACTCCTTCGACAGCCGCCGCGACGCCGAGGACACGCTGCAGCCGCGACGCAGCGTCAAGACGTATTTCGCTCTCGTCCTGCTTCTCGAGTTCTTCATGATCGGCGTGTTCACCGCGCTGGACGTGTTCCTGTTCTACGTCTTCTTCGAGGCGATGCTCGTGCCGATGTACTTCATCATCGGCAGCTTCGGTGGACCGCGCCGGCAGTACGCCGCGATGAAGTTCTTCTTGTACTCGCTGTTCGGCGGGCTGCTGATGCTTGCCGCGGTGATCGGCCTATACGTGAGTTCCGGCAAGGGGACGTTCTCCTTCACGGAGCTGATCGGCTCGATCCCTGACAACGCGACGCAGAAGTGGTTGTTCCTCGGCTTCTTCATCGCGTTCGCGATCAAGGCGCCGCTCGTGCCGTTCCACACCTGGCTGCCCGACGCGGGGGCCGAGGCGCCGGCCGGCGGCGCGGCGCTGCTCGTGGGCGTACTCGACAAGGTCGGCACGTTCGGATTCCTGCGCTATTGCCTGCCGCTCTTCCCGGACGCGTCTCGCTACTTCGCTCCGACCGTTCTGATCCTGTCGGTTATAGGCATCCTCTACGCAGCATTCCTGGCAATCGGCCAGCGCGACATGAAGCGGCTCGTCGCGTACACGTCGGTGGCCCACTTCGGCTTCATCGGGCTGGGCATCTTCGCATTCACAACCCAGGCCGGAACCGGCTCCGTGCTGTACATGGTCAACCACGGTTTCTCCACAGGCATGCTGTTCCTGATCGTCGGGTTGCTCATCGCCCGGGGCAAGAGCCGCAACGTCGCGGACTATGGCGGCACGTCCAAGGTCACCCCGCTGCTCGCCGGCGTGTTCCTCGTTGCGGTCATGTCCTCGCTCGCGCTGCCCGGCCTTTCGACGTTCGTGAGCGAATTCCTTGTCCTCGTCGGGACGTTCACCCGGCACAAGGGGCTGGCAGTCCTCGCCACCGCGGGCATCATCCTCGCGGCGATCTACGTCTTGTGGCTGTACCAGCGCACCATGACCGGCACGGTCATCGACAAGGTCCGCAGGTTCCGCGACCTGAACGTTCGCGAGGCATTCGCGATCGGACCCCTCATCGCGATCATCCTCTTCCTCGGCATCTACCCCAAACCGGTGATCGATGTGATCAACCCGGCCGTCAAGGCCACCCTCCAGGACGTCCACCAGACCGACCCGACACCGGCGTCCGGCACGGCGAGTGGAGGCAGCCGATGATGGTTGCCGCTCAGGCGGCGGCTGCGGTACAGGCGCCGTCGATCTCATACCACGCGCTGTGGCCGATCTTCATCGTGCTCGGAGCGGCGTGCCTGGGCGTGCTGGTCGAGGCGTTCGTGCCGCGCGACGACCGGTTCGCGGTGCAGGTGCCGCTCACCATCGCGAGCTTGCTCGGCGCACTTCTCGCAGTGTTCCTTTTGCACGGCACGTCGGAAACCACTGTGGGCGGAGCACTCGCCGTGGACGGCGTGGGGCTCTTCATTCAGGGCACGATCCTCTTGCTCGCGGTCCCGTCCGTACTGCTCATCGCCGAACGTGCCGTCGAGGGCAGCCCGATCGTGGCGGAGGCAGCCCTCGTCGTCGGCTCGCCGCGCGACCGTCAGCTACAGCGCAGCAACCGCGTCCAGACCGAGATCTTCCCGCTTGCGCTGTTCGCCGTGGCCGGCATGCTGGTCTTCCCGATCGCCAACAACCTGCTGCTGATGTTCGTAGCGCTCGAGGTGCTGTCGCTGCCGCTCTACATGATGGCCGGCATGGCCCGGCGGCGCCGGCTGCTGTCGCAGGAGGCGGCGCTCAAGTACTTCCTGCTCGGGGCATTCGCGTCGGCATTCTTCCTGTACGGACTGGCTTTGCTGTACGGCTACGCCAATTCCGTCGACCTGCCCGCAATCCTGACCGCCGCGCAGACGTCGACCCGATCGGACGTGCTGCTCTTCCTCGGCCTGGCGTTGCTCGTGGTCGGCCTGCTGTTCAAGGCGGGCGTCGCGCCGTTCCACAGCTGGACCCCGGACGTGTATCAAGGCTCGCCGACCGCCGTCACCGCGTTCATGGCCTCGTGCACGAAGGTCGCCGCGTTCGGCGCGATCCTGCGCGTGCTCTACGTCGGCTTCTCGAACACGCACTGGGACTGGCGCCCGCTCATGTGGGCGGTCGCGATCACGACCATGGCGGTCGGCGCGATCTTCGGCCTCACCCAAACGGACGTGAAGCGCATCTTGGCGTACTCGTCGATCGCGCACGCGGGTTTCATCCTCGTCGGCTTGATCGCGCTGACGAAAGACGGCGTGTCCAGCACGCTGTTCTACCTGGTCACCTACGGCTTCGCGACCGTCGCCGCGTTCGGGCTGGTGACGCTGGTGCGTGACCCGGACGGCGAGGCGACACATCTCTCGCAATGGTCCGGGCTGGCGCGCAAGAGCCCGATCGTCGCCCTCGTCATGACCATCCTGCTGATGTCGATGGCCGGCATCCCGCTCACGGCAGGCTTCGTCGGAAAGTTCACCGTGTTCCGGGCCGCGTACCACGACTCCGGGCCGCTCGTTGTCATCGCACTGATTGCCTCGGCGGTAGCAGCGTTCTACTACTTGCGTATCGTCGTGCTGATGTACTTCTCCGAGCCGCCCGAGAATGCGCCGACAGTCGCCATCCCGTCGCCCGCCACGACCATTGCACTGACACTCGGCACGCTCGTGACGATCGTGCTCGGCATTTTCCCGCAACCGGTCCTCGACCTGGCGTCGCACGCGGCGAGACTTCGCGGGTGACATCGTCGATCGGGGTCGCGTTCGCCGACGCCCGCCTGGAGGCGTCGGTCAGAGCCCGCCTCGATGCCGTCGAGGTCATGCTGCGGGACGCGGTGCGGACCGACGATGCGTTCATCGCCGAGGCGGCGCGCTATCTGGTCGACGCGGGCGGCAAGCGATTCCGGCCGCTGCTGACCGTGCTGGCGGCGCACTTCGGGGACGCGTCGGCACCCGAGGTTCTCTCCGCTGCGGTCGTCGTCGAACTGACTCATCTCGCCACGCTGTACCACGACGACGTGATGGACGAGGCGCGCGTAAGGCGAGGCGCCCCGTCGCCAAATGCCCGGTGGGACAACACGATCGCGATCCTCACCGGCGACTTCCTGTTCGCCCGCGCATCGGACATCCTCGCCGACCTCGGCCCCGCCGCGGTCCGGTTGCAGGCGCGGACGTTCGAGCGGTTGGTCACCGGGCAGATCCGCGAGACCGTTGGTCCCGGCCCGGAAGAAGACCCGATCGAGCACTACCTGGGCGTCCTCGCCGAGAAGACGGGCTCGCTGATCGCGACGTCGGCTGAGTTCGGGGCTCGCTTCGCCGGCGTCGAACCGTCCACTGTGGACACGTTGCGCCGCTTCGGAGAACGGATCGGCGTGGCATTCCAGATCTCCGACGATATCCTCGACATCGCGTCCGACTCTGCGGAATCCGGCAAGACTCCGGGCACCGACCTGCGCGAGGGTGTCCCGACACTTCCCGTGCTGTACGCGCTGCGTTCGTCGGCATCGTCGTCACGGCTGCGGACGCTCGTGTCGCACCCGCTGCTGGAGGATGCCGAGCATGCCGAAGCGCTGTCCCTGCTGCGCTCGTCGAGCGCCCTCGATGAGGCGCGGGCCACGCTTTCGCGTTACGCCGACGCGGCACGCGACATGCTGGCCGACCTGCCGGACATCCCGGCCCGCAGTGGATTCGAGGCACTCACCGAGCGCGTAATCGACCGCACCGGCTAATCCCGGAGTAGCGTCACTGGCTCGTCGTTGCGGTGCAGATCAGCCGCGACCAACATAGAGGTGAGCGAAGGAGGCGACGCTACGGCCCGATTCGCGGATCGTGCCGCGGCCGGCCGCGAGCTCGGTGCGCTGCTCGCCGAGCGCGACGCCGGCCCAGACGCCGTCGTGCTCGGACTGCCCCGCGGTGGCTTGCCCGTTGCCGCCCAGGTGGCCGCCGCGATCAAGGCGCCGCTGGACATGTTCTCGGTCCGCAAGCTCGGCGTCCCTGGATACCCCGAGCTGGCTATGGGTGCCGTCGCGACCGGCGGGGTGCGAGTTCTCAACAAGGACGTACTGGCAAGCGCGCCCCACATCAGCGCGGACGAGCTCGAAGCCATCACCCAGCAGGAGCTCGAGGAGCTGCGCCGTCGCGAGCAGGCCTACCGAGGGGACCGGCCCCTTCCCGATCTCTCGGACCGTACCGCCATCCTGGTCGATGACGGGCTGGCGACCGGTGCGACGATGCGTGCGGCGGTGGCCGCCGCACGAAGGTCGGCCGGCAAGGTCATCGTTGCCGCACCGGTCGCGTCGTGGCAGGCGGTCGCACAGTTGGAGCTGGAGGCGGACGACGTGGTGGTTGTGTACGTCCCCAAACGCCTCGGCGCCGTCGGCATGTATTACGACGACTTCCGTCAGGTCAGCGACGCGGAAGCCTGTGACGTCCTACAAACTGGCGCGTAGTGCGAGCTGGCTGATGCCGGTGATGCGGTTCGTCAGGAGCCGCGAATGGCCGATGCGGTCGACGACCACGAGGCGCCCGGTGACGTCGGCGACGATGAGCCAGCGGCCGTCCGGCGTCCAGACCATCGACGCGCCGGAATACGCGTCGTCCCGATCGATTTTCACGCCGGTGTCGTGGTTGATGCCAGTGGCAAGGTCGAGCATGGAAAGCATCAGCGGCTGCTCCTGGTGGAGCACCGCTGCGCTGTGGCCGCCCGGGGCGATGCTGCCGGTCGGAGCGTCGGAGTCCGCGCCCGGGCCGAGCACGCGATGGGCACCTGTGCTGCGGTCGATGACATCTGTTGTGCAGCGGTGCTGCTCGTCGCACTCCTCTGTCAGCCAGTGGGTGGGGCCGATCGCAAGCAGGGCGCCGGTCGTGACTCGGTTTACCGACCCGAGCCGAACGTCATAGATGCCGCCGGTGAGGTAGCTCAGCAGGTAGCCCGCACCGTCCGAACTCGGCATGCCGCTGACCGCGACGCTGATCTGTTCGTTGCGCCGGCCGTCGAAATCGACGAGGTCCATGCGCTGGGCGTCGTCCGCGCTGCCGGGCGGCGGAGCCCAGAGCTGCCCCGGCTCGGGCCCGGGCAGGACCGGCCCGTAACCGGCCAACGCCGCGGAAAGTGCCTGGGCAGGCTGGCCATCGCGGATGACGACGCCGCCGCCCTGCCAGGACTTGACGAGCACCTGGCGCGGGCCGGCGACGAACGACATCGGTCCGTCGCTGAGCACGGCCGGCATCCTGGTGCGGACGACGCGGCCGGTGGCCAGCTGAATGCGCAGTACTGCCTCGGGGTCACGGGCGAAGAGCTCCCAGCCGTGCGGCACAGCGAGCAGTGGCCCGCCAAGATTCGTCGTCGTGACCGATGCGCGACTCTCTGACGGCGGGGTGCTCGACGGCTGGGCGCTCGACGCGGTCGTCGTCGGCGCCGGCGACGAGGTGGGTGTGGCCGGCGCTGCTTTGTGGGAGGAGCGGCGGTTGAGCGCGACTACGAGCACCAGGACGGCCAGCGCGACGAAGCCCAAGGCGTACCAGCGCAAGGGTCCGCGTGGGCCGCGCGCCTCCGGCCGGCCCGGCGGGCCCGCGTCCAGCCACTCGACCTCGCCGAGCTCTGGGTCGTCCGCCACGAAGTGGATTGTCCCAGCACCCCTAGTTCCAGGGCGAAAGCTCTGGCATCGCGCTGAGCTGTCCGTCGGCAAGCGACGCGCGGCCGGTGAGCCACGCGAGCAGCGCCCAGTCCGGACCGCGAACCGTGACCCCAGCACTGCCCGACGCCCAGGAGGTGCCGCCGAGATCGGTCGTTGTCGAGCCCTCGTGCGCAACCTCGACCCGAAGCGGCCGGCTCGTCCGGGTGCCGACTTCGGCGGCCAGCCGGGGGAGCAGGTAGCCGACGAACGTCGCCGGCCAGCCGGCCGGGCCGTAGGCTCCGCGCAGGTCGGCACGATGGATCTCGACCTCGCCCCAGCGGGCAGCCAGCCAGCTGTGGGCCGGGCGGTCGTTCTCGGTCGTGAGATCCCAGCCGGATGCGTCCGTCACGGCACCGAACAGGCGATCCAGGCGGTCGGCCGAGTCACGAACGTCGATGATCAGCTCGACCGCGCCACGCCCCGACCCTGCCTCGATGTCGGCATCACGCCCAGCGCTGCCGTTCGGATAGCGCGGCACAACCTCGCCACGCAGCGCGCCCGCCAACGTGGCGGCGATACCATCGGCGTTGCGCGCGATGTGGGTGAGCACGTGCCCGCGCGTCCATCCCGGAAGCGCCGACGGCGCTCGCAGGTCGGCGTCGGCCCAGCGTTCGGCGTCGAGACCGGCGAGCAGCGCGGACGTGGAGGCACGGACCTCAACGAGTCGCGAGACGCGATCTGACATGCGCCCATCTTGCCGTCTCGGGCCCCTGCAAGGTTGCTGGCAAGGGGGCATGGTGGCAGCGGGGCGAATCATTGCTTATCGTGCGTATATGGGCCATAGTCTGGCACGATCGGCCAAGCCGGTGCGGCAGGATGTGCTCGCACGACGTAACCTCGAAATATGACACCGGAAGTGAGGGGCGCGTCATGACGCAGTGGGGGCTGGACACGCTCTTCAACCCGGCCAAGCGCCACATGGACGAGGAGAAACGGCGACTCCAGTCGACCCGCGAGGAGATCGGCGACTCGTCCGGCGGCAAGCGCATCGACCTCGAGTCGGGCAAGGTTGTGATCACGCGGCCGTCAGCCAAGGCTGAGGACGAGAGCGACGAAGGCAAAGACGCGTAAACATTGACGAATCCCCGGCGACGCGCGCCGGGGATCCGTGGGCCGGCGTTGCGGCGCGCAGGGTCGGGGGTTCCTCCGCGCTGCCGGTTGCGTATGGGCCGCCGCAGAGTCGTGCGGGTGCACGCTCTGAGTTTCGTACTGCATCCCATGCGTAACCGGGCCGGTTACATGAGGACAATACAGTCGATCTTGCCAACGTCAAGCCCCAACGTTCGGCGCTACGTCAGTCCGCGAATCCCGCGAGCACGGCATCGGTCGCAGGTCCGGGCGATTCGCCGTACCCGCTGCTCGCAGGCTCGGCCAGCCGTTGGGCCAGGAACCGGTCGGCCACCGCGCCCGGAGCGTGCTGTATCAGCAGCGAGGCCGCGAGGCAGCGGGCGAGCCCGCTCGCGAGCGACCGGGCACCCCGCTCGTCCGTGGCGTCGAGGGTCGCCCGTAGCCGCGTGACGGCAGCGCCCAGTCTCGAGTCAGCGCCGGTTTCCAGCTCCGCGAGCACGGCTGCCGTGCTGTCCGGGTCGCGACGCACGGCGCGCAGCACGTCCAGCGCGATGACGTTGCCCGAGCCCTCCCAGATGCCGTTCAGCGGGGACTCCCGGAACAGCCGCGGCATCTGGCTGTCCTCGACGTAGCCGTTGCCGCCGAGGGATTCCAGGGCCTCCGCAACGAGTGCCGGAGTGCGCTTGCATACCCAGAACTTCGCCGCCGCGACTGCCAGCCGCACAAGCGGTGTCTCGCCGGCGTCCACGCCGCGGGCGATGCGCGTCCACAACGCTGTCGACGCGGCTTGGTCGACGGCGAGGTCGGCCAGCACCTCGCGCATCAGCGGCTGCGTGATCAGGGGGCGCCCGAACACCGACCGGTGCCGCGCGTGGTGGAGCGCCTGGCGCAGCGCTGCGCGCTGACCGGCCGCACTGCCGATCACGCAGTCCAGTCGGGTCATCGTGACCATGTCGATGATCGTGCGGACGCCGGCCCCTTCACCCCCGATCAGCCAACCGGCCGTGCCGTCGAATTCGACCTCGGACGACGCGTTCGAGCGGTTACCCAGCTTGTCCTTGAGCCGCTGGATCAGGAACGGGTTGCGCGCGCCGTCGGGCAATACGCGCGGTACGAGGAAGCACGACAACCCCTCCGGTGCCTGCGCGAGCACCAGGAACAGGTCGCACATGGGGGCCGAGCAGAACCATTTGTGCCCGGTGATCAGGTGGTGGTCGCCTGCCGGAACGGCGCGAGTCGTATTGGCCCGCACGTCCGAGCCGCCCTGCTTCTCGGTCATGGCCATGCCGGCGAGCAGCCCCGCCTTGGAGAGCGGCGCGCGCAAGCCGAAGTCGTAGGACGTGGCCGCGAGCAATGACTCGTACAGTGCCGCCAGTTGCGGCGTGTGGCGCAGCGCCGGAACCACCGCGTACGTCATGGACACCGGACACCCGTGCCCGGCTTCGACCTGCGCCCAAACGTAGAACTTCGCGGCTCGCGCCAGGTGGCCGCCGTCTCGCCACGGCGTCCCGTGCATGCCGTTCTCGACGGCCACCGTCATCAGCGAATGCCAGGCTGGGTGAAACTCCACCTCGTCGATGCGGTGCCCGTAGCGGTCATGCGTGTGCAGCACCGGCGGGTAGCTGTTCGCGAGGCGCCCCCACTCCGCTGCCCGCTCGCTGCCGGCCAGCTCCCCGAGCGCCACGAGCGACTTGATGTCCGTCTCGCCGAGATCGGCCAGGCGCAATGATGGGTCCGACGTGAAGGCGTTGCCGGTGAGCGGCGGCGGCACGTTGAAGACCTCGTGGGTGGCCATACGTCTCAGTGTCCCAGGTCCGATGATCTTGGACTTACGGTCGCAGAGCGACCACAAGTCCAAGATCACGCGGAAAGGTCGGCTACCCGATCGAGGGGGATGTCCGGGTCGGCGAGCCACTTCGGGTCGACGGGCGCCCGCGAGCTGATCAGGGCCTTGACCGGCTCGACGACATCCCAGACGTTGACGTTCATGCCGGCGAGGACGCGCTGGTCGCCGTCGAGCCAGAACGCGATGAACTCGCGCGTCGCCGTGTCGCCGCGGAACACCACCTCGGCGTAGTCCTCGGCGAGGCCGACGTACTCCATACCGAGGTCGTACTGGTCGGTGTAGAAGTACGGCAGTTCGGCGTAGCTCGCCGGTTTGCCGAGCATGGCGGCCGCGGCGGTGGCCGGCTGGTTGAGGGCGTTGGCCCAGTGCTCGACGCGTACTCGGCGGCCCAGGAACGGATGCTCTGCGTTGGCGATGTCGCCGGTGGCGTAGATGTCCGGGTCACTGCTACGAAGCGCTGCGTCGACGAGCACCCCGTTGTCGACCGCAACGCCCGCCGCCTCGGCCAGATCCGTGTTGGGACGCGCGCCGATGGCGATCAGCACTGCGCGCGCGTCGATGCGGGTGCCGTCGCCCAGGCGTACCCCGTCGGGATGGACCTCGGCCACCTTCACGCCGGTGCGCAGGTCGACGCCGTGCTCGATGTGCAGGTCGGCGAACACCTGCCCGAGCTCCGGGCCGATCGCCGTCTGCAACGGCACCTGCAGGGCCTCCAGGATCGTGACTTCGGTGCCGGCCTGACGTGCCGCGGCGGCGACCTCCAGGCCGATCCAGCCACCGCCGACGATCACCAGTCGGCCGTCACCGAACGTCGCCTTGATCGCGTCCGAGTCGCCGCGCCGGCGCATGTGCAACAACGCTTCGTCGTCCGGGAGTCGCCGGGGCGCCGAGCCGGTGGCGAGCAGGAGCTTGTCATAGCTGACCCGCTCACCCGCCTCGATCACGTGCTCGTCCGCGCGCAGCGCGCTGACCCTGGTGCCCAGCCGCAGATCGATCCCGTGGTCCGCATACCACGACTCGGGGTGGACCACCGCCTCCTCCCATGGCGAGTCCCCCATGAGGTAGCTCTTGGACAGTGGCGGCCGTTCGTACGGGGGGAGTTGCTCGTCCCCGAACAGGATCAGCTCGCCGTCGTACCCCTGCTCGCGCAGTGCTTCGGCCGCCTTGGCGCCGGCCAGTCCCGCACCGACGATCACAAACGTCGTCATCTGTGTCCTCCCTCGTCGGCTGATCGGGCCAGTGCGAAGAATTCTGCCCTGGCCCGCGCGTCGCTGCGTAGCGTGCCCAGCAATGTCGACGTCGTGGTCATCGAACCATTCGCGGCAGCGCCTCGCAGCGTCATGCAAGTGTGCTCGGCCTCGAGCACGACACCGACGCCGACCGGGGCGAGGCTGGCCTGTAACCAGTCCGCGACCTGCTTGGTAAGGCGTTCCTGCACCTGCGGGCGGGATGCGAAGTGCTCAACGATGCGGGCCAGCTTGGACAGCCCGATGATGCGCGTGCTGGGCAGGTAGCCGACATGCGCGACGCCGACGAATGGGAGCAGGTGATGTTCGCAGATCGCCCGAAACGGGATGCGGCGCGCCAGCACGAGCTCGTCATAGCCCTCGTCGTTCGGGAACGTCGTGGGCTCGAAGGGACGCGGCGCGAAGAACTCGGCGTAGGCGCGCGCCATTCTGGCAGGCGTGGCACGCATGCCGTCGCTGTCGACGGGCAGATTGAGCGCCTTGAGGAGGTCCGCGGCAGCGCGTGTCGCAGCAGCAAGGTCGATGTCGGGTTGAGGGTCGACCACGTGCAGCGCGGGTGCCGGTGTGTCGACGTCGCGGTGGACAAGTTGGACTGGCATCGAACGTCAACTCCAAGGTCGTCGAATATCGCAAACCAAGCTTGGTCTTATTACTAGTGCCCTGTCAATGACAATAGATTCTTGGCATCAATCTTCTCCGTTACCGTTATAGTGGCTGCGTGGACGCGGAGTACCCGGGCATCGCCGCCGTCGCAGCGCTCGACGACGACGTACGGCGCGCGCTGTACCGATGCGTTCGTGAGGCGCCTGCGCCCGTTACCCGAGAGGATGCTGCAGTAGCGGTCGGGATCTCCAGGAAGCTGGCTGCGTTCCATCTCGACAAGCTGGTCGCAGTCGGTTTGCTGCGTGCCACATACGCGTCGGGTGGCACTCCGCGGGTAGGTCGGGCACCCAAGGTCTACGAGCCGTCGGGGCATGACGTCGCGGTCGCCGTGCCGGCTCGCCGCCCGGATCTGCTGGCCGAACTCCTGCTGGAGGCGGTTCTCGCGGCCAAGACCTCTGATCGACTCGACCGGACTGCGCGCCGCGTCGCGCGCGGCCACGGCGAGCGCCTCGGCGCGGCCGAACGCGAGCGGGTACGCCCCGGGCGGCTCGGCGCCGAACGAGGGCTCGGGCTTGCGAGCGCAGTCTGCGAGCGGTACGGGTACGAGCCGGTGCGTACCGGGCCGGACTCGGTGCGACTGCGCAACTGCCCCTTCCATCCCCTGGCCGCGCGGGCTCCTGAACTGGTGTGCGCGATCAATCGCGAATTCCTGTCCGGGATGCTGACCGGCCTCGGTGCCAGGGCCGTGAACGCGCGGCTCGAGGCACGTCCGGGGGAGTGCTGCGTCGAGCTGCACAGGGCCTAGGCGCTGGTGCGCCGCATCGGTGCGGGCTCGGCCGGCCGGGCGGCGCCCCGCCCCGCAGCAGGGCGCGGCCCGGCCTCTCGGAAAGTCAGCCGGTCTGGCTGCCGAGCGTGACGCGAAGCGTCGAGGTCTTTCCGTCGCGGATGATCGTCAGCGTGACGGTCTGACCGGGGACATGCGAGCGGATCGAGGCAGCGAGCCCGTCGAAGTCGTCCACGCGTTGGTCGTCGACCTTGGTCACGGTGTCACCGACCTTGAGACCAGCCTTCGCGGCGGCCGAGTTTGCCGCGACCGAACCGATCTGCGCACCCGCCACGTTGTTCGCTTGCTGGTTGGTCGGGCCCACCCCGAGGAAGGCGTGCGTCGCCTTGCCCGTGGCGATCAGCTCGGCGGCGATACGGCTGACCTCGTCGGACGGGATCGCGAAGCCGATCCCAATACTGCCCGACTGCTGGGTCTGCCCGGGGATCTGCAGCCCTCCTGTATTGGGAGTGGCGATCGCGGCGTTGATGCCGATGACGTTGCCATTCAGGTCGGCGAGCGCGCCTCCGGAGTTGCCCGGGTTGATCGCGGCATCGGTCTGGATCGCGTCGAACACGGCCTGGTCGTTGTCGCCAGAACGCACGGGGCGGGCGGTGTTGCTTACGATCCCGGACGTGACCGTGTCGGAGAGCCCGAGCGGTGCTCCGACCGCGATCACGGTCTGGCCGATGACCACGTTGCTCGACTTGGCGAAGCTCGCCGGCACCAGGTTCTTCAGCCCGCTGACCTTGACCACGGCCAGGTCGTCGGAGGTATCGCGCCCGACGATGGACGCATTGGCCTGTTGGCCGTCGTTGGTGACCACGGTGAGGGTGCCGCCGTTCGCCGCCACCGAGACGACGTGGTCGTTGGTGACGATGTAGCCGTCCCCGCGGATGACCACGCCCGAGCCATTGCCCTGCTCATTCTGCCCGGACACGTCTATGGTTACGACGCTGGGCTGGATCTTGGCCGCGGCCGCGGTGATCGACCCGTCGATCTTGGCAGTGGCGGGAGCAGTCTGCGTCGTCTGCGGTATGGCGTTGACGACAGTCGTGTTGCCCTTGTCGTTGAACGCCGCGACGGTGCCGGCGCCGATTGCGCCGCCGACGACAGCTGCGGTGACCGCCGTAATGAAGACGGAGCGGGAGCGTCCCGGCCGAGGCGGCTCAGGGCTGGGCGGGCCCTGGTACGCCGGTGGAGGCGAGTATGTCCAGGTGGCGCCGCCGTGGGGGTACTCGCTGCCCGGGTAGCTCTCCGTCATGCCGTCCACCTTTCGCGTGCTATCTGTGCCCTACCTCAGCCTTCCCTATGCGCGGCCTACGACCGGGCCTCGGTCTCCCAACCGGCGCCGTGGGCACGCTGCACCAGATCGTTGAGTACCGGCGCCACCACCTGCGGGAACCCCGCGAGCTGCACGGCGATGCTGAAGCGGTCGGTGGTCACGCCGGCCTCCGGATCGTGGGGGTCGAGCACCATCCGCTCGCTGAGCGTCAGCACCTGGAACGCCAGCCCGCGCGCATTCAGGAAGGCGCTGACCCGCTGCACCTCCTTTTCGTCAACCGTCTGCAAGAAAACCTGCCCCGACAGCCACCCGGTCATCTCCATGTACTCAATCCTGGGTGACGCGGCTACCTCGGCGCGAGCCCGGCCAGCACGACGTCGAGTGCCTTGCGCCGGGTGCTCGCCTTGGTGGAGCGTTGTGAGCCGGCCAGCGCCAGGCCGCGCACGAGCAGGTACAGGTCGTCCACGGATACGTCGCTGCGCACCGCGCCTGCTTGTTGCGCCTTCCGCAGCAGGGAGCGCACAGCCGAGCGGAGTTCACGCGAGGCCCGAACGACCGCGTCCGTAGTAGGGTCGCCGAGGAGGCCGAGCAGCATAATCTTCGTCGCCGTGCCGCCCACCATTGTCTCGATCAGCTCGCGTAGCGCCGCCGCGGCGTCGCTCCGCGCATTCAGATCACGGGCGTGCGCGGTGAGCTGCTCGAAATGGCGCACGACCGTCGCCTCGATCAGCTCCTGCTTCGTCGGAAAGTGCCGGAACACCGTGCCGATGCCGACGCCGGCGCGAAGCGCGACTGCCTCGGTCGATCCGTCCGCGCCCGCATCGGCAAATACCTGCTCAGCGGCGGACAGAATGCGCTCGCGGTTCGCCTGCGCGTCGGCGCGCATTGACAATCTCCTTGCCTAACGGAGTGACGACTCCGTATATTCGGAGCCGTGACTCAGGATACCGCGTGTCCCGCGGACGTGTTCCATCGCCTGGTCGACGGCGTGAGCCGCCTCGTCGCGGGCGATGCCAGCCAGATGGCCGAGCTGACCGGCCTGTACGCCGAGCGCACCTACGTCGAGCACCCGATGGCGCTCGACGACATTCCGCTACTCACCCGCGACGACGTGCGCCGACACTTCGCCGCGGGAACCGATATGACGCCGATCGCCGACTACCGCGCCGCCGACATTGTCATCCATCAGACCACTGATCCTGAGGTCGTCGTCGCCGAATTCCGGTACCTCGGCAGCGTCGGCGGGAGATCATTTCGAGTGCCGTGCGTGTTCGTCATGCGGGTGCGTGACGGCGAGATCGTCGAGTCCCGCGATTACATCAGCCCGTTGGACCGGGAACGTGCCCTGCGTGAGACAGACGAATCCGGGCCGGTCAGATAGCCATATCACGCATCCGCCGCAGCGCTATCGCTGCGAAGCACAGCGCGGCGACCGCCGACACGCCCGCGGCGGCGAACCACTGGCCGGCACCGTTCCCGGCGTGCAGCGCGACTGCATTGCCGCCAAGGCCGCTCAGGACTACGCCGGCCGCTGCGAACGCAGTCGCGCCGACGATCGCCGCCACCGGACGGGTGAGCACAGCCCATAGCGACGAACCCTGCCGGTGGGCCAGGAACGCCACCACCGCCACAACGATCAGCCCGACGACGCCTGCGGCGAAGCGTTGCAACAGCCCGTCCGACACTGCCTCGTCGAGGGCGGCTTGCGCACACGAGCCAGCCCGCGGATGCTGGCCCAGCCAGTGCGCACAGTCGTGCGCGGAGTACCGCGTTCCGGCCGGATCCGCGAACGCGAACACCCGGCCGCCGGCCGCGACCATCACGGCGGTCACCGCCCCGCTCAGCCCGACCGCGACCAACGCGACGCCTACCAGCGCCACCGCCTGCCCTGCCAGCGAGCGCAGGAGCTGCCATGTCGAGACGTTGCACGCCCGGGCAACGCCCGCCGCCGGGCCGAATGCGGCCACGGCCTGCCGCTCGGCGTCGTCGGCACCCAGCCCACGAGCGAGGCCCGCATCCGTCGCATCCCGGAGGTGATCCTCGACCTCGCGCAGCGTGCGGCGAATCTGCCGTGGCGTGCCGTGCAGCCGTGCCTGGAGGTCGTCGAGGTAGCGCTCGATGAGCTCGCCGCTCATGCTTGCGCCCCCAGGACGGCGCCCACCGCAGACGCGAACTCGCGCCATTGCCGGCGCTGCGCGGCGAGCGCCCGCCTCCCCGTCGCCGTCAGCGCGTACACCCGGCGGCGTCGGCCCGACTCCGCTGTCCAGTTGCTCGCGAGCAACCCGGAACGTTCGAGCCGGTACAGCGCCGGATACACAGTGCCCTCGGGCAGATCGAACGCGCCGTCGCTACGGTCACGCAGCGAGACGATTACGTCGTAGCCGTGCGCCGGGCGGGTAGCGATTACCTCGAGGACGAGCAGGTCCAGGTGACCCTTCAGGCGCTCATTCATACCTAGGCAACCTAAGCCTAGGTGTTCTGGGGAGTCAAGTCGACCGCCTGTTACACCTCGTTGATGACGGCTGTCGCAGAGGGTGCGGCGCTCGCCGGCACGGCGGCCGTCAACGCGGCTGTGGTGGCAGCGACAACGAGCAGAACGCGCACGAAAGATCCGTTCGAGTCGAGTGACGCCCCGAATACGTCAGCCGAGAGAGTGTTGGCAGCGGCACACATGTGCCGGGTTCTGTCGCGATTCTTCGCTGGTAATGCCAGAGTTAGCGGATGAACGTCCTTCTTATCGGCCCACCCGGATCCGGCAAAGGAACTCAGGGTGAACGCCTGGCGAAGCGTCTGGGAATCGAGCACATCGCCGCCGGCGACCTGCTGCGGGCCGAGGTCGAGGCCGGAACCCCACTGGGTGAGAAGGTTCGTGACTACCTGGACCGCGGCGAGCTCGTGCCCGACGAGCTGGTCACCGAGTTGGTCTTGCCCCGCGTGCAGGCAGCCGCTCGCAATGGCGGCTACCTGCTCGACGGTTACCCGCGCTCGGTCGGCCAGGCCCGCGAGGCTCGCCGGTTGGCGGAGGAAGAAGGCTTCTCCGCCGATGCGGCCATCTACCTGGACGCGCCGCGTGAGGAGCTGATCGCCCGGCTACTGGCTCGGGCGCGGATCGAGGGGCGTAGCGACGACACCCGTGACGTGATCTGCAACAGGCTCGCGGTATTCGACGAGGCGACGGCACCGCTCATCGACTACTACCGCAGCCGGGGTTTGCTGCGCGTCGTCGATGCCAGCCGTTCGGCCGACGAGGTCACGGAGGCGATCCTCGCCGAGCTTCGCGGCTAGCGGCTGACGGTCTTCCAGCGGCAGCTGCAACTCTTGCCAACATATCTTTGCAAAGTTATGTTGGCATCATGCCGGACGAGCGCCCTCCCATCGAACTCACCGATCCGCGCGCGCTGCGCGCCTACGCCCACCCGGTGCGCGGCAGGCTGGTCGGGCTGCTGCGCCGGCGCGGTCCGCTGACGGCCACCCAAGCGGCCGAGCTGCTCGGCGAGAGCTCGGGCACCACGTCGTTCCACCTGCGGCAGCTAGCCAAGTACGGGCTTGCCGAGGAGGCGCCGGGAGGCCGTGGCCGCGAGAAGCCTTGGCAGGCAACCTCCATGCTGACGCACGTTCCGCCGATCCAGGCGACGCCGGAAGCCGCCGAGGCCGCCAAGCAGCTGCGCATCACGTTCGCCAGGAGCTACTTCGACAACGTCATTCGCTGGCTGCAACGCGCCGACGACGACTCGAAGCGATGGCGCGAGGCGGCGATGTTCGGCGACCGCATCCTCTATGCCACGCCCGCCGAGCTCAAGGCGCTGGACGACGCGATCGACAAGCTGATCGAGCCGTACAGCCGCCGCCTGGATCACCCTGACGAGCGGCCGAGCAATTCCCGCGAGGTGTCCTACATCGGCATCGCATTCCCGACGGAGGATGCGTGACCCTGCTCAGGGACATGGCGTTCCGTCGCTTCTGGATCGGCCAGACCGTGTCTCTGGTGGGTGATCAGGTATCGCTGTTCGCAGTGCCGCTGACCGCTGTTCTCGTCCTTTCCGCGAACGCCACGCAGATGGGGTTGCTCACGGCTGCCGGGCTGCTGCCCAGCCTGCTGTTGTCGCTGGCCGCGGGGAGCGCAATCGACCGTCGCGGCCACCGCCGGCGGGTCATGCTCGCCGCGGACGTCGGCCGGGCTGTGCTCATGGTGACAATTCCGGTCAGCTATCTGCTCGGCCGGCTCGGCCTGCCGCAGATGTTCGCCGTGACGTTCGCGGTCGGGACTCTGGACGTGCTGTTCTTCGTCGCCTATACCGCCCTGTTCGTGTCGGTGGTGCCACGGGATCGCTACGTCGAGGGCGAGTCGCTGCTCAACGGCAGCCGGGCAATGTCGATGATCGTGGGGCAGAGCGGGGCCGGGCTGCTGGTCGCGGCGTTCAGCGCCCCGGGCGCAATCGTCCTGGACGCGCTGACATTTTTGGTCTCCGCGCTGACACTCGCGCGCATCCGGCCGGTGGAACCGCCTGTAGCCGAGCCGGGCGAGGGGCAATTGATCGCCGGCGCGCGGTTCATCGCCGCATCGCCGATCGTGCGCTCCGCGCTCGGCGCTACCGCCACGGTCAACTTCTTCACGTTCGCGCTCAACGCGATCATGATCTTGTACGCGACGCGATCGCTGTCGGTCCGGCCGGCGGCGCTCGGCCTGGTACTCGGTGTCGGCGCGGTCGGCGGGGTGCTCGGGGCGCTGGTTGCGGGACGGGTGACGCGCCGGATTGGCATCGGCCCGACATTCATTGCGGGCTGCGTGCTGTTCCCCGCGCCGCTCGTGCTGATCCCCGCAGCGGGCGGCCCGCACACGCTTGTCCTGGCGTGCCTGGTCGCCGCGGAATTTGGCTCCGGTGTGGGCGTGATGCTGCTCGACATCGCGGGCGGAGCGATCTTCGCCGGAGTCATCCCGCACGAACTGCGCTCGCGGGTCAGCGGCGCTTACCGGACCGTGAACTACGGGATGCGGCCGCTGGGCGCACTTACCGGCGGAATGCTCGGCAGCGCCATTGGACTGCGCCCGACGCTGTGGCTGGCGGTCGGCGGTGCGGTCACGTGCGCGTTGTGGCTGGTTCGCTCGCCGTTACCCGCGTTGCGGGAGCTCGAGCCGGAACCTGCCTTACCTGTCCGGTAATCGACACAATGACCCGCGCCCGGCGACGGTAATGCCCATGACTGTTACGGCAACCGAACTACAGCGCGATGAGCGCTCGCGGTCCACTCCGGCAGAGAAGCATTGAAAGCGGTGGCTGGCGCTCCCCGTGGCTCTGGCCCGGACGTTTATGGTCACCTTCGACTTCTTGATCGCGAATGTCGCCGTGCCGACAATGCAGGCAGACCCGGTCGCCACCGCGACGTCGATCGAGTGGGTCGTTGCCGGATACGGATTGGCATTCGCCGCCGGGCTCCTCGTCGGCGCACGGATCGCACAGGGCGCCGCTGCGGCGCTGATGACCCCGCAGGTGCTCGCCATCATCGGGCTTGCCTTATCCGGGCACCGCGGGCCGGGCCCGCGCATTCACCGCGTACAGCCTCACGATGGGCTTCGGCGGCATAGGCGGACAGCTGATCGGCGGCGCGCTGATCCGCGCGGATGTGGCCGGCCTCGGCTGGCGCATGTGCTTCCTCATCAACCTGCCGGTCGGGGTTGCGGCGCTGGTCGGCACCCGCCGCCACGTACCGGAATCGCGCTCCGACAGCCACGGACGGCTCGACCTCGTAGGCGCCGGATTGATCACCTCGGCGCTGGTCGCGATCGTGCTGCCACTCGTCGAGGGACGTCAGTACGGATGGCCGGCCTACCCGTGGATGTCACTGGCTATCGCGTTCGTGCTGCTAGCCGACTTCGTGTGGTGGGAGCTTCGCGTGGCGCGCCGCGGCCGCATTCCGCTGGTCGACATGGGGCTGGTGCGGTCCCGCGCGCTCAGCGTCGGCACTGTCAGTACGCTGACATACTTCGCGGGATTGACTTCGTTCTTCCTGGCGCTCGCCCTCTACCTGCAGCTGGGCCGCGGCATGGGCGCTGGAATCCGGCCAGACCTTTAGCTGGCTGGGTATCAGCTTCCTGGCGGCGTCCGTGGCGGCGCAGGCGGTGGCGGCCCGGATGGGACGGCAAGCGCTGGCACTGGGCGCACTCGTGCTGGCCGCCGGCCTGGGGCTTTCCGCCCGGACGCCGGCGGGCGTCCTGTCGTCGGTACGCAGGTCGGCAACGCAATCGGCTTCGCGATCATCGGCATCGTTTTCTACGGTGCCGGTCCGGACGTGGTGCACGGTTTCGAAGCGTGCATCCCGTACCTGGTGGCTTCGCCGCCGCGGTGGCCGTGCACGTTCACCTGCTGCCACGCCGACGGTAGCGTCGGCTCGGTGGACGAGGTACGGCTGACCGCGTCCGTCGAGGGGCGCGTGCAGGGCGTGGGATTCCGGTACTGGACCCGCGCCCAGGCACGCGCCCTCGGGCTGTTCGGGTCAGCGACGAACCTGCCCGACGGTCGCGTCGAGGTGGTTGCTGAAGGCCCGCGCCCGGCCTGCGAAGCGCTGCTCGAGTGGCTGCGCGGCCCGGACGCGCCCGGCTACGTACGCGCCGTCACGCCGGAGTGGAGCCAGCCGGACGGAGCGGCCGGCTTCACGGTTCGCTGAGCAGCGTCCCGTCTACAACGGTGACCGCGCTGCCGGTGATATGCACCCGGTCGCCGCGCACTGCCAGACGCAGCACGCCGGTACGTGCCGAGGCCTGCAGCCCGGTCAGTTCGTCGCGTCCCAGCCGCCCCGCCCAGTACGGCGCGATCGCCGTGTGGGCGCTTCCGGTCACCGGGTCCTCGGGGATGCCGTCCCCGGGCGCAAAGAATCGCGACACGAAGTCGTATTCCGTAGCGGGCGCTGTCACGGTGACGCCGCGGATGTTGTCGCGGCGGGTCAGCGCCTCGACGGCGGCGATGTCCGGTGCGACAGCGCGGACGGCTGCCTCGTCCGACAGGACGGTCAGAAGGTCACGTAGCGGGCCGGTGCGATATGTCGCCTCGGGTTTGACGCCGAGCGCTTCCACCAAGCCCTCCGGGATCGGCACCTCGGTGAGTGGTGCCGCAGGGAAGTCAAGGGTGATCGTGTCGTCGTCGTTCGGATGGGCGATCAGCACGCCGCTGCGGGTGTGGTATCGGACGGCGCCGGCGATCCGGTCGTCGCTTCGCAGCGCGTGGGTGGTGGCAAGGGTGGCGTGCCCGCACAGGTCGCTCTCGACGGCCGGCGTGAACCAGCGCAGCCCCCACTCGTTGTCGCCGCCCATCGGGTGGGCGAACGCCGTCTCGGAGGCGTGCACCTCGGCGGCGACCTGGCGCATCCACGTCTCGTCCGGCCAGGCATCACCGTCGAGGAGGCACACGCCGGCGGGGTTGCCCGCGAAGGGGCGCTCGGTGAACGCGTCGATGATCCGGATGCGCATGGCCAGCACGCTACGAGCGTGCCGGACCTCGGCACAGCGCCAATCCGCGCGGTCCGGCCTGGCGGCGTGGCACGCTCAAGGGATGAACATAGCCCCGTTGATTGCCCGGTACGCCGAGCGCTTCCACCGCGCCGTCGACGGCGATCAGTACGTGGCGTCCCCGCTCGGCGCCTGGCTGCTGCTCGCGCTGGCGGCGCCGGCCGCGACGGGTGGTGCGCGGGAGGAGCTGACGGAAATCCTCGGCGCATCGCCGGAGGACGCACGCGACGCCGCGGCCGCGCTGCTTGCGAAGCCGCATCCCGCCGTGGCGTCGGCCGCCGCGGTGTGGCGCAGCCCGGAGGTCGTCGCCGCGCTGCAGTCGTGGTTGGCCGAGTTGCCGGCCGCCGTCGAGGTCGGCGGCATCCCGAGCGAGGCGGACGCGGACCGCTGGGCCGCCGAGCACACGCTGGGGCTTATCGAGCGCTTCCCTGTGGAGGTCCGGTCGGACACGGTGGTCGTGCTCGCATCGGCGCTGGCGACAAGCGTCGACTGGGAGGCACCGTTCGAACTGGCGCCGTCTGCCGAACTGCGCAGCCCCTGGTCGGAGCGAGTCAAGCAGGTGCTCCGATCGGTGCCGCAGCACGAGGCCTACGTCGCGTCCTCGCCGGTCGGCGACGTGGCCGTGCACACCGCCCGTTCAGCCGACGGGCTGGCAGTCACGTCGGTCATCGCTGATCGTGCGGTGGCGCCGGCCGACGTGCTTGCTGCGGCGCACGGCCCGCTGCCACGGCGCTCGCTGTTCGAGCTGCGGCTGGGCGATAGTCAACTCTGGACGATCGTCGATACACAGGGCCACGGCCAGCAGCACATCGCAGTGCTGCCCACGTGGTCGGCGCGCAGCCAGCACGATCTGATGCGGCCGGAGTTCGGGTTTCCCGCCGCTGCCCAAGCACTCGTCGAATTGCTGCCGCGCGGCCAGTACCGCGCGGAGGCCACGCAGTCGGCGCTGGCACGCTACACGCGCACCGGCTTCGAGGCCGCTGCGGTGACCGCGATGGGCATCAGGGCGGTCGCCGTCATCGTGGGCCGCAAGCGTACAGCCACGCTGCGGTTTGGTCATCCGTATGCCGTGGTGGCTCGGGCAATCGGTGGCGAGTGGGACGGCGTTCCCGTCTTCTCTGCGTGGATCACCGAGCCCGAGGATCCGTGATCGCAACCCTGCCGCCGGGCCTCGTAGCGGCCGGTCTCCGGGCCTGCCCGCGTTGCGCGTCGGCTGAGCGTTTCGCACGGTTCACTCAAACGGGCTAGAACTGCGGGCGCATTTGGGTGACTATGGGTAGGTGGCTAGCTCGCACGCAGCAGGGTGGACCGTAGCCGCACGGCATTCCCAGCCGGGCGCGCGCCGGCGCCACTGGTTCAGCGTCGCTCAGCTCAGAGTGATGCGGCGGATCCTCGGGGTCGCCGTCATCGTCGAAGTCGCCGTTCTCGCCGCGCGTCTGCTCAACACCGCTGGCTTCAACGGAAAGCTCACCGCCGCGGCCATGACGCTGCTTGCCGCCAACGTCCTCGCCAGCTGGCTCATCATCGCGCACGCCAATCGCGGGCGGCGGCAGCGCAGATACCGGCATAGTCGAGACTGAGCGCAAGGCCGCTCCTGGACGCCGGAGCTCGCTACGGCACACCCGGCGGGATCGGGAAGTTCTGGTTGAAGACGTTGTCCGGGTCATAGGCAGTCTTGAGTCGCCGCAGCCGGGTCAGCGTCTCGCCCGGGTAGGCGTCGGCGAGGCGCTCGGGGCGCTGGTCGCTCTCGAAGTTGATGTACAGCCCGTCGAGGTGCGCCCGCAGTTCGTCCCAATGAGCGTGGAAGGAAGCATCCCGGGTTCCGATGTCGGAGACGGAGAAGTTCTGGTGGCGGTGCGCGTAGGCGGTGGCTCGCGGATCGACGTCGTTCACGGCGCCGCCGACCGGGCGGATCGAGAGCCAGCGCACCACGCCGGCGTGCATGCTCTCCGCGATCAGCTTGCTCACCTCGGTGTCGAGGTGAACCGCCAGCCCGCTGCCCACGAAGGGACGGGTCCGCCCACCCGAGTGTGGGCCTTCGGCCGCGGGCGAGACCGCGGCGTACGGCGCGCGGACGGCTTCCTGGTCGAGCACCCGGCCGATGTCGAGCAGCGGGGTGAGCGCATCAATGGCCGCGCGATCGTCGTCGCCCGCGTAGATATTGGTCAGTTGCACGAACGAAGGCGTCCCGCGCTGCGTGGCCGAGTAGAGGAAGCTTTCGAGCTCCCGGGGCGCGCTCTCGATGATCTCGCCCCAGCGCGGCAGCAGCTCGGCCAGGTCACCGCCCTGGAAGACCATCCGCGAGTAGACGACGTCGCGTACGGGCGCCGCCAAGAACTCGAAGGCTGTGACAATGCCGAAATTGCCGCCCGCACCGCGCAGCGCCCAGAACAGGTCCGGGTGGTCGGCGGCGTCGGCGCGCACGGCGCGGCCGTCGGCCAGCACGACCTCGGCGGCGACGATGTGGTCGATCGTGAGCCCGTGCTTGCGGGCGAGAAAGCCGACGCCGCCGGCGGTGGCCAGCCCGCCGACGCCGACTCCGCCGTAGTCACCAGAGCTGATCGCCAGCCCGAACGGCGTGAGCGCCTCAGCCACCGTCCGCCAGCGCGCTCCTGGTCCGACCCGGATGCGGCCTGCGTCCGGGTCGAGCACCTCGACCGCGTCGAGCCGGTCGAGGTCGATGACGATGCCGCCGTCGTTGGTCGAGTTGCCCGTGACGCCGTGGCCGCCACTGCGGATCGACAGCGACACCTCCTGCGAGCGCGCGTACCCAAGCGCTGCCACAACCTCGTCGACACCGCCCGGGCGGAGCACCAGGCCGGGCGCTCCGGCGTACCAGAAATTCGACCGTACCCTGGCGTATGTGCGATCACCGGGCTCGACGACCTCCAGCGACCGTGGCACGGCGGCGTAGTCGATGCCCTTATGCCGGAGTGCCAGCGCTTTTGGGCTGCGCACCACCTCCCCGGACGACGTGCCGGCCGTCCGCCGTTCGCGCGCGACCGCTTCGCGTAGCGCCGGCGCCACCTCGCCACCCCAGATCTCGATCGACCGCGGGTCGTCGGCCCACAAGATGAACGTGCCGACGCCGTGCTGGAGCACGAGTGGCAGCAGTTGCTCGACCCACTGCGCAGGCGGGCCTTGCAGGAATCCCTGATCATTCGACGGGAAGCTGCCGTTCACGTTGAGCAGCCGCCGTATCTGGCGTGGGTCGCGGCCCGCCGACGTCGCTGCCTCGTCGATGATGCCCTGACCGCGTTCGAGGTCACCCGGCTGCAGGTAGGACAGGCTAGGCAGCCACCCGTCGGCCTTCTCGCCGATCAGGCGCAGCATCCGCGGCTTGACGTCGCCCACCCAGATCGGGATGTCGTGCGCCGGCTCCGGCCCGCGCTTGGCGCCCCAAACCCGGTAGTGCTGGCCGGCCACTCGGACGCCGCCGTGCTCCGAGGTGTCCCAGACGGCGCGGATGACGTCGATCGCCTCGCTGAGCGCCTGCACCGCCTCGCCGGGCGAGCGGCGCGGGCCGCCCATCGCCACGATCGCGTCCCAAAACCCTCCGGCGCCCAGCCCCAGTTCGAACCGTCCGCCCGACAGCAGGTCCAGGCTCGCCGCAGCCCGAGCCAGCACCGCCGGTGGGCGCAGCGGCAGATTCAGCACGTTCCCCGCTACGCGCAGCGTCCGCGTCTGCGCTGCGACCCAGGACAGCAACGTCCAGGTGTCCAGGAAAGCCGGCTGGTACGGGTGGTCCTGGAAGGTCGCCAGGTCGAGACCGACCTGCTCGGTGAGCTGAGCGAGCGCTACGACGTCGTGCGGGCGTTGGTTCTGCGGGGTCAGGAAGGTGCCGAAGGCGAGCTTGTGTCCATAGTCGGGCATTGCCACGCTCCGTTCTCGATGGTGCGACGTAGTCCCTAGCCACTACGAAAATAGTAGCGACTATTACGGTACTATCGCCAACGTGACGACGAAGACCCGGAGCCGACGGCCGGCGGCGGACGAATGCGTACCGTCCGCGGAGGCGCTGGCCCGGGCCTTCCGGTTCCTGGGCAAGCGATGGAACGCGATCGTCCTCGGCCACCTGAGCGCCGGGCCGGCCGGATTCCGTGAGCTCGCACGGGCGATCGACGGCATCAGCGACTCGGTGCTGTCAGACCGGCTCGCGGACCTTGCCGCCGGCGGCCTCATCACCCGCACCGTGAGCGAGGGGCCGCCCCTCGCCGTCTCGTATGCGTTGACCGACCGAGGTCGCGCGCTCATGCCCGCACTGGATCAGATAGCCAACTGGGCTCGGGACAACCTTGCCGAAGGCGGCTGCTGACAGCTGCGACTGGCCGGGGGCTCTGCGGGTGGGTGGGCAAGGGGGGAGTTGAACCCCCACGTCCTTGCGGACACACGGACCTGAACCGTGCGCGTCTGCCATTCCGCCACTTGCCCGGGCGACGTTCGAGGCTAGCACGCCAGCCGGCCGTCTCCGGTGGGCACAGGTTTGCCGGGTCCGGGCGCAAGTACCATCATTCGAGCGCGCGGGAACGGCGCGGCGTCGGACTATGCCGTCCCGAGGCCCCCTGCGCGACGGACCACTGGCTCGGCAACGGGCCGCGATACCCGCAGCAGGAGGACCGCGATGGACGTGCGGAGCGCGCAGACAGCCGGGACCGGTGCGCGCGCCGCCGGTGCACTCGCCGCCAACCGCGACGCGCAGGCGACCTGCCGCGGTAGAAAGCGAGGGCGGGCATGAGCTTGGTACAGCGCTTCGAACGACGTCTGGAGAGTGTCGTGGGCTCCGCATTCGCGCGTGTATTCAAGGGACAGGTCGAGCCGGTCGAGATCGGCACTGCCCTGCAACGGGAGGCTACCGACAAGCGCAACGTGATGCCCAGCGGCGAGGTGCTCGCGCCGAACCGGTACCGGGTCACCTTGGCCCCGTCCGACTACGAGCGCCTCGTGCCCTGGGAGGTGCAGCTGACGAACTCATTGGCCGAGCTGATCCAGGAACATCTGGACGAGAACGGGTGGCGTACTGCGGGGGACATCGAGGTCTACCTGGCCCGCGACGACTCGTTGCATACCGGCGTCTTCGGTGTCGCGTCCCGGATGGAATCCGGCGTTGGTCCGCGCCGCCGCCCGTACGACTCGTTGTCGCTGCCGGCGGTGCCAGGGCACGCGCCGAACGACTACCCGCAGCCGTACGGCAACGCCCCACCTCCGCCGCAGGTCGCAGGGTTCGGCGCACCGGGTGGTTCACGGCCGCACGAGGCCGACCCATATCTGGGCGCCGGCAGCGCATCGCAGCCGGTACTGCAGCCACCGCAGGTGCCGTCGTACGGCGTGGCCGCCGCACCGCTCGACGTTGCGCCGGTGCCGAACGGTCCGTACCTCCCGCCGGCGCCGTACTCGCAGAAGACCCAGCCTCAGGCTCCGCCCCCGCCTCCATCGCAGCAGGGTTACCCGCTGCCACCGCACGGGCCGGGCCAGACGGGCGCCAAGGGTGTGCTGGTCGTCGACGGCACCAACCGGCGCTTCGAGCTGCGGCAGGGGAGCAACCTCGTAGGCCGTGGCACTGACGCGGACCTCCAGCTGCTCGACCAGGGCGTATCGCGTCGGCACCTCGACGTGCAGTTCGACGGCAGTTTCGCCACCGTGTACGACCTGGGCTCGACGAACGGCACCTCGGTGAACGGGCACGAGGTGAAAAGCCAGCTGCTGCGGCACGGTGACGTGGTCCGCCTCGGTCATACGCGGCTGGTGTACCAACAAGAGCACGGGTGAGCTGGTGAACTCACCGCTGGCGATCCAGCTCATGCGGTTCGGCTTCCTCGTCCTGCTGTGGCTGTTCGTGCTTGCCGCGATACGCGTGGTGCGAGCCGACCTGCGCGCAAGCGGGCAGCCGCGCGTCGCTGTGCCGCCACCGGCTCGGCGCCGTGGTCGTGGGCTGCCTCAGGCACCCGCGCCGCGCCGCGCCAGCATGCTGATCGTCACCGCGGGCGGGCTGGCAGGCACCCGTATCGGGTTGACCGGTGCACCCGTGCTGATCGGGCGGGCGGACGACTCGACGCTCGTGCTGACCGACGACTACGCCAGCACCCGGCACGCCCGGATCAGCCAGCAGGACGGCGTCTGGTTCGTGGAGGACCTAGGCTCCACCAACGGCACCTACCTCGGCCAGCACAAGTTGAACGGCCCGACCCCACTCGAGGTCGGCGTGCCCATCCGCATCGGCCGCACCGTGATGGAGCTGCGTTGATGGCGGGGCTACGGCGGGGTGCCCGGTGACCCTGGCTCTTCGGTACGCGGTGCGCTCGGACCGCGGCCTCGTGCGTGGCAACAACGAGGACTCCGTGTACGCGGGCCCTCGGCTGCTCGCCATCGCAGACGGGATGGGTGGGCACGCGGCCGGCGAGGTTGCCAGCAAGATCGCGGTGGCCGCCGTCGAGCCCCTCGACGAGGACCGCCCGGTCGGCGATCTGCTGGCCGCGCTGCGACATGCCGTCGAGGACGCCAACCATCGCATCGCCGACTCGATCCGGGCCGATTCGGAACTCGAAGGCATGGGCACGACACTCACGGCGCTGCGGTTCACCGGCGGGCAGGTCGGCCTGGTCCATGTCGGCGACTCGCGGGCCTACCTGCTGCGGGGCGAGCACCTGTCGCAGATCACCCACGACGACACGTACGTGCAGTCGCTGGTCGATTCGGGCAAGCTCACCGCGGAAGAAGCCAGCCATCACCCACGCAAGTCGGTGATCCTGCGGGCGCTCATGGGCGACGACGTCGACCCGGACGTCTCGATCCGCGAGGCGCGCGCGGGTGACCGGTACCTGTTGTGCAGCGACGGGCTGAGCGACGTCCTGACGGCAACCACGATTCTCGAGACGCTCAGCGAGGGTGATCCCCAGGAGTGCGCGGACCGTCTCGTCGAGCTCACGTTGCGCGGCGGTGCCCCGGACAACGTGACCGTCATCGTGGCCGACGTCGTCGGCGGCGACTTCGGCGACGACGTCCCGGTGATCGGCGGTGCGTTCATCGACCCCACCGAGCCGTCGCCGCCTCCGATAGAGACCAGCCCGGCCGAACGCGCCGCGCGGATGACGCGCACCGAGGTGCCGCATCACGTCGAGCCGCCGCCGCAACGCCGCCGATGGCTGCGCCGGTTGCTGGTTAGTGCCGCGGTGCTGGCCATCCTCATTGGCGGCACCGCCGGCTTTTACGCGTGGACGCAGAGCCAGTACTTCGTGGGCCGGTCCGGCGACGAGGTGGCGATCTTCCGCGGTGTCAATACCGACTTCGGGCCGCTGAAGTTCTACAAGGTTTCGGAGAACACGCCGGTCAAGATGTCCGAGCTCACGCCGGCCGCGCGCAGCGAGGTCGAGTCGGGCATCACCGCGCACAGCCAGGTCGGTGCCGAGCGCATCGTGGCCAACCTGATCAAGACGCAGATGCTGCCGCCGTGCCGTACCAACACCGCCACCCCGACTCCGATCGATCGCGACGCCGCGATCGCGCCCAGTCCGGCTCCCACACCGCGTAGCACGCCGGCCAAGCCGGCGCCGCACACGTCGCCGCACCGCATCGCGGCGACGCCGACGACGACTGAAGCGACTACGCCAACTACAGCGTCGCCCACGCCTAACGAGGGATGCAGGTGACACCGCCGAGCGGCGAGGTCCGTGTGCCGACCCGGCGCACCGCCGAGCTGATCCTGCTGGTGTTCGCCATCGCGATCGTGTTCGCTGCCGAGGCGATCGTCGAGGCCACTCGCGACGGCCGGGTGAACCGCAATCTGATCGTCGACAGCATCGTGCCGCTCGCCGCGGGCGTCGTCGCCCATCTGGTAATCCGGCGCGTTGCCCCGTACGCCGACCCACTGCTGTTACCGATCGTGGTGCTGCTCAACGGGCTCGGCCTGGTCATGATCCACAGACTGGACCTCGGGTTGAAACAACAGTCCGACGACGGCACCGGGCCCAACTTCACCGGCGCTGCCGCACCGACGCAGATCGTATGGACGGCGCTCGGCATCGTGCTGTTCCTGTTGATCATTTGGTTCGTCCGCGATCATCGGATGCTGGCCCGATACGCGTACACGCTGGCGCTAGCCGGCATGTTCTTCCTCGTTTTGCCGTCGGTGCTGCCGGCACGATTCAGCGAGGTCAACGGAGCCCGGATCTGGATCAGGGTGGCGGGGTTCTCCATCCAGCCGGGGGAGTTCGCCAAGATTCTGCTGACGATCTTCGCCTCGGCGTACCTCGTGTCGAAGCGGGACGTGCTGTCCCTTGCCGGGCGGCGCTTCCTGGGCATCGACTTCCCGCGGGGCCGCGACTTCGGCCCGTTGCTCGTCGTGTGGCTGATCTGCATCGGGGTGCTGATCCGTGGTCACGACCTCGGCACGTCATTGATGTTCTTCGGTCTGTTCGTCGTCCTGCTGTATGTGGCTACCGAGCGGGTCGGCTGGGTGGTCGTCGGGCTACTGCTGTTCGCCGCCGGTGCCTACATCGCCTATCAAGTGTTCTCGAACGTCCAGACCCGGGTCACGGTGTGGCTGCACGTCTTCGACTATCCGGGCGGCATCGGCTACCAGGTCAGTCAGTCGCTGTTCGGCCTGGGCACCGGCGGACTGTTCGGCACGGGCCTGGGCGGCGGTCATCCAGAGATCGTGCCGCTGCCGGCCACAGACTTCATCATCTCCTCGTTCGGCGAGGAGATTGGCCTGTTCGGCCTGGTGGCGCTGCTCGTCATCTACGTGCTGTTCATCGCGCGCGGGTTCGCGGCGGGGCTGGCCGTTCGCGACACGTTCGGCAAGCTGCTGGCCACCGGGCTCTCGTTCCTGGTCGCGCTGCAGTTATTCGTGGTCGTCGCCGGCGTCACCCGGCTGCTGCCGGAGACCGGGCTGACCACGCCGTTCCTGTCCTACGGAGGCTCATCGCTGCTGGCCAACTACGTGCTGCTCGCCCTGCTGCTGCGCATCTCGGACGCGGCGCGCCGCCCGCCCTCGCCCAGCAAGCACTCCGCGCCCGAACCCGCGGTGACCCCGCAGGCGATACCGGCATGAACGCGACCGACAACGCAATGAGCGCTCGCGCAGGGGGGCGGGAAATATGAACCGCCAGATTCGGCGCGTGGCGATCACCGTGGGCATCCTGATGGCAGCGCTGCTGGTGAACCTCAACTACGTCCAGGTCGTGAAAAGCGACGCCTACCGCAACAACAAGAACAACAAACGGGTCATCCTCAACGAGTACGCCAATCCTCGGGGGTCGATCATCGTGCAGGGCACGCCGATCGCCGAATCCGTCGCGACCAAGGACGAGTTGAAGTACCTGCGCAAGTACCCCGACGGACCGACCTACGCCGACCTGACCGGGTGGTACTCACTCGTGTACGACAAGAACGGCCTTGAGGAGACCGAGGACGGGCTGCTGTCCGGCAGCGACAGCCGGCTGCTCGGCACCCGCATCACCGACCTGCTCACCGGGCGCACGCCGAAGGGGGGCAGCGTCTCGCTGACGATCAACAAGGCGGCACAGGAGAAGGCTTACGCGGGGCTGGCCGGCCGCCGCGGCGCCGTTGTGGCGCTGGACCCGCGCACCGGGGCCATCCTCGCAGCGGTGAGCAGCCCTTCCTACGATCCGAGCGTGCTCAGCTCGCACAACCTCGATGCCATCCAGGCTGCGTGGAAGAGGCTCAACGCGGACAAGGACCAGCCGCTGCTGCCGCGGGCGTTCCAGGCCACCTACCCACCGGGGTCGGTATTCAAGGTGGTCGTCGCCGCCGCCGCGCTGAAAGCCGGCAAGAAGCCCGACGACGTCATCCCCGGGCCGACGGTGCTGCCCCTGCCGGACGGGGGCACGATGCACAACTTCGCGAATGAGTCCTGCAGCAAGAACGGCAAGACCACCACGCTCATTGCTGCGCTGACAATCTCGTGCAACACCGCCTTCGCCCAGCTCGGCATCGACACCGGGCAGGACGCCGTGCAGAGCGAGGCCAACCTGTTCGGCATGAACGATCAGGATTTCAGCGTGCCGCTGAGCGTGTCGGGATCGACGATGGGCACCATCGAGAACCGCTCGCAGCTCGGGCAGAGCTCAATCGGGCAGTTCAACGTGCAGATGACGCCGCTGCAGGCGGCGATGATCTCTGCGGCTGTCGAGAACAACGGCACCCTGATGCAGCCCTACCTGGTGCAGCAGGAGCTGGCGCCCAACCTGTCGGTGCTCGACACGACTCAACCCAAGCAGCAAAGCCAGGTGCTGCCGCCCGACCTGGACAGGCAACTGCAGCAGATGATGGAAAACGTCGTGTCGAAGGGCACCGGCACATTGGCGCAGATCGACAACGAGCGGGTAGGCGGCAAGACCGGCACCGCGGACAACGCCGACGCGAAGGGCAACCCGCTGCCGCCCCATGCATGGTTCACCGGATACGCGGCCGATCCGGTGCATCCCATCGCCGTGGCAGTGGTGCTCGAGAACGCCGGCGTCACTGGCAACGAGAGCGCGGGTGGTGAGAAGGCGGCGCCGCTTGCTCGTGACGTCATGAAGGCCTACCTCGCAGATATGAGCGGGCGATGACACGACTAAGGACCCTCGATGACGCGGAACGCTGGGTGACGTGTAAGGCTATTGCCCCAATGACAGTGACCCTCCTGGCCGCTGGGGAGCGGCGTGCTCGCTCGGAGGTCCGCCCATGACGGCGACACCGCGCCTCGTCGGCAACCGATACGAGCTCGGCGAGCTGATCGGTTATGGCGGCATGGCCGAGGTGCATCGGGGGCGCGATGTACGGCTCGGCCGCGAAGTCGCGATCAAGATCCTGCGGCCGGACCTGGCCAACGACCCGGCGTTTCTGATCCGATTCCGCAGGGAGGCCCAGTCCGCGGCGGGGCTCAACTACCCGGCAATCGTCGCGGTCTACGACACCGGCGAGGACCCGGGGTTGTCGAGCAACGGCGACGTCCCCTACATCGTCATGGAGTACGTAGAGGGACGCACGCTTCGCGACGTGCTGAAGGAACAGGGACGGCTGCCGATCCGGCGTGCCATGGAGATCACCGCCGAGATCTGCGGCGCCCTCGACTTCAGCCACCGCAACGGCATCGTGCACCGGGACGTCAAGCCGGGAAACGTCATGATCACCCCCACCGGCGCGGTCAAGGTCATGGACTTCGGCATCGCCCGCGCGCTGTCGTCGAACGCAGCGACGGTCACCCAGACCGCGGCCGTCATCGGCACCGCGCAGTACCTCTCGCCCGAGCAGGCGCGCGGCGAGCCGGTCGACGCCCGCTCCGACGTGTACTCGACCGGCTGCCTGCTCTACGAGCTGATCACCGGGTCACCGCCGTTCACCGGCGACTCGCCGGTGGCGGTGGCCTACCAGCATGTCCGCGAGAACGCCCCGGTGCCGTCCTCGCTGAACCCTGAGGTGCCGCGAACGGTCGACTCGATCGTGATGAAGGCGCTGGCCAAGAACCCGCTGAATCGCTACCAGTCAGCGGGCGAGATGCGCGCCGACCTGCAACGCGCGCTGGCCGATCAGCCGGTGTCCGCCGAGGCGGTCATGACCGACGCGGAGAAGACGCAGTTCATCCCGCGCTCGCCGGCCCACGTCGCCGGCGGTGTGCCGCTGCAGCCGGACGACGGCCGCACCGATGAGGATGAGCGCCGCCGCCGCCGGTGGATCTGGACGGCAGTCGTCCTCGCGTTGCTGCTCGTCATCGGTGCTGCCGCCTATGCGATCGCACTGCTCGGCAAGAACGACAAGCCGAAGACGTTCGCCGTGCCGCAGTTGGTGGGGCAGACTGTCGCGGCCGCGAACCAGGCGTTGATCACGGCCGGATTCCAGCCCGACGATCAGCCCGGCACGACCAGCGGGCCCTGCCCGGGCGCGCCTAACAACCAGGTCCGTGACGGTCTCGTCTGCACGCAAGCCCCGGCGGCCGGGTCGATGCAGACCAAGGAGACCGCGATCACGTTCGCGACGTACAAGAAGCCGACCATCCAGGTCCCGCCGGTCGTCGGCCTGTCCTACGCGGACGCGGCCACGGCGATATCGGCCAAGGGACTCAAGCCGGTCCGCAAGGACGTCGACAGCAACATGCCCGTCGGTCAGGTCGTCGCCCAAGACCCCAAGCCGTATACCCAGGTGGCGGCGGGGCAGACTGTCACGCTCTCGGTGTCCAACGGCAAGTCCGGGGTTCCGAATGAGATCGGCAAGAAGATCCAAGACGCGGAGGCCGATCTGAGCGCGGCGGGCTGGACCAACGTCGTTACGCAAACCCAGCAGACCAGCGATCGTGCGCAGGACGGCATCGTCCTCGACCAGTACCCGACAGCCGGCAGCGCCTTCACCAAGGATCAGCAAATCACGCTGACCGTCGGTCGGTTCGTACCGCCGACCACGCCGACGACGCCCAGCACCACGCCGACGACGCCGACGACTCCGAACACGACGCCGACCACGACCCCTCCGACAACGCCTGTGACGACGCCGACGACACCGTCGGGCCCACCGACGTGACCGATCTTCTCGGTCCTGTCGCCGAGCCCGGTGTAAGGCTGCTAGCTCGGGTCGGGCGCGAGGCGGCGTGCGTGCTCGGTCACGACCGGCAGCACGACGATGGCCCGCAGGCCCGGCTGGTTGTCGGCCAGCCGGACGGTGCCGCCGTGTGCCCGCACCAGGTCGCGCACGATCGGCAGGCCGAGGCCCGTCCCCCCCGACTCGCGCGAGCGTGACCCGCCGACCCGGTAGAAGCGGTCGAAGACGCGCTGCCGCTCGTGCGCCGGGATGCCTGGGCCGTCATCGGCGACCTCGAGCTGCACGGTGGGTTGCCCGGCCATATGGCGCCCGGCGCTCACCGACACGCTGACGCAGGTCCGCGCGTAGCGCACCGCGTTATCGGTCAGGTTGACGACGACACGGCGCAACCCGTCCGGGTCGCCGTTCACGATCATCGGCGCCGTCGTCGCGGTCACCGGGACCCGGGCCTGCGCATAGCCGGCAACCGTCTCAGTGACCAGCACGTCGAGCTCGACCATCTCGTTGCGGCGCAGCACCCCGCCCGCCTCGTCCAGACGCGCCATCGCGAGCAGGTCATCGACGAGCAGCTCCAGCCGGCCGACATCAGCGAGCGAATCGCGCAGCACGGCGTTCCAGTCCTCGGGTGGCAGCCGCTCGGCGACCTCGAGCTGAACACGCAGCGACGCGAGCGGAGACCGCAGCTCATGTGCGGCGTCGCCCACGAACGTGCGCTGCCGCTTCGTGGCCGCGTCAATGCGGTCGAGCATGGCGTTCAGCGTGACTGCCAGCCGCTGTATCTCGTCCTGGGCGTCGGGCACGGGCAGCCGCTGGTCGGCGAGACCGGCCACGGTGATCTCCTCCGCGCCTTGGCGCAGGCTGGCGACCGGGTGCAGGGTCCGGCGCACGATCACGTATGTCGCGAGGCCCATGATCAGGATGCCCACCGGGACAAGGATCAGCGCGACGACGTGGAGCACGTGCACGCTCTGCTCGACCCGCCCGAGGCTCGTGCCCACCAGGACGGTTTCGCCGTTAACCGGCACCGGCACCGCGGTGACCCGCAACTGCGCGTCGATGCCTGCCCATTCGCCACTGATCGTGAGATGCCCGCCGTTGTGCTCGTGCGCGAGTTCGCTCGGCGTGAGCATCGATCGCGTGGCATCCGCGCCGGGTGAGCTCGCCATTACAGCGCCGTCGGCGTCCACGATCTGGACATAGTCGACGCCGCCGCTGCCGGAGAGCAGCGTGCTCGGCGCGCCGCGCTGCACAACCAGCGCGGAGATGTCGGAGCCGGTCTTGCTGGCCGACGAATCGATACCGTTGATGAGCGCCATTCGCAGCACAGTGATCAACACGATCGTGCCGGAGATGACGGCACCCGCGAACAGCGTCGTCGCCACGATCGTGATGCGTGCCCGCAGTGACCGGGTGCCCCACCAATCACCCAGCCAGCGAAACCGCGGCCAGATCACTGCACCTCCGGCACTTTCCACCCGGTGAAATCCTCGCACGGCGTCACCCGGGATCGCGGCGTTGTGCCGGCCCTCAGCGTGGAGCTTCGGCGCGCGCCTGGGTCCAGGTCCTCGGCTCTCATGCGACCCTGCGCTGCTCGCTCATCGGCCGCAGGTTACCCCGCGTTGTTCACGACACTGGATCAGCGCTGGATGCGCTGCTTTCGGCCGGCGCAGCCGCGACCAGGCGATACCCGGCGCCACGCACTGTCTGCAAGCTCTGCCGCTCGAACGGTGTGTCGATCTTGCGACGAAGGTAGCCGACGTAGACCTCGACGACGTTGGCGTCGCCTTCGTAGTGCGCGTCCCACACATGGTGCAGCAGGTCCGCCTTCGAGACGGCCTCGCCGGATCGGCGCATCAGGAACTCGAGCAGCGCGAATTCCCGGGGCGTCAGCTCGATGGCGCGCCCGGCCCGAGCGACGGTGTGGGCGGCGGGGTCGAGCACTAAGTCACCGACCGTAAGCGCGGCCGGACGCGGCGTCACGCCGCGACGCAGCAGCGCGCGCAGTCGGGCGAGCAGCACCACAAAAGAGAACGGCTTGGTGAGGTAGTCGTCGGCGCCCAGATCGAGCGCGTCCGCCTCGTCGTACTCGCCGTCTTTCGCGGTCAGCATGAGGATCGGGACCCAGTTCTGGGCGTCGCGCAGCCGTTCAATGATCCGGTAACCGGATAATCCGGGCAGCATGATATCCAGGATGATCGCGTCGTAGCTGCTCTCTTGCGCAGCGTGCAGTCCGTCGGGTCCGGTATGTGCGACGTCGACGGTGAACCCCTCGCCGATGAGGCCCCGCTGCAGCGCCGATGCGAGGCGCACCTCGTCCTCGACGATCAGTAAGCGCACCGTGTGGTCCTTCCTAGTTGCGAACACAATTCAGGGTGCCATTCGGCTGGGTTGCGCTTCTGCAACGCTCAGCCCCATCACAGTGCAAGCGGCGCATCCTCGTCTAGTGAATGTACGTTCGGTCTTCCTTCGCAACCACGCGCTGCGCTGGATCGTGCCTACTGGTGTCGTCGGCGTCGTTGCGATCGCTGCCAGCGGCGTGCTCTCGGCCCAAGCGATCTCCGACCTGCCGCCCCGCACCGCGGCCCAACTTCTGGTCGATGTCGAGAACGCCCACGTCGATGGGTTGTCCGGGACGATCGTCGCTAAGGCGTCACTGGGCATCCCGGCATTGCCGAGCGGAGCGGCTACGTCCGGCAACATGCTGAGCCTATTGTCCGGCTCACACACCGCGCGGGTCTGGTACGCCGGCCCCGACAGGCAACGGTTCGCCCTGCTGGACACGCTCAGCGAGGCCGACGTGTTCCATAACGGTCGCGACATCTGGACGTACGACAGCGCCACCCACGAGGCCACGCACATGCTGCTGCCGGAGCAGTCCGGCACCCAAGAGCCCCCGGCCACCGCGCCGACGCTCACTCCCGAACAGGCGGCCGAGCAGGCGCTGCACGCCATTGATCCGACGACGATCGTGAGCACCGACTCCGCGCGCCGGGTAGCGGGCCGCGACGCGTACGAGCTGGTGCTCGCCCCGCGCGACAGAAGCTCCCACATCGGGTCCGTCCGCATCGCGATCGACGGCAAGACCAAGATCCCGCTCGGTGTGCAGGTTTACGCGCGAGGTGACAATTCCCCGGCCATCGATGTGGCGTACACCCGGATCCGCTATGACGTGCCCGACATGAGCAACTTCACGTTCACGCCGGCGAAATCGGTGAAGATCAAGAAGGCTCCGTTCGCTACCGCGACGGCGCCGGCTGGCGGCGATGCCACCACGATCGGTTCCGGTTGGACCACCGTCGTGCGGATGCGGGTTGCCGACCTCGGCGCGAGTGGTGAGGAGACGGCATACCTGCAGTCGCTCCCCCGGGTGAGTTGGGCAGGCGGCAGCGGTCGGCTGTTCGAATCCAAGCTGGTGACTGTGCTCATCTGCGACGACGGCCGCCTCTACGCTGGGCCGGTGGACAAGAACGTCCTGATCGCCGACGCGGCTGCCCGCAAGTGACCCTGGCCCACGAGGCCGCGCCACCGTCCACACTGGACAGTGGTTCGATGACTCTCGCGATTGCCAGCGACGCGCTGACCAAGCGGTTCCGGGGCGGTCAGGTCGCGGTAGATCACGTGGAACTGCGAGTGCCGACCGGTTCGATCTACGGTTTCCTCGGGCCCAACGGCTCGGGGAAAACCACGACGATCCGTATGCTGCTCGGACTGATCTACCCGACAGCGGGCACGCACCAGCTGCTCGGTGAGCCGTTCGTCGAGAACGCGGCGCGGGTGCTGCCCAGGGTTGGCTCGCTGGTCGAAGGCCCCGCCTTCCACCCGTATCTATCCGGCCAAGCCAACCTGGCCCGGCTGGACGCCGCCGACCGCACCGTCTCGGCACGCACCGCGAGCCGCCGGATCGGCGAGGCGCTTGACCGGGTCGGGCTTTCCGCCGCCGCCGGTAAGCGGTACCGCAACTACTCGCTCGGCATGCGGCAGCGCCTGGGCATCGCGGCCGCACTGCTGCGCCCGCGTGACCTGCTTGTGCTCGACGAGCCGACGAACGGCCTCGACCCGCAAGGCACCCGTGAGGTTCGGCACCTCATCCGGCAATTGGGCGACGAGGGCGTGAGCGTGTTCGTCTCGTCACACCTGCTCAGCGAGGTCGAGCAGATCTGCACGCACGTCGGCGTGATGAGCGTCGGGCGGATGGTGTGGCAGGGCTCGCTCGCGTCGCTTGCGGCAGAGCAGCAGGCGCGGGTGCGCGTGCTCTCGGCTGCTCCGGCCGCGGCGGCGCGCGTGCTCACCAGGCTCGGCTTGGACGGAGTGTCCACAGCGGACGGTGAGGCGCACGCCGTGCTGGGTGCGGTGGCGCCGGAGCATGTTGTCGAGGCGCTCGTCGCCGCCGGCGTCGGCGTGCGCGGGTTCAGCGTCGACCGGCCCAGCCTCGAGGACGTGTTCGTCGGCCTTACCGGGGAGGGCTTCGATGTCTCTGGCTGACGTCGCCGATCGTGCAACGTCTGGCGGGCGGACACCGCCGATGGTCGCGCGATCGGGGAGATTTCTCCGCTCAGAGATCGGGATGGTCTTTCGCCGCCGCCGGAATCAGGCGCTGCTCGTGGTTCTCGGCTGCATCCCGATCCTGATCGCCGTGGCGATCAAGGTCAGCGGCGGCACGTCCGGCGGAGGCAACGGCGACGCCGCCACGCTGTTCGGCAGCATCACCAGCAACGGGGTGTTCGTGGCGTTCTCGGCGCTGTTCGTGATCATGCCGTTGTTCTTGCCGATGGCAGTGTCGGTGGTTGCCGGCGATTCTGTGTCGGGCGAGGCGAACAGCGGCACCCTGCGCTACCTCCTCGCCGTGCCGGTCGGGCGCAGTCGGCTCCTGGCCGTCAAGTTCGCGGCAATCGTTGTCTGGTGTGTCGTGTGCAGCTTCGTGGTTGCCGTCGTCGGCGTGCTCATCGGCCTGGTCCTGTTCGGCGGCGGCGAGGTGACGCTGCTGTCCGGCACATCCGTGTCGTTCGCGGCCGGGCTGTGGCGGCTGACGCTTGTGGCCGGCTACGTCGCCTGCAGCATCGCCGCCGTGGGAGCGATTGGGCTATTCGTATCGACGCTGACCGAGGTGCCGATCGCGGCGATGGCCACCACTCTCGGCCTCACGATCACCAGTCAGGTGCTGGACGCCGTGCCGCAGATCAGCGCCGTCCATCCGTGGCTGCCCAGCCACTACTGGCAGCAGTTCATCGACATGTTGCGTGACCCCATGGCCCTCGACAAGGTCGGTCACGGGTTGCTGGTGGCTGCGACGTACACGGCGCTGTTCCTGACACTGGCGTGGGCGCGCTTCAACAACAAGGACGTGACGAGCTAGGCCCGCGCGGCTATTGCAGGTAGCCCTCGACATCGTTGACCGAACGTGTCTGGGCGGCGTCCGGGTCTTCACCGAACTCCTCGCGTGCACGGCGCTGCCGGAGCAGGTCCCAGCACTGGTCGAGTTGCCGCTCGATCAGGTCAAGGCGTTGCCGGTCGTCGCCGGTGAGCCCCCGGCCGCGATGCGTGGCACGCAGCTCGCGCTCCTCGTCGACCAGGTTGTGTATGCGGGCCAGAACTGTCTCATCGTTCACGTCACTCATCCTTCCTTATGCAACGCTCGTGTCGGGATGCGAACCGTCATCGCGACCACGACCGCCGCCGCCACGAGCATCACGACGCTGCTGAGCGTGACGACCCGGTACCCGTGCACCATCACGTCAGGGTTGCGGTAGCTGTCGCCGTGCAGCCCGGCCAACGGGGGCAATATCGCCACCGCAAGCAGTGATGCCGCCCGGGCGACGGCGTTGTTCACGCCGGACGCGACGCCGACCTGATCCGGCGGAGCGGTGCCCATCACCGTGGCGGTCAGCGGGGCAACGAACGTGGACAAGCCCAGCCCGAAGACGATCAGACCCGGCAGGACGTCAGTGAGGTAGTTGTGGTGGTGGGTGTCGATCCGCAGGGTCAGCAGCAGCCCGGCGGCGCAGATAAGCGGCCCGGCGATCATCTGCAACCGCGGCCCGATCCGGGCAGCGAGAGCTCCGGATCGTGCCGACAGGAACATCATCAAGATGGTGATCGGCAGCGTCGCCGTACCCGCCGCGAGGGCGCCGTAGCCGGCGGAAATCTGCAGATGCAGCACGAGCACGAACAGCACCGCGCCGAGTGCGCCGTAGGTCATGAAGGTCATGATGTTGGCGCCGCTGAAAGCGCGGTTGGCGAACAGGCCGAGCGGCACGAGCGGCTGCTTCTCGTCCCGCTCGACGATCACGAACCCGGCGAGCAGCGCCAGGCCAACAGCCGTGATGATCCATGCTTCCGCATGCCAACCGGTTGAGCCGGCCGTGGTCGTGCCGTATGTCAGCGCTCCTAGCCCGCCGGCGACGAGCAACGTGCCAGGGATGTCCAGCCGGGTCGCGCGGCTCACGGCCCGCGTCTCCGGAACGTACTTCATGCCGAGGAAGATGACGGCGACCGCGAACGGCAGGTTGATCGCAAACGCCCATCGCCACGAGACGTCCTGTACCAGCCAGCCGCCCAGGAACGGCCCGATAGCCGTCGCGACGCCGCCGAGCCCGGACCATGCGCCCACCGCCGCAGCGCGATCGTCAGGCGCGAACGACGCCGAGATGATCGCGAGGCTGCCCGGCGTCAGCAAGGCGCCGCCGACGCCCTGGAGGGCACGTGCCGCGATCAGAATCTCGATGTTCGGTGCCACTGCGCACAGCAGCGACGCGCCGGCGAACCACGCCACGCCGATCAGGAACACCCGGCGACGCCCCAGCCGGTCGCCGAGCGAACCGCCCAGCAGGATCAGGCTGGCCAGCGGCAGTAGGTAGCCGTTCTGCACCCACTGCAATGCGCCGAAACCGGCGTTGAATTCCTCGCCGATCTTTCGGGTAGCGACGTTCGCGATCGTGCTGTCAAGGAACACCATCCCGCTGCCGAGGATCGTCGTGGCCAGCACGCCGCGACCTGCGGCGGTGCCCAGCCTGATGGGTTCGCTCACCCGGCACAGTCTCCGCTATTCATCCCGCCCGCGTGGACCGCGGGCGCTCATCGTCAGTCGGCGAACGTGGCCAACGCCCGCATGGACAACCAGGTGAGCACCACCCCCGTTACGACGATTGTGAGCACGCACGCACCGAGCGAGCCCCAACGGATATCGTGGAACAGCACGAGATCGCGCAGTCCGGTGATCACGTATGTGACCGGGTTGATCCGGGCGATCGTCTGTAGCGGTCCGGCGAGCAGATCCATCGGCACGAAGTTCGGCGTCAGGAACAGCAGCGGGAAGAAAATCAGGAAGGATGCGTTCGTCGTCTGGACGTTCTTGGTCTTCAGCGCGATCGCGATCGCGATGCCGGCGTACGCCACACCCCACAACGCGGACAGCACGATCAGCAGCGCGACGCCGGTGGCCCCGGATTTGACGCGCGCTCCGAACGCGTAGCCCACCGCCAGCACGATGGCCGACACGGCGACGCCGCGAACGAGGTCGGCACCGAGGCGTCCCCATACGATCGCCGTACGCCGGATCGGCGCTGCGAGCAGCTTGTCGAGATAGCCGATGTCGATGTCGGTGACCATCGCCAGCCCCGACGTCGCGGAGCTCACCGCGAAGACCAATGACACCGGGATCTGGAACGCTACGTAGTGCTGACCATGCAGAAACGGCGTGTGCAGCGGACTGAAGATCTTGTTGACCTGGCCCAGGTTGACCACGAGGAAGAACACCGGGATGAACAGCGCCGGGATCGTCGCCGCCGGGATGCGCCACACCTCGCGCACCGCTCGCCGGCCTAGCAGCAGTGTCTCGTTCATTTGCTCGCCGCTTCCGCCGGGACGGCACCCTCGATGCGGCGACCCGTCGCAGCGAGGAACACGTCGTCGAGGCTCGGCCGGGACAGGGTGATCGCTCCCGGCCGGATGTCTGTCTCGTCGAGCAGACGGACGATGTCCGGTACCGCTGCCGCGCCGTCGTCCACATACACCGCGAGACCCTCGGCCGCGTCCGTGATGTGGTCGAGGCTGGGCACGCCGGACAGGGCTGCGCGAGCTGCCTCGTGCTGCGCGGCCTGTAGGCCCACCGTGACGACGTCGCTGCCCAACTCCGACTTCAGCGCGTCCGGCGTGCCCTCGGCGACGATCTTCCCGTCATCGATGATCGCCACCCGCTCGCAGAGCTGGTCGGCTTCTTCGAGGTACTGCGTCGTCAGGAAGACCGTCGTGCCGGTGCTGTTGATGCGACGCACCTCGTTCCAGATCGTGACGCGGCTGGCCGGATCGAGGCCGGTAGTGGGCTCGTCGAGAAACAGCACCTCAGGTTCGTGGACGAGCGCGGTCGCGAGGTCCAGCCGACGCTTCATGCCGCCCGAGTACGCGCGCACCAGCCGGTCGGCGGCATCGCTGAGCCCGACAAGCCCGAGCAGCTCGTCGGCGCGCGCGGGTGGATCAGGCACCTTGTACAGGCCGCACTGCAGCTCGAGCAGTTCGCGGGCGGTCTGCGTGGGGTCCAGGCCGACCTCCTGGAGCGCCACGCCGATCCGCTCGCGCACCCGCGCCGCATCGCGCCGGACGTCGACGCCGGCCACCGTCGCCTCGCCGGCGCTGATCGGCAACAGCGTGCATAGCATCCGGACCGTCGTCGTCTTGCCCGCTCCGTTCGGCCCCAAGAACCCGAACACCTCGCCGCGCCCCACCGCCAGGTCGATGCCGCGGACGGCCTCGACGTCCGGCTGCCCCCGCGCACCCCGATATCGCTTCGAGAGCCCTCTGACCTCGATCGTTTGCTGGTCGCTCACCAGCCCTCCTTCGCCGCTCGCAGGTGTCACCCTAGAGACGGCGGCCGACAATTTCTGCCGGATTTGCGAAGGCTGGCGGGAACGCGCGACCCGCTACGCTCGACTCGTCCTGGAGGGCTCGCCTAGTGGCCGATGGCGGCGGTCTTGAAAACCGCTAGGGCGCGGAAGCGTCCTCGTGGGTTCGAATCCCACGCCCTCCGCAAAACCAGCAGAAACGCTGACGTACCGCCATAGAACCACGCCAAGTGCGGTGCAGCCGAGTGCAGC
>DATFRC010000170.1:0-10378 GCA_035263725.1 Jatrophihabitantaceae bacterium | reverse complement strand
TTCCTGCTTTCCGCGGCGCGCGAACACTACGACCTGACCAACAACCCGCACCACGCCGTGCGGATGGCACTACGCACCTCCGGACGGGTCGTGATCGCTGCGGCCGGCGTCATGGTCGCCGTGTTCCTCACGTTCGCGCTGTCCGGGCCCCTCGCGCCCAAAGAAATGGGCATCATCCTCGCCGTCGCGGTATTCCTCGACGCCCTATGCATCCGGCTGATCGTCTTGCCGGTCGTACTGCGAATCACGGGACACGCCGCCTGGCACCGGCCCCGATGGCTCGACCGCGCATTGCCCCACGTCCGATTCACGCACTGATCGTCCCGACCAGGAATCAGAATCCGCACCAGTCCGTTGAACTAGATACCCACCGGGGTATCACTCGAGTAGCAGAGGAGCACTAAACAAATGGCCACAGTCGACCTGACTATGGATACCTTCGAGAGCACCGTGAGCCGCGACGGCATCACGCTCGTCGATTTCTGGGCGAGCTGGTGCGGCCCGTGCCGCATGTTCGCCCCGGTCTTCGACGCAGCCAGCGAGCAACACCCCGACATCACGTTCGGCAAGGTGGACACCGAGGCAGAGCAGCACCTCTCAGCAGCAGCCAACATTCGTTCCATCCCCACCCTGATGGCCTTCCGCGACGGCATCCTGGTATTCGCCCAGCCCGGTGCACTGCCCGCCGCGTCGCTCGAGCAGGTGATTCAAGCGGTGCGCGACCTGGACATGGACGACGTGCGCCAGCAGATCGAGGCGAAGCAGTCCGCCCGTTCGGCCTAGCGGGATCATCAATGCGCTACGGCAAGACCATCACCCTCGATCGCTCGTACGCGGAAACGGTCGCCCGGGTACGCGCCGCGCTTCTTGAGCAAGGCTTCGGTGTCCTAACGGAGATCGACGTGACGGCCACCATGCAGGCCAAGCTCGGCAAGCACATCGAGGACTACCTGATCCTCGGCGCCTGCAACCCGCCACTGGCATACCAGGCGCTCGATGTCGAACGCAGCCTTGGGCTGATGCTGCCGTGCAACGTCGTCGTCCGCGCTGCCGACGCGGGCACGGTCGTCGAGATCCTCGATCCGCACACCATGGTCAGCCTCACTGACCGGCCCGAACTGAGGCCGGTCGCTGACGAGGCCACCCGGAGACGCGACGCGGTGCTCGCCACGCTCGCGTCCTGACACTCAGCCGCCAGCGGGCTCTTCGCGCGCTCATCGCACGGGGATGAGAAACTAATAGCGCGAGGTATACACCCAGTGTAGAGTCGCGAGCATGACGGTGCCGTTCGCCCTGTTGGGGTTGCTGGAGCGCGAACCCAGCCATGGCTACGAGCTCAAGCGCGACTACGACACGTACTTCGGCCGGGACAAGCCACTGCCGTTCGGCCAGGTGTACGCGACCCTCGGCCGGTTGGCACGCGACGGCAAGGTGATCGCCGGCGACACGGAGCCGGGCGGTGGGCCGGATCGCAAGCGGTACGTGATCACCGAGCAGGGCGCGACCGAGGTGCAGACGTGGCTCGCCGAGCCGGTCGAGCCGGAGCCGCACCTGCAGACGGTGTTGTTCGTGAAGGTCGTCCTCGCGCTGATGTTGGACCGCGACGCGGAGAAGTACCTGGATCGGCAGCGCGCCGCGCATCTACAGCGGATGCGAGAGCTGACCGAGGTGAAGCGCAATGCCGGGACCGTCGACGCGCTGATGGCCGACCACGGGCTGTTCCACCTCGAGGCCGACCTGCGCTGGATCGACCTCACCGCGGCGCGGCTCTCGAAGCTGGCCGAGGAGGTGCGGGCATGACACCGCTCGTCGAGGCTCGCGACATCCATTTGTCGTTCGGGCCGACGCCTGCACTGCGCGGCGCGACGCTCGCGGTAGAGCGCGGCGAGATAGTCGCGGTAATGGGCCCGAGCGGCTCGGGCAAATCGACGCTGCTGCACAGCCTGGCCGGCATCCTCGCGCCGGACTCGGGAGAGGTGTACCTCGACGGCCGCCGGATCGACGTGCTGGGAGAGGGCGAACGCAGCGCGCTGCGCCGGGATCGGTTCGGGTTTGTGTTCCAGTTCGGTCAGCTGGTTCCGGAGCTGACCGCCGAGGAAAACGTTGCGCTGCCGCTGCTGCTGGGTGGTGCGCGCCGAGCGCCCGCTCTTGCCCGGGCACGCACCTGGTTCGACCGCCTCGAGCTGGACGATCTCGGCGCGCGCCGCTCCGGCGAACTGTCCGGCGGCCAGGCACAGCGCGTCGCCGTGGCCCGCGGGCTCGTCGCCGGCCCGGAAGTGCTGTTCGCCGACGAGCCCACTGGCTCGCTCGACTCGCTGACCGGTGAGCGGGTCATGGAGCTGCTGACAGCGACCGCCCGCGAACAGAACGTCACCGTCGTGCTGGTCACGCACGAGCCTCGGGTGGCCGCATACGCCGACCGCGAGGTGATGGTGCGCGACGGGCGCGTCACGTCGCCGGCGCCCCTGGTCGGCGCTTCGTGATTCGCTTCGGACTCCGGCTGACACTGCGCGGTGGCAGGGACGCCGCGACGCGGCTGGTCCTTATCGCGACGGCGGTGGCGATCGGCGTCGGGTTGCTACTCGCCACGCTGGCCGGCCTCAACGCGGTCAACACGCAAAACGCGCGTTTCGCCTGGCTGGAGACCGGTCGGGACGCAACGGCGACGCGACCGAGCTCGAATACCGACGTGGCGTGGTGGCAGCTGTCGGCCGACATGTTTCAGGGCAAGCTGATCGGCCGGGTGGACGTCGCGGCTACCGGCCCGCATTCCCCGGTGCCGCCGGGGATTCCGGCGCTACCGGGCCCGGGCCAGTTCTACGCCTCGCCGGCCATGAGCAAGCTACTTGCCGCCACACCCCGGGGCGAGCTCGGCGCCCGCTATCCGGGCCGGCAGATCGGAACGATCGGTGATGCCGCACTGCCCGCGCCGAACTCGCTAATCATGATCATCGGACATACGCCGGCACAACTCGCCCATGCACCTGATGCCCGGCAGATTACGAGCATCAGTACGACGTCGCCGAGCAGCTGCAACGGCCCGGACTGTGCGATCGGCGCCGGAGTCAATGCGCGCGGAATCGACCTCGTCTTGTCCGTGGTCACCGTCGCGCTGCTGTTCCCGGTACTGATCTTCATCGCGACGGCGACCCGGCTGTCCGCCGCTCGCCGCGAGCAACGGTTCGCTGCCATGCGCCTCGTCGGTGCGACGCCCCGACAGGTTGCGGTGATCTCGACCGTCGAGTCGAGCTTGGCCGCGGCAGTGGGCACCGCACTCGGCTTCGGGGTGTTCTTCGTGCTGCGCCCAGCGCTCGCTCCCATCCCGTTCACTGGCGAGCCGTTCTTCATCAGCGATCTGTCGCTCAACCTGCTCGACGTGGTGCTCGTGGCGGTGGGCGTCCCGCTCGGGGCTGCCGTGGCGGCGCGACTGGCACTGCGCCGGGTGACCACCTCTCCGCTCGGGGTGACCCGCTCGGTCACGCCGGCCCCGCCGCGAGCCTGGCGGCTCATCCCGCTCCTGCTCGGGTTGGGGCAGCTGGCGTACTTCGTTGCCGCGGGCCGACCCGCATCCACCGGCGGGCAGATCCTCGCCTTCCTGCCGGGCTTTCTCCTGACCGTGGTCGGCCTGGTGATCGCCGGACCGTGGGTGACGATGCAAAGCTCACGCTTCCTCGCGCGGCGCGCGCATCGACCGGGTGCGCTGATCGCCGCGCGCCGGCTCTCGGACAATCCGCAGGCCGGCTTTCGCGCCATCAGCGGGCTGGTGCTGGCCCTGTTCGTCACCACCGTGGCAATCGGCGTAATCACGACGATCACTGCCAACGACGGCGGCGCGCGCAGCACCTCAGCCGACCGGGCGACGCTGGTTGATGACCTCGTCCAAATCGACAAAGCCGGTCAGCGTTTGCCGTCCGTGCCGTCCGTCTCCTCGTCTCTGCTGGCCGGGCTGCGCTCGACGCCGGGCGTGATCGCGGTGCTCCTCGTGCACGAGCAGCCTTCGACCGGTCAGGAGTTCCCACCGGGCCTGATCAGCTGCGCGGACCTGGCTCGGGCACCGGCGCTCGGACACTGCGCGCCGGGCGCGCAGACCGCCGCTATCGACCCGGACGCGGCCGGTTCAAGATTCCAGCCACGCAACTGGATTGCGGCCCACATCCCACCTACCGACCTCGCGCGACTGCCCGTTCGTAGCGTCGTCGTCGTCACCAACGGTTCGCGGGCCGCAGTCGAGCGCGCGCGCACCCTGCTTGAACTCGCCTACCCGCAGACCGACTCGCCGAGCACCGTCGCAGAATGGCAGGCGGACAACGGCAAGCGGACCGCCGCGTATCAGCAACTCGCCAACGTCGTGATCATCGCGAGCCTGCCGATCGCGGGCTGCACGCTCGCGGTCAGCGTCGTGGCCGGCCTCAACGAACGCAAGCGGCCGTTCAGCCTGCTGCGGCTGACCGGTGCGCCACTTCGCGTGCTGCGGCGGGTCGTGTTGTTCGAAAGCGCCGTGCCGTTGCTCGCGGCCGCCGCGGTATCGATCGCAACGGGCTTCCTGGCCGCCCACCTTTTCCTGCGCTCACAGATGCACGAGACATTGCAGCCGCCGGGCGCAGCTTTTTGGGGCTTCGTGGCGGCCGGACTCATCGCGTCGCTGGCGATCATCGCGTCGACGCTGCCGGTGCTGCAGCGGATCAGCGGGCCCGAGAACGCCCGTAACGACTAAATCCCTACGCCGGATGCACGAAACCTGGGCGTGATGGTCCCGGTGCGATCGTCGGCGACGTAGCATGAAATCCGGTACACAAGCGCGCCGCTGGCTTGTCCTGCGAGTTGAGCATGCCCCGTCAACTGAAGCCTCACCTCTCCGGCCGCACCGCTGCCAATGTCGATGCTTCGGCCAAGCACCGGTGGCGAATTAGTCTGCGCCGCTGGCCCCGCCGGTCCCGTGAGCCCGACCTGCGACCCAACCTGCGCGCCGGGGTCGAGGCCCCACACGGCTACCCGTTCGAGCCTCGCTTCTAGCATCTCGCGCAGACGCCGTACGCCAGCCCGGCCTATCGACGTCGCGCTGGGTCGTCTCGCCCGCTGGAGGCGATGCAACAGCTGTTAGAATTGAGCTGCAACGTACAGTCCAGCGACAATAACGATCCAGGGCGAGGAGCTCTCCTGAATGAACACCGCGGCACTGGCACTGTTCGGCGCCGTCTTCCTGGCCTGCATGGTCGAGGCCGTGGAGGCGACGACGATCGTGCTCGCCGCCGGGACGACCCGCGACTGGCGCTCCGCGCTGCGCGGTGTCGGTGCCGGGCTTGTCGTGCTGGCCGTGATCGTCGCGGCGCTCGGCCCGGCGCTGTCCGCAGTGCCGCTTCGCCCGCTGCGGCTCGTCGTCGGCGGCCTCTTGCTGATCTTCGGCCTGCAGTGGCTGCGCAAGGCGATCCTCCGTGCCAGCGGGTACAAAGCGCTGCATGACGAGACGCAGATCTACGCCGACGAGGTCGCCGCCGCGCGTGGGGCCGACCGGCGCAGCCGCGCCGGCGTCCCGGACTGGTATGCGTTCACCATCTCGTTCAAAGGTGTCGTGCTGGAAGGGCTCGAGGTCGCATTCATCGCGCTCACTTTCGGCAGCAACCAGCACGACATCCCGCTCGCGGCGATCGCCGCGGTGGCGGCCATCGTGGTGGTCACCGCAGCCGCAGTGGCGGTGCGCGCGCCGCTCGCCCGCGTTCCGGAGAACACGATGAAGTTCGCGGTTGGCGTGATGCTGTGCGCGTTCGGCACGTTCTGGGGCGCCGAGGGCGCCGGAGCAACGTGGCCCGGCTCGGATGCCGCGCTCCTGGTGCTCGTGCCCGCGATCGCCGTCTACGCGCTCAGCCTCGTCGCCGTGTTGCGCAAGGCGCAGCAGCGCCGCGCAGTCGCGTCGGTGCCCACTCTGGCGGAGGTGTCTTGACGTGGAGCGCCTTCGTGCTTTCGGCCGGTTCTGGTATGACTTCGTCATCGGCGACGACTGGCGCATCGCGGTTGGCGTCGTCGCCGCGCTCGCGATCACGTACGCGGTCAGCACCACAAGTACGAGCGCATGGTGGGTACTGCCCGCCGCGGTGGCCGTCGTGCTTCCGACGAGCCTGTGGCTGGCCACCTGGCGAAGGCGCTAGCAGCGTGGGACGTCACTGCAGCTCGGGTTCCTCCGCGTACACGCGTGCCGCGTAGGACTCCAAAGCCTCCGCGCACTTGGCCAGCGCCTCTACCGCGGCCGCCCGACCCGGCGAGCCGAACACGTCGCGCTCCTCGACTTTCGCGAGCCAGTTCACCAGCTTCGCGTGATCGACCTCGTTCTCCTCCAGCTCGGCGAAGCTGAAGTGCCGGGCCGCGAACTCCTTCTCGATGCCGGCCAGGAAGTCTTGGCACTTGTCGACGATCTCCTCGTACTCGTCGTCGCGCGCCGCCTCGAACGCGGCCCGAATCTCCGCCTCGCCCTGCAGCACCGAACACGACAGCAGCACCGCAGACCCGGACATCTCCAGGATTTCGTGGCGCAGCCTGCGCAATGCACGCTCGGCCGACGTGCTGGCGGGCAACGCGGCCGCCGAGTTCTGCAGATAAATGGCGCCCAGCCCCTTCAATCGACGCCACACAGCTGAACGCAGCCGGGTCGGCTCACTCGGAATCCGGTAGACCAGCAGCAACCAACCAGCGTTCAAATCGTCTTGCGGTGTCGGCACCCCAACAGTCTGCCGAATGCCGAGCGTGCCAGCTCAGACTGCTTCGCGCCCGTCTTCGACCCCGAATCGGCCGACCTCGAATGACGTCGGCCGAAGTGCCGAGTAGACAGCACCGCGGCCGGTGGTGCTGGACTCCACCAGCGTGTATCCGCTGACCGGGGCGTCTTCGGCGAACAGGCGTTTGCCTGCGCCGATGGTCACCGGGGCGACCAGCAGGCGATATTCATCGACGAGGCCCGCCTGATGCAGCGCTTGCGCCAGGCCGCAGCTGCCGTGGACCTGCAACTCGTCTCCAGGTTGCTGCTTGAGCTCGCGCACCCGCTCGATCACGTCCCTCGAGAGCACCGTGGTGTGCTGCCAGCCCGGATCGCGCAAAGTCGCGGACGCGACATACTTGGGCTGCCCGTTGAGCTTAGCCGCCACGAGATTGTCGGGATCTGTGATCTGCGACCAGTAGTCGTACATCATCGTGTAGGTGGTCCGGCCGAGGAGAATCGCCTCCGCGCGGGCGAACCAGGCGTCGACAATCGCGCCGAAGTCCTCGTCGACGAACGGGACCAGCCAACCGCCTCGCGTGAAGCCGCCAGTCGTGTCTTCGTCGGGACCGCCGGGGCCCTGCATCACGCCGTCGACGGTGAGGAACGTATGCACGGTAAGCCTCATGGCGCTCTCCGATCAGTACGTGATTGCTCGAGCCAATTGGATCTTGCCCCGCGGGCTGATGTCGCCCGAATCCTGGTCGCGGCCCGATTTGCTGGTTCTGACCGAGGTGCGACGGGCCATATCACATTGGCCACGGGACACATCCGTTAGCCCTCGGTACGGTGTGGGTATCGATTGTGGTGACGCTAGGAGGCCGTGGATGACCGCGATCGGCCACGATGTGAGGTTCGCTTCTTCGGATCGGGGCGTCCAGCTCAGCAAGATGCGGGTGCCGTGGACCCGCGGCGCGACGAGCGGGGTGCTGCTGGTCATACTCGGCGCGTGGGCGGCGATCGTGCCGTTCATCGGGCCCTATCTCAACTTCGCGTACACGCCGTCGACGAACACAGCCTGGGTGTGGACCGAGGCGCGCGGGTGGTTCGAAGTAGCCCCCGGCGCCGCGGCGTTCGCGGGCGGATTGCTGTTACTGACGAGCACAAATCGCGCGATCGCCATCCTGGGCAGCTGGCTCGGTGTTGCGGGCGGGGCGTGGTTGATCGTCGGCCCTTCGTTGACTGACGTGCTCGACAAGTCGATCGGCACGCCCGATCCCACGTCGAGCACCAACGTCCAGGCGCTCGAGGAGCTGTTCTTCTTCTACGGCGTTGGTGCGCTGATTCTCTTCTTTGCCTCAGTGGCGCTGGGACGCCTTTCCGTCCAGAGCCTCCGTGACGTGGCAGTCGCCGAACGGCGCGCCGCCGCCGCAGAGGCCGCTGCGCCGGCCGCGCAGGCCGCTGCACCCACCGACACGGCCGCTGCGCCGATGGAGGCGACCGCTGAGGGCGACCAGTACCCGCCGCCAAGAGCAGCCGCACCCCCGTCGTACGGGCCTATGACTGAGGAACCACAATCGCCGTACGGGGCGCGGCCCGAGCCGCCGACGTACCCGCCGCCGGGCACCACCAACGAGCCGACGTACCCGCCGCCGGGCACGACCAACGAGTAGCCGCTCAAGCGACCGAACGGCCGCCGCGCACGTCGTGGCCGATGAGTTTTCGACGTGCCCGCAGTCGTAACGGGCATGATGAATACCCACGTGCTCGAAACCGCGGACGTCGACATCGCCTACGACGTCCGCGGTTCGCTGCCCGCGGCCGACGGCCGGCCGCCGCTGTTCATGATCGGCCAACCTATGGACGCCAGCGGCTTCGCGACGTTGGCGTCGTACTTCCCCGACCGCACGGTGGTCACGTACGACCCGCGCGGCCTCGGCCGCAGCGTCCGCAAGGATCGCGGGACGGACAACGTACCCGAGGTCCAGGCGGGCGACGTACACACGGTGATCGAGGCGCTCGGCGTCGGCCCGGTCGAAATGTTCGCCAGCAGTGGCGGCGCGGTGACCGCACTCGCGTTGGTCGCTGGCTATCCCGACGACGTGACCACGCTTGTCGCCCACGAGCCGCCGATCATTACGGTGCTGCCCGACGCCGCAGCGGCGCAGCGGGCCCGCGACGGCTTTCGCGACATGTACGTGGCCAAGGGCCGTGGTGCCGGCATGGCGGCGTTCATCACCATGACGTCGTGGCGCGGCGAGTTCACCGACGACTACTTCGCCCAGCCGGTACCGGACCCCACCGTGTACGGGATGCCGAGCGAGGACGACGGTTCACGTGACGACCCGCTGCTCTCCGACCGCTCCGCGGCGATCAGCAGCTACCGTCCGGACATCAAGGCGCTGTGCGCCGCGCCGACGCGCATCGTGATCGCCGTGGGCGAGGAGTCGCTGCACACGTTCACCGGTCGCGCCGCGGTGGCCACCGCCCAACGGCTCGGGCAAAGGGCGACCGTGTTCCCCAGTCACCACGGAGGATTCCTCGGCGGCGACTTCGGATATGCGGGCCAACCCGAAGCGTTCGCCCGCAAGCTGCGCGGCGTTCTCCGCAACAAGTGATCGCCGACGCCGGCTTCGCAGCCGCATCATGATCCGCCGCGCCCGAAATCTTGATTGATTCAAGAAAGTAGACAATACTCCGGCGGGTGCCGACTGCTGCCGACTTCGAGCGAATGTTGCGCGGCGCCGCGCTGCGTGTAACGCGCCCTCGGCTGGCTGTGCTGACAGCGGTGCACCGCAATCCCCACTCCGACACGGACTCGATCATCGGCGTCGTGCGCGACGATCTCGGCGAGGTGTCCCACCAGGCCGTGTACGACGTGCTGCGGGCACTGAACGCAGCCGGACTGGTGCGGCGCATCCAGCCGGCGGGCTCCGTGGCTCGTTACGAGTCTCGGACCGGGGACAACCACCACCACGTGGTGTGCCGCTCGTGCGGTGTCATCGCCGATGTCGATTGTGCCGTCGGCGCCACTCCCTGCTTAACGCCCTCTGACGACCACGGCATCGCGATCGACGAGGCCGAGGTCATCTATTGGGGCCTGTGTCCCGACTGCGCTACCACACAGAGTTCCTGATCCGCCTGCTCCTGGAAGGACTGTCATGACCGAGAACCACGACGCCGTGATTCACGACGCGGAGGCCGGCAGCGAGTCGCGCTGCCCGGTACCGCACGGCCGCGCCCCGTACCCGACCGAAGCCGGCGCGAACCGCGGCTGGTGGCCGAACCAGCTCAACCTCAAGATCCTCGCCCAGAACCCCGCCGTGGCCAACCCGATGGGCGAGAAGTACAACTACGCTGCGGAGTTCGCCACTCTCGACCTTCCCGCCGTGAAGCAAGACATCGAGCAGGTGTTGACGACCTCGCAGGAATGGTGGCCGTCCGACTACGGCCACTACGGGCCGCTGATCATCCGGATGGCGTGGCATGCCGCAGGCACTTATCGGATCCACGACGGGCGAGGCGGCGCCGGCACCGGTCAGCAGCGCTTCGCGCCGCTGAACAGCTGGCCCGACAACGCCAACCTCGACAAGGCCCGCCGGCTGCTGTGGCCGATCAAGCAGAAGTACGGCCGCAAGATCTCCTGGGCCGACCTCATGATCCTCACCGGCAACGTCGCCCTGGAGTCGATGG
>DATFRC010000169.1:0-22799 GCA_035263725.1 Jatrophihabitantaceae bacterium | reverse complement strand
TCGTTCGGAAACCCGAACATGGCCTCGGACCTGAACGTGTTCAACACCCAGATGGGGACACCGCACATGTGCGGAGAGCCGGGCGTCACCTGCTCGTCCGGGATGCCGACGTTCCAGCACGTCTACTGGAACGGCAAGACGATGGTCAAGGCGCCACCGTCCGGCAGCAACGGCACCGGACTGCAGACGCGCAACATCTGGGCGCTGGAAACGGCGCTGGACGTCGAGTGGGCACACTCCATTGCGCCCGGCGCGAACATCCTCAACGTGACCACGAACCCGGCGGAGACGCTGGGGGTCCAAGGCTTCCCGGCCATGATGGACGCCGAGCAGTTCATCGTCGACAACCACCTGGCGACGGTGATCTCGCAGAGCTTCGCCTCGGCCGAGGAGGCGTTCGCCAGCACCAAGTCGCTGCTGAACCTGCGCCACGCGTTCGTCTCCGCGGCAGCGAGCGGCGTGACAGTGCTGGGCAGCTCAGGCGACGGCGGCTCGGCGAACAGCAAGAAGACGCCGGTGAAGAACCCGGTCACGTTGCCGTTCCCGACGGTGGAGTGGCCGGCGTCCGACCCGCTCGTCACCGGAGTGGGCGGAACGTACCTGTGCACCAACCCGTTCACGGGCATGGGCGTTGACAACACGGACCCGCCGACCGAGTGCCAAGGCCAGCCCAACCGTGAGTTCGCCTGGATCGACGCGGGTGGCGGGTTCAGCCACGTGTTCGCCAAGCCCGACTACCAGAACAGCCTGCCGGCCGGGTCCACCCCGATCGGTGCCTCGCGCGGCGTCCCGGACATCGCGTACCAGGCGAGCTCGCACACCGGCGTGCTCGTCTACGACACCGCTCCCGGAGACGCAGAGGGCGGCGTGGTCTGCCCGGGCGGCACCCCGTGCAGCGCCGGCTGGTACGTCGTGGGTGGCACGTCAGCGAGCGCCCCGCAGTGGGCCGGTCTAGTGGCGATCGCCGACCAGATGGCCGGTCACGGCCTCGGGCTGATCAACCCGAAGTTGTACTCGCTGGCCTCCGGCCCGAACTACGGCGATTACTTCTACGACGTGACCACCGGCAACAACCAGGCCGACCCGACCATTCCGGGCTTCAACGCCACCACGGGATGGGACCCGGTCACGGGTCTCGGCACGCCCAACGCGGCGATGCTGGTACCGGCGCTGGCTAGCTAACGCGAAACGCAGGCACCGGCCCCCGCACTCGTTGTGGGGGCCGGTGTTTGCACGTGAGCAGCTGATGCGTCCGATCGGAAGTGCCTCGGCAGATCCGGGGCAGACTCCCCGTCGTAGACGTTGGGCCAACGCGCGGCGCGGTGCCGCCCTTTTTACGTCTGCCCCCGGATCGTGCCGTCCGGGTTGCCCCGGTGACGTCAAGTCTTGTCGGCGGGCGACGAGTGCGGCAGGGACGATGGTCCCGATCTTGCTGGCGATGCCGCTCAGTGGTGCTTGACGGCGCGTGATGAGCCGCCGCCGAAGAGCGCGCGCACCATAAACGCCAGAATGGCGATCGACGGACTGGCCATCACCAGCAGCACAAAGGCAACCGGACCGCCGCCGATCGCGAGCATGCCGAGCAGGGCCAGGAATGCAATCCAGAGGATCGGCGGGTGGTTTCGCTTCATGACGCTCCCCTCCTCTGCAGTACGGGGACGTCTAGACCATGCGACCGAGCTGGATCCCGTGCCAGGGCCATACGTCCCGATGACGGCGGTCGAAGGTCGGCGCTAACCTCGGGCCGGCGAGGATCGCCACATGAGGAGGTTGCAATGACCGGTATCCGACCCATCGTGGTCGGCGTCGACGAGTCGCCGGGCACCGACGCGGCACTCCAGTGGGCGGTGTCCGAGGCGCGCGCGTGGGCATTGCCGCTGCGGCTCGTGTACTGCTACCACTGGCAGTACAGCGCGTCGACGCTCCCGCCCGTCGACGGCACCCCGCAGGGACCGGACTCGGACGTCGAACTGGCGCTACGCGAGATCGACGATACGGTCGGGAGGCTGGTGGCACGCGCGCGCCAGCTCGACGAACATGTCGAGATCAGCAGCGCCGCGATCGACGGCGACCCCAGCGACGTCCTGGTCGACGAATCGCAGCGGGCGAGCCAGCTGGTGCTCGGCTCGCGGCATCTGAAGACGCTTGGCGCGGCGGTACTCGGATCGGTCGCTCACGCCACCATCGGCCGCTCCGCCTGTCCCACCATCGTGGTGCGCGGCACTCCCGGCTCGCAGGAGGGCGCCGGCGTGGTCGCCGGGGTGGACGACACCGAGACGAGCGAACAGGTGCTGGCCTTCGCGTTCGCGACGGCGAGCCGGCATGGTGTGCCGGTGCGTCCCGTCCTGATCTGGCGCGCGGACCCGCGCGCACTCATTGGCTGGCGCGCGGAACCGCCCGCCCCCGCCAAGGTGGAGGCCTGGCTCTCGGAGGCCGTCGCGGGCTGGCGAGAGAAGTTCCCGGACGTCGAGGTGCACCCCGAGGTGGTGCGCGAGCAGCCGGTGGCCGGCCTGGTCCTCGCGGCGACCGACCAGAAACTGCTGGTCGTCGGCCACCGTGGCCGGCGCACGCTGGGCTCGCTCGGCTCGGTGAGCCAGGGCGTGTTGCACCACGCGACCTGCCCGGTCGCCGTCGTGCCGACCCACCGATAATCGCGCGGCGCCGACCGGCGGCGCACGCTGCCAGACTTGCCGCGTGCCGACCTACGCGAATGCCCGGGTGGTGACGCCGCGGCGGGTGCTCGATCCCGGATGGGTGGCCGTCGATGGCGGCGTGATCGCCGGTGTAGGCACGGGCGATCCGCCGCCGCACGCGCCGGAGATCGTGGACGTTGCGCGGCGGTGGTTGCTGCCCGGATTCGTCGACATGCACATGCACGGGGGCGGCGGGGCGCAGATCACGACCGACGACGCCGGCGAGATCCGGCAGGCGGTCGCCTTCCACCGCCGGCACGGCACGACCACGACGCTGGCCAGCTTGGTGACCGACCAGCTCGACCGGATGGCCGCAGCTGTGCGCACCATCGCCGGAATCATCCGTGAGGAGCCGGGCCGATCAATTGCAGGCGTCCACCTTGAAGGGCCGTTCCTCAACCCGGCCAAGAAGGGTTCGCACGACGCGTCGCACCTGCGCGCGCCCGATCCGGTCGCGCTCCAGCACCTGCTCGACGCCGGCGACGGGACCGTCCGGGTGGTCACGCTCGCGCCCGAGTTGCCCGGCGGCATGGACCTCGTGCGGCTGCTCGCAGCATCCGGTGTGCTGCCGGCGGTGGGGCATACCGACGCGACCTTCGCCGAGGCGCGGCTGGCCTTCGCGTCCGGAGCGCGCATCGCGACCCATCTGTTCAACGCGATGCGCCCGTTCCACCACCGCGAACCCGGCGCAGCCGGCGCGGCGCTCGCCGACGACGCGGTCACCTGTGAGTTGATCAACGATGGCTTCCACGTGCACGACGACGTGGTGCGCATCGCCGTCGACGCGGCCGGCCCCGACCGCATCGCGTTCATCACGGACGCCACCCCGGCGGCGGGCATGACCGACGGCGCGTTCCACCTCGGTCCGGTCCCGGTGTTCGCCCGGGACGGCAAGGTGACCCTGGCCGACGGCACGATCGCGGGCAGCACGCTCACCATGGACGCCGCGGTGCGCCACGCCGTGCGCTGCGTCGGCCTGCCGATTGTGGCCGCCGCCCGCGCCGCGGCGACCACCCCGGCCACCCTGCTCGGCCTGGGCGAGCGCACCGGCCGCATCGAGCCGGGCAAGGACGCCGACCTGGTATTGCTGAGCGAGGCGCTGACCGTCGACGCGGTGATCAGCCGAGGCCACGACTCGCGGAATTGACCGGAGCCCGGCCGGATCAAACAATAAATCCAGCTAATGCCTGGCCATGCGGAATCGAGCAGCTGCCAAGCATTTACCTTCGTCGACGGGCAGGAGGCCGGGCCGGACGTGATCGGATCAGACGGGAAGTACCGCGCCGTCCAGCTGCTGCAGCGCTTCGTCATCAACCCGCCCGTGCGGCTGGCCTGGCAGGTGGGACTCGCCCCACCCGGCGACGCCCAACTGGAAACGATCGGACGCCACTCCGGCCGGCCGCATCGCACCCCGATATGCAACGGGTTAGAAGGTGCGACGTTCTGGCTCATCGCCCAACACGGCCGTCGAACCGACTACGTCCGAAACATCGAAGCCAATCCCCGCGTTCGCATCCGCGTCGGATCTCGCGACAGCTGGCGAACCGGGACGGCGCGCGTCCTCGGCAGCGACGACCCGAGCGAGCGGCGGCGCGTGCTGAGTCAGCACGACTTTTGGCGCCGGCTTTGCCTGAGCGCCTCCCACGCGATGAGCACAAGCCCGCTGACGATCCGCATCGACCTCGACTCGCCCTGACACCAGCCGTCGCGCCGTCGCTGCGTGCTGAGACGTGTCAGAGCGTGAACCGTCCCCGGTTGCGGGCCAGCCATGTCGCGAAGCTCTGCAGTTGCGGATTGAGCGTCCTGACGAACTCGGGATCGCGAGCCCCGGCGAACACATCATCGAACTCCGCGTAGAAGTGGAACATGTTCGCGATGTCGTCGGCGCCTGGAACGTCGAGCGCCCGCACGTCGTCCAGGCTCATCGGCCGGTAGACGACCTCCTCGCCGAACTCCTTCCCCATGATCGCCGCGTACTCGGCGCCGGTCAGGTTCTCCCCCGAAATGCTCACGGTGGAGCCGATGTATTCCCCACTATGCTTGAAGATGCCGAGTGCGGTGCGACCGATGTCCTCGGCGGCGATGCCCGGCAGCCTGCCCTCGCCCATCGGGAGCGCGATGAACAGCTTGCCGTCATCACCACGTAGCGGCCGGAAGAAGTCGGTGAACGCCTCGAAGAAGAACGTGGTCGACAGGTTCGTCGTGGGCACCCCGGCGTCGGCGAAGAACTGGTCGGCCTCGCCCTTGCCGTCGAAGTGCGGCACCTTGTACTTGCCGAGCAGGGTCGGCACCTGGTCGTCGTCGAGCGGCATGTGCTTGCGGGTGTCCGGCAATGTCGACCAGATAACGTGCCGCAGGCCAGCGGCCTTCGCCGCGTTGGCTGCCACTCGGGCCTGCGCCTGCTCCCGCTCGGCCGAGTTGTACTCCCAGAACGCGGTGACGACGAATGCCCCATAGGCGCCGTCGAGTGCCTTGCGCACACTGTCCTCGTCGTCGAGGTCGGCCCGAACGACCTCGGCACCACGTGCGGCGAGCGCTTGTGCAGCGTCGGACGACGGGTTGCGGGTGAGCGCCCGCAGTGTGTATTCGGCGTCCGGGTCGTCGAGGATGGCGTTTGCCAGGCCGCCGCCCTGGGCGCCGGTAGCGCCGAATACCGCGATTATCTTCTTGTCGGCCATGAGTCTGACTCCCTGCATCGGATATCGACCGGCCTACCCGGTCTCAATTCGATGGAAGGTCTTCCATGTTGACGCGATGTATATGGTCGATCGACGTCCGACAAGCCACGCCAGATATGCCGCGCATCTAGGTCGAGCCGGACGATCCAGCAGCGTTCATGGCTCGTCAGTCAATGTGGCTCCGATACCACCGGAGTGCCGGATCAGCCGGCGGATACGGGAATCCCGTCGAGTCGTAGCCTCCCGCGAACGCGTTCGGCGTCAGGGTGATCAAGGCCCTCGTACAGCACGAGCGCTTGACGCCAGCGGTGCTGCGCGGACAGGGCGTCGCCTTGCGCGTGGTGGCTGTCGCCCATGTGTACGAGCGTGTCTGCTTCGAGGCTGTGGTCGTTGATGACGCGGTAGATGTCGACCGCGTTACGAAAGCTCGCCAGCGCTTGCTCGTATCGGCCGAGGTGATGTTGGGCGTAGCCGAGACTGTCCCAGGCTGCTGCCTCGCCGCTGCGGTCGCCAATCTCTTGGTGCTGGGCGATGGCCTTTTCGCATTGGACGACGGCCCGCTCGTACTGACCCATAAGAAGATAGGTCCAGCCGACCTCGTTCATTACGGCGGCCTGTCCGCTGCGGTCGCCGATCGCTTGATAGCACTCCGAGGCCGCGCGGTAGTGGTTGAGGGCACGGTTGTGGTCACCTGTGGCGTTCGCGGTGAACGCGCTATAGCGATGCGTCCTGCCCTGCCCCACGCGATCGTTGAGCTTGCCGAACAGATCGAGCGCCTCGAACAGGCACCGAAATGCGTCGTCGTAGCGACGGAGCCGGCAATTGACGAGTCCCAGGGCCCGCAGTGCAGTTGCCTTGCCGCGCACGTCTCCGCCCCGGCTCGCCGCCTCGAGCGCCGTGGTCTGAATATGCAGCTGATCCTGCCAGCGCCCGCGCCGGTCGAGGAATTGTTCCATCGCCGCCGCGAGCTGCCAGCAATACGCGCGCGACGCCGCTCCATCTCGCCCGGCCTGTTCCACGACCGCCATCAGGACGGGCCGCTCTTCCTGGAGCCAGTCCGCTGCTGCTCGTTGATCGGTGAGCAGCTGCCCGAAGACGTCGGCAGGTGCGGGCGGAAGGGCTTCGCGGTCGCGATGCGGTGCAAGCAGCTCGTCGGCGTGGTGCGCACTGCGCAGGTAATGCTCAAACATGCGACGGCGCGCGGCGGACCGGACGTTCTCGTCGTCCTGGTCGGCGCACCGTTCGGCGGCGTACGTCCGAAGCAGGTCATGCCAGCTGAACCGGCCGGGCACGCGCGCGGTCAGCAGGTGATGTTCGACGAGTTCGCCGATCTGACGCCGTACGTCTTCCGGCCGGACTCCGGCGAGACTGGCCGCGGCGGGGACAGCTATATCGGGGCCGGGGTGGAGACTGAGCAGCCGGAACAGGCGGGCGGCGCCAGGGCTGAGTGCCCGATAGGACCAGGAGAAGACGCTGCGCATGTCCGTGTGGCTGTCGAAGCTCGTGAATGCGTCGAGGCCGCCCTGGCTCTCCCGCAGTTCCGCCGCGATGGCGGCGAGCGGGAAGGTCGGGCGAAGTACCGCGCGGGCGCTCGCCAGCCCGAGAGCAAGCGGCAGCCGGCCGCACAGGTCAACGATCGCCTCTGCGGCCGGGAGTTCGGCGAACACGCGGTCCCTGCCCACTCGGCGGATGAGGAACTCGATTCCCTCGACCTGCGTCAACAGCCCCAGGGGAACGAAGCGGGCATCCTCCGCCACGAGAAGGCCGTCCAGGCGATTGCGGCTCGTGATGATGGTCAGGCAGCCCGCGGCTCCCGGTAGCAGCGGACGCACCTGCTCGGCGTCTTGCGCGTTGTCCAGGACGAGCAGGAAGCGGCGGCGGGCGAACAGGCTCCGGTACAAGGACGCCAGACCCTCGGGGCTACCCGGAACACGGTTGGGCGGAACACCCAACGAGTCGATCACGTCTCGCATTGCTTTGGCCGGGCTCAGCGGCTTGTCCGCATCAAAGCCTCGCAAGTTCAGATACAGCTCCCCGTCGGGAAAGCGCTCGGCCATCAGCCCGGCCCAGTGCACGGCAAGCGTGGTCTTGCCCACTCCGGCCATGCCGCTGATCACTACCGGCGGGTACCTGCCGTCGCTGTCGCTCAGGAAAGACGACGCAAGTTCGTCCTCCCGCCCGACGAATGACGTGATGTCTCCGGGCAGTTGGGCGGGGCGGACCGGCGCCCACGGCGTGGTGTCGGTGCGGCGCTCGGGATCGACATCCGTCCCGAAATCCTTCGGCTGCTGTGCTGAGAAGTCCGCGAGTTCCTCCCGGTCCGTGGCCGGCGTTTGGCGGCCGGCCGACGTGCTCGACCGCGGCTGCCACGCGAGGTCAGGGTCCGCGCCGAGTATTCGTTGATGTACCGCCTGCAGCGCCGGGCCCGGTTCGATGCCGAGCTTGGTGATCAGTACGCGCCGCGTGTCCTGGTACAGCGTGAGCGCGTCGGCTTGTCGGCCCGAGCGATACAAAGCGAGCATCAGCAGTTGCCGGAATCGCTCGCGCAGCGGGTATTCCGACGTCAGCGCGGTGAGTTCCGCTGCGGCCCCTTCATGGCGGCCGAGTTCGAGGTCGATCTCGAACTTGGTGCCGAGCGCGGCCAGCCGCACCTCCTCGAGCCGATCTCGTTGTAGTTCGGCGAACGGGCCGGGGACCCCGGACAGCGCGACGCCGTGCCACAGCTGCAACCCAGCGTGCAGCTGGGCTGCGGCGGCCTCGAGATTGCCGGCGGCCCGCTCGGTTTCTGCGGCTGCGACACGACGCTGGAAGACCGTCAGGTCGAGTGCGCTCTGCTCCAGTCGCAGGCGGTAACCCTCGCCAACCGATTCCAGCCGGACAGCTTGCCCACCCTCGCTGCGCCGGAAGGCCGCTCGCAGTCGTGAGATATAGGTTCGCAACGTCTGAACGGCGGTTCTCGGCGGATCGGTGCCCCAGACCGCATCGACGAGCTGGGACAGGGTTGCCGGATGGCCGTCTCGTAGCAGTAGCGCTGCCAGCGCCGCCTGTTGCTGGGGAGTCCCGAGTGCGAACTCGGTGTCGTCTCGCCATCCGCGTAACGGCCCTAGCACAGCGAACCTGAGCGGTTCAGCCGTCTCCGTTGGCTTCACCAGGATGTCTTTCATGAGGCTTTGCCGCGAACTATCGAGCGTCGCGCGACGTCACGATAAGAGTAAGCGTCCGGCCGAGTGACTTTCGCCACGAACGTCGTCCGCTCTGCATGTGCAGACGGATCACGTCCCCGCGACTAGTCGTGCGCAACCGCGTTTCGGCGTCAGCGCGCGGCAAGACGATACCCCTCACTGCACGACTCACGGACGAGAGTCACTGCCCGGTCAACTGTTGGTGCTGTCAATTGTCGGCTGGCGCGATGTCCGGTGCCGGAACCAGGCGGTCGAGGCAACTGCAGCGAGTTCTCGACTGTGATGGTCGGCACTTACGCCTCCGGTACGCTGCTTGCGCAAGCAAACATATCAACTTGAGCTTGCGTCGTCAAGCAACTAAGTTGGCAGAGTGACGAAGCGTTCCTCCGCACCCGCCGCGACGAAAGCGGGAATCAGGCCGCTCAACCCGGCGGAGGAAGCCGCCTGGCGCGCGCTCGCCCGGGCGATCCTCGTCGTGCCACGCACCCTCGAGGCGGAGCTGATCGAAGCCCACGGCCTCAACCTCGCGGAGTACAGCGTGCTCATGAACCTGTCGGAGCACCCTGATCGGGCCATGCGTATGAGCGAGCTGGCCGACGCCGTTGCGCTGTCGGTCAGCGGGCTAACGCGGGTCGTCGAGCGGCTATCCAGGCAGGGCCTGGTCACGCGGGTGCGCTGTGAGACCGACGCCCGCGGGCAGCTTGCGCACTTGACCGATGCCGGATTCGCCACCCTTGAGGCGGCCTACCCTCGGCATCTGGAGGGCGTGCGCAGACACGTGATGGATCACCTCGTGGACGTGGACCTCGCCAAGTTCGCCGACGCGGTCGGCAATATGGCGGCCGCCGAGCCTGGACCGCCGGCCCGCCGCAGCGCCGGGCGCCCACCGTCCGTGCCAGCAAAGCGGGCCGGCCGATAGCCAAGGGGGCCGCGGCCAGGATTCCGCGTCCCGCGCGACGGCGCGCGCTCACCCGTGGACGGCCCTCGCGCTATAGCCGGCTGCCCGTGGGCCGGCACCGTCAGCCAGCCGCGCAAGCAGCTCACGAAAGGTGCGCTGCTCTGCCCCTGTCAGGCCATAGAGCAGCTGATCCTCGGCTCGGCGAAGTCTCAAGTCGACCGATGCGGTCAGTTCGCGTCCCTTTCGCGTAGCGACGACCCGACGGTTGCGACGATCCGCGGGATCGGCTCGACGCTCAACCAACCCGGCTTGCTCGAGGTCGTCGAGAACGTGGACCAGGACGCTGGGATCAACGCCGATCTGCTCAGCCAAAGCGACCTGGCTGCCCACGGCCTTGTGCGTTACCGCGGCCAGGATCTGATGTCCGCGGGGACCGGCCGGGATCTCGGCGATTACGTCGTCGGCTGCCCGTGCATAGGCGCGAAAGACCACCCCGAGGTCAGTCCCGAACGATGGCAAGTCCTGGCGTATCGGAGCGTGGCTGGTCATGCGGGATACGGCGTGCACCGAAGGCCGTGTCGCGGCTGCTGGCTGTGTCATGATCAATCCCCGTACCAGGTCGGCCCGCTCGAAGCGCGCGCCATGTTGTTGCTGTGGCGCGGCGCAGGCGTGTCAGACCGCGTGAACCAGCCTTCTGGCGGAGGGGCGGGGTCGAGCGCAGGTGTGCGGCGGACAAGTCTCCCCAACTGCCACCCATTGACGGCCAGGATCGCGACGTTCAAGGCCACCATCGACCACAGACCGATCACGGTGTCGAACACCAGCAGCACCACCGCGGAGGCGAGGTTGAGGACGCGGAACGGGGCGGGCCGGCGCAGCATCAGCGAGGCGACGATCAATGCCGAGCCGAACCAGCCGAGTGCGTCGATCATGTCGCCGCCTGCCTATCCCGCGAACTCGGCCGAAACGAGAACTGCGTGGTCGGCGGGCACATCCAGGTTGCTTCGTCGGGATTCCACCAGCAGGAGTCGTCATGAACGTGCCCGGGCAGGTCCAGGTCTCGATGTGTACGGGGCGTATGGGGATGGAGCGCCGCCGTCACGGCGACTTCCACGGCTGATAGGTGGTTCGATTCCATGTAACCCAGCAAAGCCGCCTGCGGTCGACGCGCCGTCGACGACGGATTGACGCGCCCCCGAGCGGGTCGACGGCGTCAATCCGTCATGGACGGCTTAGCAATCGCGGCTTGCTCAGCCGCCCGCGACCGTCAGCGGTGCGTCGGGACGATGGCAACCGGGCACGTCGCGTGGTGCAGCACGCCCTGGCTCACCGACCCGAGCAACGTTCCGGCCAGCGCGTGCCGTCCGCGCCTTCCGACTACGAGCAGGTTCTGCTCCGTCGAGGCGCCCACCAGCCCAGCGACGGGGTGTTCGCGAATGACCTCGGGATGCACCGCGACATCCGGGTACCTCTCCTGCCACCCGGCCAGAGCTTCGGACAGCCACGCCTCGACGCGGGCAGGCGCGGGTGCTTCCGCCCGCCGGCTCTTCAGCGCCAGCAGGTCAGGGTGCCAGCACAGCACGGGCCGGACCGGCAGTTCGTGCCAGGTGGCGTAGTCGAACCCGTACGCGAGCACCTGCTCCGACGTGTCGGTGTCGTCCACCCCGATCACGACGCTGGCGCCCGGCCCCGGATCGGACGGGCCACGCACCACTACCACCGGGCAGGCGGCACGCGCGGTGACCGCCGCACTGACCGAGCCGGGCACCGCCGACCCGAGGGCCTTGCTGTGCCGCGACCCGAGCACCAGCTCATTGGCCTGCTCGGACTCCTCGATCAGGACGCGCGCAGGGTCGCCGTCGGCGGCGTCGCCCGAGACGTCGACGCCCGGCTCGAGCTCCACCGCCTTGTCGATAGCCGGTTCGATCACCTTGTCTGCGACGCTCTGCGAGGCGCGCACCTGGAGGTCGGTGCCTTCAGGAACTTCGTAGTAACGGGGAACGCGGGTTGCTTCCCACCGGAACGCGTAGACCAGTCGCAACGGGATGCGGCGCACGCGGGCGTCGTCGGCCGCCCACTTCAGGGTGCGGTCTACCGCTGGCGAGCCGTCGACCCCGACCAGGATGTGCTGAGGCATACCGCCCTCTTCGGATGAGGCCGGAGCGGTGATCGTCGCAGCGCCCCCGCCCCGGCGACCAATTGTCGAACGTCCAGATCGGCGAGAGCCTACGCCCATAGGTACGGGCGACCGTTGAGCTCGGTGGCAAAGATGATCGCCCTGGTTGCTCAGGTGATTTCGTCCGATAGGCGCAGCCTCATGACGTCACGCGTGGCTTGGGCCTCGCCTGTTTCGGGCCTGGGCGAGCGCGGGTGTTGTTAGCATCCGGACCGTGGCGGTCGCCATTGTCGGACGGGGAGCGGAGCAGGCTGCAGTTCAGGGCCTGCTCGACGGTGTGGGTGCGGGCCCGGCGACGCTCGCGCTGTGGGGTGAAGCCGGCATCGGTAAGACGACAATATGGGCGGCGGGTGTAGCTGCTGCGGATTCGCATGGCTATACGGTGTTTCAGTGCCGGCCGGCGATCGCTGAGATCCGATTGACCTATGCCGGACTAACGGATCTTCTGGCGCCCGTTGATGCGGCGGTTCTCGACGATCTCCCCGGACTGCAGCGACGTGCTCTGGACGCAGCGTCGTTGCGCGGCGCCGAAGGGGATCCGCCGCCCGACCCGCGTGCTGTGGCGGCCGGTCTGCTGTCGGTGTTCGATCGGCTGACTGCGGCCGGGCCGCTGCTCGTGGCGATCGATGATCTGCAATGGCTCGACGAGCCGACCCGCCGCGTGCTCGCCTACGCGACACGGCGCGCCCACGGACCGCTGGCAGTACTGACGGCAGAACGCGCGGACCGCGTGCCCGAAGCAAGCAGCTCGCTGTACCCGGCCGACGCGACACGGTTGCGATACGCGCAGGTCGGGCCGATGAGCGTCGGCGCGCTGCACCGCGTGCTGTTCCGGGAGGCAGGCCGCTCGTTCTCGCGGCCGACGGCGAGCCGCATCGCCGAGCGATCGGGCGGCAACCCGTTCTTCGCGCTCCAGATTGCGCGGTCGCTTCCCGAGTCGGCGACCAGTGTTGATGTTCTCCCGACCGGGCTCAAACAGCTTGTCGCGGGCCAGGTTGACGCTCTGGCCGGGCCGGTTCGCGAGGCATTGGTGCTGGTCAGCGCGACGGCCGACGCGCGGGTCGAACTGATTGAGCGAGCGCTCGGCGACAACCAGATCGTGGAACATCTGGCGGCAGCCGAGGACACCGGCTTGATCGAGATCTCAGCAGGTCGGGTGCACTTCACGCACCCACTCTGGGCGAGCGCCGTCTACGACAGTGCGTCACCGGCGCGCCAGCGGACGGTGCACCGCAGACTGAGCGAGGTCGTCGAGGATGTGGAGGAGCGGGCTCGTCACCTTGCACTGGCGGCGAGCGGCCTCACACAGGAGACGTTGCGCGCCGTCGACGCCGCGACCGACCACGCGCGCCGTCGTGGCTCTTCGTCCGCGGCCGCGGAGCTGGAGGAGTTAGCCATCCGGCTCGGCGCTGCCGATCCCACCCTGCGCGTACGCGCTGCCCACGATCACTTCGACGCCGGCGATGCGACGCGAGCGAAGCAGCTGCTCGAGGGTGTGCTTGCCGAGCTCGGCCCTGGCGTGCTGCGAGCCGATGCGCTCGGACTCTTGGGGACCCTCGTGTACGAAGGTGAGGACTACGCGCGCGGCATCGAGTTGCTTGAACGCGCGCTGACCGAAGCCGGTGACGACCCCGCCATGCGCGCGTCGATCGCCCTGGAGCTGGGCATGGCGGTGGCGAACGCCGGTCGCTTTGCCGACGTGCTTTCCTACGCGGCGGTCGCGAAGGCCGAGGCGGAGCAGGCCGGCAACGACGGGCTGCTCGCGGAAACCTTGGCCGCATGGGCCATGGGCAACTACTTGCTAGGTCGAGGGTTGGACGAGCAGTGCCTCGAACGCGGGCTGGCGCTCGAGGACCCGGATCGCCGCAGTCACGCCGTAATGTGGCCGTCGCTGAACGCCGCGGTCGTGTACGAATGGACGCATCGACTTGACCGTGCCCGGGCCGGATTCGTCGACGTGTACGGGCGCTGTGTCGAACGCGGTGCCGAGAGCGACCTGTGGTTCGTCCTGGCTCATCTCGTTACGACTGCGTTGTGGCGTGGTGACATCGAGGCCGCCGAGCAGCATGTGGCCGAGATGACCGAGCGAGCGCACATGTCGAACAGCGACAACCTCCTGGCACTTGCGGCAGCGTGGAAGATCGTGGCCGCGGCGTGGGAGGGCCGGGTCGACGAGGTCCGCTCGCACGCAAGCGAAGCGCTCGATGCGCTGGCCCGCTCCCAGTTCGCGGGTGCGAGCCTCTACCTCGTCGCGGCGCTGGGCCGCTTCGAGTTGTCGGTCGGCAACGCGGCCGGAGCCGTGGAGTACCTCGAGCCCGTACAGGCGATGCTGGCGGCCGCGTCGATGGCGGAGCTGGCTACGGTGCATGCCGATGCCGCCGAGGCATTGATCGCGTTGGGCCGTGTGGATGAGGCCGAGCCGATAGTCGAACTGCTTGCCGCGAACGGTCGCCGGCCGGGCGGTGACTGGACCGCGGCACTCGCTCTGCATTGCCAGGGGCTGCTGTTCGCCGCACGCGGCGAGGTCGACAGAGCGCTCGACGCCTACGACAGTGCCCAGGCGGGATACGCCGAATTCGCCGACGCACGCTTCGAGCGGGGACGGACGCTGTTGGTCGAGGGCCAACTGCGCCGACGCCGCAACGAGCGTCGCCTGGCCCGAGCGTCGTTCGAGAACGCGGCGCACCTTTTCGACGAGGTCGCCGCCGCACCATGGGCTGCTCGGGCGCGAGCCGAACTCGACCGGCTGGGTAACCGATCGGGCGCCAGCAACCAACTCACGGCTCGGGAGGCACAAATCGCTTCGCTCGCTGCGTCCGGCCTCACGAATCGTGAGGTGGCCGCCGCGCTGTACATCAGCGCGAAGACCGTCGAAGCGAGTCTCGCCCGCGCCTATCGCAAGCTCGGTATCCGGACACGCGCGGAACTCGGCCGATACATGGCCGCGGCAGACGCGGCGATGTAGGGAAACACCCGATGCGGCGCCCGACGAGAACGTCGGACCATGACGTTCGCCGCAGATCTACCTCCTCGAGTGCAATCAGCCGCACCTCGCCAGGACAGGACAGGTGGAATCGGCGGCTCGCCTCGACGCGGCGGTCGCGAGCCATGGGGGGGAGCGGCCGTCGCGTCGAGTCGCCGGCCAGTCTGAGCACGGCAACAACGCCGAGCCTCGGGCGGATGAAGATGCGGATCAGGTGTTCGTATCGATCACGGGTTGTGTCTTCCCGCGTGCCGACGTCAAGCCACTGCGCGATCCGACGGTCGAGCATGATTGCTGTTTCGGGGTGACGGTCGTCGTGTACCTGGGCCTGGAGCTTTGGTCCGTGCAATCTCAGCCTGGTCATACGTCTTCGCCGTCTCGCGCAAATAGCGTGGCAGCTTCGCCGTGGGGTTCGATGATCGTGACGCCGGTCGGGGAGGTCGATCCGAGGGCCACCAGTGCCGCTGGCGCGTCGTCCAGCCCGATCGTCTTTGTGATCATCAGGTCCGGCCGGAGCCGGCCGGCGTTGATCAGGTCCAACATCGGCCGGTAGTCGCGCGCGGCCATGCCGTGGCTACCGAGAATGGTTAGTTCGAGGCTCATTACTCGCTGCATCGGGACCGATGGCGCGTCGGGCACCACCCCGACCTGGATGTGCCGGCCGTGCGGGCGCAAGCAGTTGATGGAGGCCGTGCAGGTCGCTTGGCTACCCAGCGCGTCGATCGACACGTGGGCTCCGCCGGCGGTCGCGGCGATGATGGCCTCGGCGACATCGGTGGTCGCCGAGGCGTCTGTGGTGACGGCGGCGCCGAACCGCCGGGCCAGGGCGAGGGCGGGTTGTGCGATGTCGACCGCGATCACCTGTGCGCCGGCCGCAGCCGCGATCATCACCGCCGAAAGGCCGATGCCGCCGCACCCGTGCACCGCGACCCACTCGCCCGGCGCTACCTGCGCCCGTGCGACCACGGCTCGAAACGCCGTCGCGAAACGGCAGCCAAGGCTGGCCGCGGCGCGCATGGGCAGGGCGGCCGGAATGCCGACCAGGTTCAGGTCCGCATTCTCGATCAGCACGTACTCCGCGAACGAGCCCCAGTGACTGAAGCCGGGCTGAGTCTGCCGCTCGCAGATTTGCTGCGCACCTGCGGCGCAGGCGGCACACGTGCCGCAGGCACAGACGAACGGCACCGTCACCCGATCACCCGCGCGCCAACCGGTGATCGCGGCGCCCACGGCTTCGACCGTTCCGGCGAGCTCGTGACCGGGCACGTGAGGCAGCGGGATCGGCACCGCATCGTGCCCCTGCCAGCCATGCCAGTCGCTGCGGCACAGGCCCGTGGCCTCGACCCGGATCACCGCCCCCTGCCGTGACGGAACGGGATCGTCGACGGTTCTGACCTCCGGCTCCTGACCGAACTGGTCGTACACAACCGCTCGCATAGCTTTCCTTCACTGTGGCGTGGTTGCCTCCGCTGGACCGGTAGCAATTTCCGCTCCGGGGTGTCGCGGACATCGAGGCGATGTAACCGCGACCCGCGCCCGCTCGTCAAAGGGGAGCGCCGCCGCCTGTCTCGGGCTGAACCGGCCGCCGGTCCGGGACGTGTGAAGAGAATGCGCGCGGGCTCACCGCGGCCTGCGACCGCTTGGTGCGACAGGAGGCACGAGATGGGCAAGAACAGGTGGCTGGCGGCGGCGGGGGCGGTGGCCCTGGCCGGCGTCGTGTCCGTGGTGGGGGTTGCCGCTTCGGCGAGCACTCCGGGCACGGTCATGAAGTTTGACACGATGGCGCCGGTAACGGGCCCCTATGTCGGCGCCGCCAACCCGATCCGCAACGTGCCCGGTGGCGGGCTTCCGTGGATGATCAGGGCTGCGACCGGCTCCCTCAAGAGCAACGGCCATCTACTCGTGCACGTGCGTGGCCTCGTCCTCGCTGAGCAGGCCCCGGTACCGCCCGCGCTGCAGGGCACGAACCCGATCCCCGACTTCGAGGCGATCGTCAGCTGTCAAAGCATCGGCACCGACGGCTCGGCTGTCAGCACCAACGTCGCCACGGGTCAGTTCGCTGCCAGCGCCGACGGCAACGCCGACATCAACGCCACGGTGAGCTTGGCCAGCCCCTGCATTGCGCCGATCGTGTTCGTGGCCTCGCCCACGGGAGCCTGGTTCGCCGCGACCGGAAGCTGAGCCAGGAGTTTCTCTCCCCGCAGACGATGCACGCCTAGCGCTGGGGGCCACCGGCCCCCAGCGCTAGGCCGCGTCGCCACGGATATCCACCGGCCGCCCGCGCCGTGACGTCGCCCGACTGACCGGGCCGCCGCACCGACCGCTCGGTGCACGGGGCGCTGGACCCCAAGCTGGACCCGACGGTCGTAGATACTCCTGCCGACCGCAATCGCGGCGCAGAGGAGGCCGAACGTGAAGTTGTGCGCAGGGGCCGGACTCGGGTCGAGCACGCCGTCGGCGCGCCGGCGGGTGGCATGACGGCGCCGCGGCGGCTGTCCGGGGCCGTCGACGCGAATCCGGCCACGCCCGACCACGTGAACCGGAGCACCGTCCGCCGGGTGGTGCCGCTGTTCCGCCCGTATCGGGCCCAGGTCGCGGCCGTTGTGGGCCTGATCGTGGTGACCTCGACGATCGGCATCATCAATCCGTTGCTGATCCAGGCCGTGTTCAACAAGGCTTTGTTCATCCCGGGCGGGCCGGACATCCACCTGCTGGTCATCCTGGTCGCCATCATGGCGGTTGTCCCGATCGTCAACGGCGCGATCGGCATCCTGCAGGTGTACGAGACCACCCGGGTCGGGCAGCAGGTCATGCGGGACCTGCGGGACCGGCTCTATTCGCACCTGCAGACGCTCCCGCTTGCGTTTTTCACCAGTACTAAGACAGGTGAGATTCAGTCCCGGCTGGCCAACGACGTGGGTGGCGTCCAGTCGGTGGTCACGACCACCGCCTCGACCATTCTGGCCAACGTCGTGACGTTCGTGTCCACCATCGTCGCCATGCTGATCCTCAGCTGGCAGCTGACCATCGTGGCCGTCATCACCGTGCCGGTGTTCTTCTGGCTGACCAAGATGGTCGGTGAGCGGCGCCGTCGGGTGGCGCGCTCGACACAGGAATCCCTGGCCGCAATGAGCGCGCTGACCGAGGAGACCCTGTCGGTGTCCGGGGTGCTGCTGGCGAAGGTGTTCGGCAACCAGGCGCGCGACACGGCCCGCTACCACAAGGAGAACCAGCGCCTGGCCGACCTGGAGGTCCGCCAGCAGATGATCGGACAGGGCTTCTACGCGATCGTTCAAGCGTTCCTGTCGATCACTCCGGCTGCGGTCTATCTGGTCGCAGGCCTGCTGCTCGCGCACGGAACGGGCATCTCCGCAGGCACAGTCGTCGCGTTCACCACGCTGCAGACCCGCCTGTACTTCCCGATCGGGCAGCTGCTGCAGGTCTCTGTGGAGCTGCGATCGTCTTTGGCCTTGTTCGACCGGGTCTTCGAGTACCTGGATCTGGTGCCCGACATCGTCGATGCTCCGGACGCCGTCGATTTGCCGGCGACCAGCAGTAGTGGCCGGGTCGCTCTCCAGCAGGTCCATTTCCACTACCCCGGCGCGTCGGTGGAAGCACTGACGGGCGTCACCCTCAAGGCCGACCCCGGTCAGCTCGTCGCGCTGGTCGGGCCGAGCGGGGCCGGCAAGACCACCATCAGCTACCTGATCCCCCGGCTGTACGACGTGACCGGCGGTGCGGTTCAGATCGACGGCATCGACGTACGGCAAGCCCGCCAAGCATCATTGGCAGCCTCCATCGGCTTCGTGACCCAGGAGAGCTACCTCTTCCACGACAGCATCCTGGCCAACATCCGGTACGGCAGAGCTGATGCGTCCATGGCGGAGGTCGAGGAGGCCGCCCGGGCGGCGTTCATCCACGACCGGATCATGGAATTCCCTGACGGCTACGACACGATCGTGGGCGAGCGTGGGTACCGGTTGTCCGGCGGCGAGAAACAGCGACTGGCCATCGCGCGGGTCCTGCTACACGACCCGCGCATCCTGATCCTGGACGAGGCGACCTCGGCACTCGACACGGCCAGCGAACGCGAGGTCCAAAACGCCCTCGATGCCCTCATGGGATCCCGAACCACCATCGCCATCGCCCACCGCCTGTCCACCATCGTCAACGCCGACGTCATCAACGTGATCGACGCCGGCCGGGTGGTGGAATCCGGTACGCACCGCTCCCTGTTGCGCGAAGACGGCACGTACGCGTCGCTCTACCAGGAGCAGTTCGAAGGCGGCAAGGTGCAATGGCGATGCCCCGACGGCGACGTCCTCACCGACGGCACTATCCGGCACCGGGAGCCACAGCCCGCCTAACCCGAGACAAGGGAGTGAAACCCCGGACTTCCCCCATACTCGCGGAATACGAGAGCGGCGGCACGATCGATGGCGATGCGATCGTTTTTCACAATTCATCTGAATCGCGTCCTCTGGGTCGTCGACCTTTACCGTGTGCGTGGCAGTAGTCCATCAAGCGGACCAATCAGTCGTCCCCCATACGACTGTGTGCAAGTCACTGCCTGCTTAGCCCTTTTGGGTATCCCCGCGTTGGAGGGACAGGCCGGCCGCGGGAACCGCCCCGCCGCCGGCCCGTGGGTGTGACGCAGCCCGCCCCAACTTCCTCGAACCGCGGTATGGCTTAGCTGGCAAGGAATTTCCTTGCAATAAGCTGCCAGCGCTATTTCGACGTCTTGCGTGTGGCAGGTATGTTGTGCGCCTGCTGTCGGGGGGTGGCAAAGGGCAACCCGACCGCCGACAGGGTTTGGCCTTTTGCCAGGAGGGAATCCTATCCTGTCGGCGGTCGGGTTTTGACGTTGAGCGTGTCATTGCTAGTGGTGGCGGTGCGAACGCGTACGGGCCAAATATCGGGATGTGTGCCTGCGCGTCGGCACCGAAGGACCTATTGACGTGTGCCCGCCGTACGCGGATTCTGAACGCGCGCGCCGTAAGTTCCCCCCGAGCTCACGGTGCGCCCAATTCGTTTCAGGGGCGGGTTGCCGCAGACCCGCCCCGGCACTGAAGACCGGACGGGCATCGACGCATGCGGCGCGGGAGCGATCCCGACGCCTGTGTACCTCAGCTGCACCGGCACCGGTTACGCCCCAGCGTTCGGACTGATCGACTCTCGAAGCACCGCGTCCGGGCCGGCCTCCTGGCGGCCCGGGTCGGGACACTCACCCCGAGCGCCAGGGAATAGAACGGTCAGTGGATGACAAACCACGCGAACATAAGAGCGAGCCCGTCCGCAGCAAAGTGTGCAATTGCCGGCGCGAGCAGACTGCCGGAGCGGACCCGCAGCCAGCCGAAGATCACGCCCGCGACGAAAGTGGCTGTGATCGCGCCGAGCACAACGATCGCAGCCGGCGCGTGCCGGACTGTCTGGTTGTCCGACATGGTGTGCAACGTAGGGGCGATGTGCCACAGCCCGAACAGGGCCGAGCTGAGCACAATTGCGCCCCACCTTCTGAAGAGCTGCAAAGCGGTGCCGAGCAGTACGCCGCGGAAAGCGAATTCCTCCGGGATAACGGTGCCTAGCAGAATCGATACGATCAAGTTGTAGAACATCCGGCCACCGGAAATGGCGGCACGCGAGTCGTGCAGGAAGCCGTTCGTCGCCGGGATAACGGCACCCAGCAGGAGCACCACGAACGCCACTCCGAACGCGCCGAGGCCCCACGCCAAACCTCTGGAGAGCGCGTCTCGGCGCAGCCCGAGGTCGGTCAAGGTCAGCCTTTCCGACCACGCGATCAGCGCCATAATTGCGAACAGAATCACGTCCGCGACCAGGGCCGGCCCTAGCAGTCCCAATGCTCGAGCGAGATTAAACGCCACGAGGACGCACACGGTCTCGATCAGGCACCGACGAGCTCTCGCCGGGTCCGATCCGGCCGCAACCTGTGCCGGTTGCGGTGTCATTTACTGATTGACCGCAGAAATGATCTCGCGCAGCGACGCCAACTGATCCTGCGTCAGGCCGGCCCGCATCACCGCATTCCACCCGTCGACGTATTCGCTCTTGTAGCTGTGCCCGTGTCCGGCGGGCACGCCGGTGGCGAACGGCAGGTCACCGGTGACTTGCCAGACAGTCAGGAGAGGGATCCAGATAGTCTGCTTGAGGACGTCGCTGCCAGGTGTTTCGCTCGTCCAATCCGGCTTCGCCAGCCCTAGGTTCCAGTTCCACCAGACGATCGGGTCGGATGGATGCATCATGTAAAGCACTCGCGTTCCATCCCAGGGGTGGCCGTCCGGCGGAATGTCAACGCGTGGGTCGTTGGCGAATCGGACGATGCGTCCACTCTGGTAGACAGGCAGCGACTCAAGGCTGCCTGCGTCACGGTGGTCGCTGAACTCTCGGAACAGGGTGTTGAAGTTCGGCGGACCGACGAATAACGCGCCGGCCGTCCGGTTGCTCAGGTCGTACGCGCCGCTGAATGCCGACTCGGCACCGAACGACCCAAGACTCTCACCGCCGACGTACAAGTTCGGGCGCGCGTCCGGCGGGAGCTTCAACCACTTGCCATACACCGCGTCGAACAGGTCACGACCCGCCTCACGCGCTTTCCTCTGATCGACCAGATACGACAGCCAGGACGGCAGGTACGAGTACTGCATCGAGACGATCGCCGAATCGCCATCGCTGAGGTACTCGAAGGTGTCGGCCGACGCCGGATCGATCCAGCCACTGCCGGTGGTCGTGACGACGAGCAGATTCTTGCGTTTGAATCCGCCGGCGCGCTCGAGGTCCGAAACGGCAAGCGCAGCGCGGGCCTCGCTGGTGCCGGCCGATTCCAGCCCGGCGTAGGCGCGGATCGGCTGCTCCGCACGTTCGTGCGTCCACGACTGGATATCGGCGGCGGACGGCCCTGTTGCGACGAACTTGCGCCCCTCGCGTCCCAATGAGTTCCAGGACACAAGTGATCCCGGACCGCCGGAACGAAGGCTGCTGGTTGGCTGGTGTATGCCCGGCGGGGTCAACCCATTCCGCACCGAGAAGGTCTGGTTGACGAGGGCCACCAGACCGTTCAGCAGCAGGCCACTTATCACGAGGTAGGTCAGGCCGACTGCCGCGAGCCACGCGGTCGCGCGGGCACCCCGTGGACCGACCCACCGAGACAGCAACTTCGCCAGCCATCGGTAGATACCGCGGATGCCACGCGCGATCGCGATCAAGATGCTGAAGATGAGCGCCGCGATCAGCGGGGACGCGACGACGAGCGCGATGTTGTACTCGGGAACATCCATGAGGTCGCGCAGCAGGGACTGCCAATACTGCCCGAGCGCGAACGACACGGCGAATAGCGCACCGCCCCCATATCCGAACACGAGCCACGCACGGCGGCCTGGCCGCCGCGGGCCACGATCGGCGAACGCGCGCCAGATCGACGCGCCGAGCACTCCGACCCCGTATCCGATCGCTGCGCTGATCCCCCAGATGAGGCCTTGGATTATTCCGCTACGCGGCAGGAGCGACGGTGTGAAGGACAGGCAGGACGCGACAAGCGCGCCCCAGAGGCCGGGAAGCGTGACGTAGAGCAACCGGCGCGGCTTCGGCAGTTCGTCTACCGGCCCTACCAGGCCCACGGTCTCGGCGATCTCGACCTCGGCCGGTGCAACTTTGGCGGGCCCCGCTACCTCGGTCGCAGTTTCGGGCATCGCGGTTTCGGGCATCGCCGCTTCGGGCGTCGCCACATCGGCCGGTGCAGGTTCGTCGGCGCCTAGAGCGGTGCCGCTCTTGCTGTCCTGCGACGCGGCGCCGGGTTCGACGTCCGGTGTACTCGGAGTGACCATCGCGCACCCCCTGGGAGACCCGAGGGAGGATATGGCCTTTTGCGTGCCGCGCCCATCACCCACGCTGAATGACCCAGGTCGAGGAAGTGCTCGCTCGCGGCCAGCCGACGGGCTATCGGCCGGTGCCGGCCGTGAGCCAGCTGCACCAGCTGCGCGCGCTCCAGCTGGTCTGATGTTGTAGCCCCGAGCGGATTCGAACCCGCCGCTACCGCCTTTGAGACGGCCCACCCAACCACGCTCTCCGGCGGAGCACTGCGCCGCAGCTGAGCGTCGCCCCGGCCGAGTCCAGCGCCGACGAGCAGACGCAGAACACCAGCGCTGATCGCCCACGCACGCGATCTGGACGCTCTC
>DATFRC010000168.1:0-16443 GCA_035263725.1 Jatrophihabitantaceae bacterium | reverse complement strand
AACACCGAGGGAGGGTGTGGTCATGGCTGAGCCAGCGATGCGGGCAGCGGGGTTCTTGCCCCGGCACATCGTCCGGGTGGCCATCCGGGTGGTGCCGGTGGCGAGCCGGGGCCGGTACCGGCAGGAGTTCCTCGCCGAACTACACGGCCTGCGCCGAGCCCGGCAACTCCGGCACGCCGTCGGGGTGCTCAGCCGATCCTGGGCGCTGCGCGCCGCGCTCAACACCCCATCCGAAGCAGGCGACATGGAGCTCGTCTACTCGCGGCTGCGGCGTCCGAAGCGGTACAGCATGCAGCGAACCGCCGGCGGCTATGAGATTCGGGACGCCGAAGCGGCAGGGACGAAGGTGTTCTCCTCGACCTCACGCCGGGCAGCCCGCGACATGCTGCGCGCGCTAAACGCCAGGTCTCGTCCCCACGCGAACGATTCGTGGGGGCGCGCTTATGGCGGGGGCGGCGCCGGCGGTGCGGGGTGATCTCGACACCGGTGCGCAGCCCCCGGCCGGCGGTCGAACCGTCATGACCGCCGATGGGGGGTGTGGTCATGGCTGAACGCGAGCTGCGAGCCGCCGGGTTCTGGCCCCGGCACACCCTGCAGGCGGCGACCCGCGTGCTGCCCCGCTCGACCCGAGACCGCTACCGGCAGGAATTCGTCGCCGAACTCTACGGCCTGAGCCGCACCCGGCAACTCCGCCACGCATTCCGTGTGTTCAGCCGATCCTGGGCGCTACGTGCCGCGATCAGCGCCCCGTCGGAGGCCACCGCCGCCGATATGGAAATCGTCTTCCCACGCCGACGGCCGCGTCCTCTCTACTGCAGGCTGATTCGGCACCGGTGGGCGGACTTCAGTTCCGAAGACGGCAGCAGCCGCTACCGGGAATGCACGCGGTGCGGCAAGCAAGCAAACGACTCATTGCGATGGGCGCGCATGATCTAAGTACCGGCGCCGGCACGCGATGAATGGGAGGGCGAAATGCTGCACAGAAAACCGACGCGCTACACGGCCAATCGGAATGGCGCTCGAATGGTGATTGCCGTGCCGCTGTGCATTGCTTTGTTGGGTGTGGCATCCTGCTCGGGGTCGACGCACCCGAAGCCTTCGGCGTCGGCTGACCCACTGGCGAGCGCGATCGCCACCGAAATGAACAACTACACCTACGAGGACCAGATCCGCGCGATCATCGTGCAGGTCGACGGGCGGACCCGATACGAGCATTACTACTCAACATCGGCAGACCAGTCCCGATCCAGCTTCTCAGTGACCAAAAGCGTGATGTCGACCCTGATAGGCATCGCCATCCACGAGGGCCGGTTACGCCTCGACGAGCGTCTGGACGAGATGCTGCCTCGCCAGGCATCGGAGATGCGCCCATCCGTCGCCCGAGTCACGCTACGCCAGATACTCACCATGACCGCCGGATTCCCGGACACCTGGAATCTGACCGGCAAAGACCCGCTCGATACGGCGCCGAACTGGACCAACTACATCCTCGCCCATCAAGACCGGGCGCCCGGCGTGGAATGGCATTACTCCGACTACGGCGCGCACCTGCTCTCGCCGATTCTCGTCCAGGCAACCGGCCAGTCAGTACTGAGCTACGCCCGGGCGAAGCTATTCGATCCGCTCGGCATTCCGACCAGGCCGGCGCTCCAGTCGCCGGCAGATCCGGCACACCTGGCTGAGTATCAGCATGCACATTTCGCCTGGCCCGTTGACCCACAGGGCTTCAACCTGGGCGCCGCATTGATCAAGCTCCGCCCCCGTGACATGGCAGCGTTCGGCCAGCTGTATCTGCAAGGGGGCCAGTGGCACGGCAAGCAGGTCGTACCGGCCCAATGGGTCCGCCAGGCCACCACCGCCGAGTGCCGCAAAGCCGCCCTGGCCGATCTACCTGCATACAAGTCCTTCGACCCGCAGAACTACGGCTATCTGTGGTGGGTCGAGAAGATCAACGGTGCCGACGCCTACTACGCCCTCGGCTTCGGCGGACAACGCATCGAGGTCGTGCCATCGCGTCACATGGTGATCGCGGTGTCCACCGACGTCGATCTCACAGCCGCGCACCCGTCCGTGGTCCAACCCGACGACGCCCAACGCCTCATCGACATCATCGCGCGACTCACTCAGTGAAGGCTCGGGAGCTGGCCCGGCCCGCACGCGTCGTACCCGTCGGCTACAACCGACACGTGGACTTTCCTGACCTGTTACGCCAGCACCGGACGCGCGAGCGCCTCAGCCAGCTCGACCTTGCGCTACGCGCCGACACGACGCAGCGTTACCTCATGGGTGGGCACACTCCTCAAGATCACTCAGCCCGTGTGCATATCTATGCCCGCCAGGCCCGGCGCCTACTGAGGTGTGACGTAAGCGCCGCTGATCCCGCCGTCCACTAGGAATGTCGATGCCGTGATGAACGAGGCGTCGTCGCTGGCGAGAAACGCGACCGCCGCCGCTATCTCGTTTGCTTCGCCGAACCTGCCCATCGGGATGTGCACCATCCGCCGCGCGGCCCGTTCCGGGTCCTTGGCGAACAGTTCCTGTAGCAGTGGGGTGTTGATTGGCCCGGGGCACAGCGCGTTGACCCGGATGCCTTCGCGAGCGAACTGCACGCCGAGTTCGCGGCTGAGTGCGAGCACGCCGCCCTTGCTCGCGGTGTAAGAGATCTGCGAGGTGGCCGAGCCCAGGACAGCCACGAACGAAGCGGTGTTGATGATCGAGCCGCCACCTGCCGCGCGCATGTGCTCGATCGCGTACCTGCAGCACAGGTAGACCGAAGTCAGGTTGACCTGCTGCACCCGCTGCCATGCGTCGAGCCCGGTGGTCAGGATCGAGTCGTCGTCGGGCGGTGAGATGCCGGCGTTGTTGAATGCGATGTGCACCCGTCCGCACTCGTCGATCGCTCGTCGGAACAGCGCCTGCACCTGCTGCTCGTCGGTGACGTCGGCGTGGACAAACAGTCCGCCGATCTCGGCCGCCGCCTTCTCGCCGGCCTCGGCGTCGAGGTCGGCGCACACCACGCTCGCGCCCTCGGCGACGAACCGTCGGGCAGTCGCTCGCCCAATGCCGCCGCTGGAGCCGGTGATCACAGCCGTCTTGCCGTCCAGCCGTCCAGCCACGGTCACTCCTTAGTCGAGATGAAGACGTTCTTGGTCTCGGTGAACGCGAGCGGCGCGTCCGGGCCGAGCTCTCGTCCGAGCCCGGAGGACTTGAACCCGCCGAACGGAGTCCAATAGCGGACCGACGAGTTCGAGTTGACCGACAGATTCCCCGACTCAATACCGCGGCTGACCCGCAGTGCCCTGCCGACGTCGAGCGTCCAGATAGACCCGGACAGCCCGAACTCGCTGTCGTTGGCGATCTGGATCGCCTCCGCCTCGTCATCGAAGGCCAGGACTGACACCACCGGGCCGAAGATCTCCTCGCGCAGTGTCCGGTCGGCCGGGTCGCTCGGCGTCAAGACGGTGGGCGGGAACCAGAAGCCGGGTCCGGACGGGGCGCTGCCGCGGAAGGCGATCGGTGCGCCGTCGGGCACGTAAGAGGCGACCCGGGCGCGTTGCTCGGCACTGATCAGGGGGCCCATCTCGGACTTCTTGTCGGTCGGGTCGGTCACCACGACGCCAAGGACGGCCGCCTCGAACAGCTCCATGAACCGGTCGTAGGCGCCGCGCTGGACGAGGATGCGCGACCGGGCGCAGCAGTCCTGTCCCGCGTTGTCGAACACTGCATAGGGGGCGGTTGCCGCCGCGGCCTCGATGTCCGCGTCGGCGAAGATCACGTTCGCGCTCTTGCCGCCGAGTTCGAGGGTGACCGGCTTGATCCGCGCAGCGCAGCCGGCCATCACCTGCCTGCCGACCTCTGTCGACCCGGTGAAAACAATCTTCGCGACGTCTGGATGTGCGACAAGGCGCTCTCCGACCACGCTGCCTTTGCCCGGCAGCACCTGGAAGACGTCTTCGGGAAGGCCCGCCACGAGGGCCAGCTCGGCCAGCCGCAGCGCGGTGAGCGGGGTGAGTTCGGCCGGTTTGAGCACGACCACGTTGCCGGCGGCCAGCGCCGGCGCGAATCCCCACGACGCGATTGGCATCGGGAAGTTCCATGGCACGATTACGCCCACCACACCCAGCGGCTCGTGGAAGGTCACGTTCACGCCGTCGGCCACCGGGATCTGCTGGCCAAGCAGCCGTTGCGGTGCCGCTGAGTAGTACGCGATGACGTCCCGGACGTTGCCCGCCTCCCAGCGCGCGTTGCCGATCGGGTGGCCGGAGTTGCGGACCTCGAGCTGAGCGAGATGCTCCCGATCGGCGTCAACCGCATCGGCGAACCGGCGCAGCAACCGGGCTCGATCGTCCGGTGCGACGGCGCGCCAACCCGCAAACGCGGCCCGCGCGCGGGCGATCGCGGCGTCGGTCGCCGCGAGGTCGAACTGCTCGACGCGGCCGATCACCTCTTCAGTCGCCGGATTGATCACCTCATGGGTGGTCACGTCGCTACATCCGCTCGAATCCACGAACGCGCTCCCAATCGGTGACCGCCGCGTCGTAGGCCGCGATCTCGACGCGGGCCGCGTTGAAGTAGTGGTCGACGACCGCGTCCCCGAAGGCCAGCCGGGCGAGCTTGCTGGCCTGCAGCAGCTCCGCGGCCTCGCCCAAGGTCGTTGGAATGTGCTCGAAGCCGGCGGTGTAGGCGTTGCCGCCGAACGGCGGCGGCGGGTCGAACTCGCCTTCCACGCCGTGCAGACCGGCAGCGATCATGGCCGCCACCGCGAGATACGGGTTGACGTCCCCGCCCGGCACCCGGTTCTCGAAGCGGAGGCTGGCGCCTTCACCTACGATGCGCAGCGCGCACGTCCGGTTGTCGAACCCCCACGCGACCGCGGTCGGCGCAAACGAGCCGGGCTGGTAGCGCTTATAGGAGTTGATGTTCGGCGCGAAGAAGTAGCTCAGCTCACGTAGCCCCGCCAGCTGGCCTGCGAGGAAGTGGTCGAAGACCGCGGAGACACCCCCGTCACGGTCGCCCGCGAGCACCGGGTTGCCCGCCTCGTCGCGCAACGAAAGATGGATATGGCACGAGCTGCCCTCCTGCTCGTTGAACTTCGCCATGAAGGTCAGCGAGCAGCCCTGCTGCGCAGCGATCTCCTTCGCGCCGGTTTTGTAGATGGCGTGGTTGTCGCACGTGGTCAGCGCATCCGCGTACAGGAAAGCGATCTCGTGCTGGCCCGGGTTGCACTCGCCCTTGGCCGACTCGACCTGCATCCCGGCATCTCGCATTCCAAGTCGGATTGCGCGCAACAGCGATTCGATCCGACCGGTGCCCAGAATCGAGTAGTCGATGTTGTAGCGGTTGGCCGGCACAAGATCGTGGTAACGCTTCTGCCACGCCGTCTCGTAGCTGTCCTCGAAAACGATGAACTCCAACTCCGTACCGACGTACGCTGTCCAGCCACGTTCGGCCAGCCGGGCCAACTGCCGTCTCAAGATCTGCCGCGGGGACTCCGCGACGTCGCTACCGTCCAGCCATCCGACATCGGCCAGCAGCATCGCCGTCCCTGGTTGCCACGGCACCCGGCGCAGCGTGGCGACATCCGGGACCAGCGCCAGGTCACCGTAACCTCGCTCCCAGGACGAGATCGCATAGCCCTCGACGGTGGTCATATCCACGTCTACGGCAAGCAGGTAGTTACACGCTTCTGTGCCGTGCGCCAGCACCCGATCGAGGAAGAAACGCGCATCCAGCCGCTTTCCCTGCAACCGGCCCTGCATGTCAGTCATCGCTAGCACGACTGTGTCGATCGAGCCGCCGGCCACCTCACGGCGCAGCATGTCGATCGTGTATTCGTCAGGCTGCATGCCGCACCTCATTTCGAAGGTCTGCCGACGATACCTTCTCGGGAACGGTGGCGGAACGTGCGGCTACTAGGTCAAGAACCCTCGCAGCAGAGCCGCCGTGCCGTCCACGTGCTCTTCCATCTCCGTGCGCGCCCATTCGGGCTGGCCGCCGAGGATCGCCTCGACGACGCTCGCGTGCTGCCGGGCCGAGTGCGCGATGTTTCCAGGGATCACCGGAATCGCGCGTAGCAGCTCGTCCAACCGCATCTGCACATCCGCGACGACGGCGGTGACGAGCGCGCTGCCGCCGAGCGCGGCGATCGCCAGATGCAAACGCGAATCTGCCCGGCGTCGGACGTTCGGCTCGCAGTCCGTGGCGGCGCGCAGATATTCGAGCAAGCTGGAGCGATCTGCGGCGCTCAACGTCCGGCTCGCGGCAAGTGCTGCGGCGCCCGGCTCCACCACCTTTCGCAGCGAGAGCACGTCGTCGAGATGGTGTCCGATCGCCCGTTCGATTTCGTCGCGGGAGCGGGTGTGCTCTCGGCGCGGCACCGCGACGAACGTCCCGCCACCGCGGCCACGCCGCGACTCGACCAGTCCTGCGTCGCGCAGCGCCTTAATCGCCTCGCGCAGTGTCACTCGGCTGACCCCGAACGTGTCCGCGAGCTCTCGCTCGGGGGGCAGCCGATCGCCCTCCACCAGGACACCGAGCCGGATGCTCTGGGCGAGGCGCTCGATGGTGACCTCAAATGCGTTGCGCACCGGCACCGGCGAGAACAGCGTCCGGGTCCACAGCGCCTCGACGTTGCCGCTACCCATGCGATCCACTCCCAGCGCAGGCGGCGACGAACGCCGCAAACAACTCGTAGCAGTCGTCCACCTCGGGATGCCACTGCACCCCGAATACCCACCGGCGGTCAGCCAACTCGACCGCCTCGACGATGCCGTCCTCGGCCCAGCCGCACGCGGAGAGTCCCTTGCCGGGCGTGCGTACGGCCTGATGGTGGTACGTCGCGATGTCGACGCGCGGCGCGATGATGCGCGCGAGCCGGCTGTCCGGAACGAGATCAACAACGTGCCGTCCGTGTGCGCCGACCCGTGGCTGGTGCAGGTCGGTTCCGACCTCTTCCGGCAAGTGCTGGACAAGATCGCCACCGAGCGCGACGTTGAGCACCTGCATGCCGCGGCAGACGGCGAGCACCGGGACATCACGCTCCAGCGCCTCCTCGAGCAGCGCGAGTTCCCACGCGTCACGGTCCGGGCGCGAGGCGCCGGCGTGCGGATGCCGGTTGGCCTCGTACCGCTGCGGATCGATGTCGGCGCCGCCCGAAAGCAGCAAGCCGTCGATGCCGTCTAGGACCGCTGCGGCATGCGTCGGCGGGGCAGGCGGGACCAACATCGCGACCCCGCCGGCCCGCTCGACGGCGGTCGCGTACGACGACGGGAGCAAGTCGGACAGCTCGTCCCAGTGGTCACGCCGGACCATTTCCCGGTACGTAGTGGCGCCGATCCGCGGCGTTCGGGCGGGTGTCACTGCCACGCCGGAATGGTACGGGCGACAGTCCGCATCACGCGCCTCGGACCCGAGTCCCCGACGGGTCGAACAGCGGCTCGTTGACGACCTCCCCTGGCACCCAGTCGCCGAACAGGTCGACCTCGACGGCGGTGCCCGGCTTGGCATCGAACGGCACGTACGCATACGCGATCGACGCGGCCACAGAGTGGCCATAACCACCGGATGTCACCCGACCGACGACCTCGCCATCGACGCGGACAGGTTCGTTGCCCAGGACGAGCCGTCGGCGGTCGGTGAGCACAATCGCACGTAACCGGCGGGTGGGTCCTGCCTCGCGCGCGGCGCGCAGGGCATCCCGCCCGACGAAGCCTCCCGGCTTGTCGAGCTTGACGCAGAACCCCAGGCCGGCTTCGTACGGTGTGGTCTCGGGTGTGATGTCGGTGCCCCACACGCGGTAGCCCTTCTCCAGCCGCATGCTTTCGATCGCGCGGTACCCGGCGGCGATCATTCCGGCGCCATGCCCCACCTCCCACAGGCTCTCCCAGAGGGTCACGCCGTATTCGCTCGACGCGTACAGCTCCCAGCCGAGTTCGCCGACGAACGTGACGCGCAACGCCCGCACCGGGACGTCACCGACGGTGAGTTCTTGCGCCGTCATGTAGGGAAAGTGCTCGCTGCGGAGATCGCTGGGCGTGAGCGGCTGCAAGATCTCGCGCGACTGTGGGCCCCACAAGGCGTAGCAGCACGTGGCCCCGGTGACGTCTGCGATACGCACATCGAAGCCATGCCGCCGCGCTTGCCGCCGCAGCCAGGAGATGTCGTGCGAGCCGAACGCGGTTCCGGTGACGATCAGGAAGGTGTCGTTCTCGATCCGAGTGACGGTGAAATCCGACTCGATGCCGCCCCGATCGTTAAGCGCCTGCGTGTACGTGACGTCCCCGACCGCACGCGCAACCTCGTTGTCGCAGACCCAATCGAGGAACGCCGCGGCCTCGGCGCCACTGACCTCGATCTTCGCGAACGATGACTCGTCGAAGAGCCCAACGCCGGCACGCGTCGCCAGATGCTCAGCGCCGACCGCGGAGGACCAGTACCGGCTCGGCCAACCGTGCGGTGCTGCCGCTGCGCCGTCGGCGTTCGACTCGTACCAGTCGACGCGCTCCCACCCAGCCTTCTCGCCGAACACCGCACCGTGCTCCGCGTGCCAGGTGTACACAGGTGACCGGCGCAGTGGCCGCGCCGCCCGTCGCTGTCGATCGGGATACGGGATGTCGTAGTACGTCCGGTAGTTCTCCACGGTGCGCGCGAGCGTATAGCCGGGCGAGCGGTACTGCCTGCCGAAGCGTGCGATGTCCATGTGCGAGACGTCCATCGACGGCTCACCTTCGATGATCCATTCCGCCATCACCTTGCCGATACCGCCGGCGCCGGCAATGCCATGCGCACAGAAACCGGCCGCGACGAAGAACCCGCCGAGCTCCGTCTCACCAAGGCAGAACTCGTTGTCCGGAGTGAAAGCCTCAGGGCCGTTGATCAATCGGCGCACCCCGACATTGGCCATTACTGGCACCCGGCGCTGCGCATTGGCCGCGATGTCCTCGAATCGCGGCCAGTCTTGCGAAAGCAACCGCCCGTTGAAGTCGGACGGAATCGCGTCAAAGGCGACGCGAGCTGCGGTCCAGGCCGCCGGATCGCGCTCATATCCCCCCATCAGCAACCCGTCGACGTCCTGGCGGAAGTAGACGAGCAAGTCTGGGTCGCGAAGCGTCGGCAGCGACGGCTCGCCGGGTACGCGAAACGGTTCGGTGATCACGTATTGATGCGACATCGGCACCAGCGGGATCCGAACGCCGACGAGCCGACCGATCTCCGCCGCGAACATGCCGGCACAGTTGACGACTACTTCGCAGTCAACGTCGCCGCGGTCGGTGCGTACCTGCGTAACGCGCCCATGACGTGTCGATATCCCGGTGACGCGCGTGTGCTGTCGAACCTGGACACCCAGGGCACGCGCAGCCGTAGCGAGCGTGTAGCACAACTGCGCCGGATCCAGGTGTCCGTCGGATTCGAGGTAAGCGGCTCCGACCACGCCGTCGAGGTCCACCAACGGGAAGCGCTCGGCCACTTCGGCCGGCGAGATCTCGTGCAACGGCAGGCCGAAACTGCGCGCCCAGCTGATCTGGCGACGGATCTCTTCGAGGCGTTCCGGCGACGACGCGAGCTTGATTCCCCCGCATTCCCGCCAGCCGACTGGGTTCTCGGTGTCCTGCAGCCGCCGGTACAACTCGACCGAGTACATGTTCATGCGGGTGAGCGTCGGGTCGGCACGCAGCTGTCCGACCAGGCCCGCCGAGTGGAACGTCGACCCGCTGGTCAGCTCGGACCGCTCGACGAGTAGTACGTCCCTTTCCCCCATTTCGGCCAGATGGAGCGCGACACTCGTGCCGCCGACCCCGCCACCGATGACAACGACGCGAGCGAATTGGGGTAGGTCGGCGGTAGTCACGGCCATCGATCATCGCCCTGTGACGGTGCATCGACAAGCTCAGCACAAAAAGTAAAGGTCTGCCCTCTAGACCGATTGTCGCGCTCGGCCCTACCATCCGAAACCAACCGCACGGGGACCGTCCGCGGCGACGCGCCGCTGATGACGGGAGGTGGCGCTTGACGGGGCAAGCCCTGCATGTCCATACGGACACGCGATACGTGCCGGATGCCGCCGACACAGCAAGCGCGGTGCTCGAGCGCCTGCCGTCGCTGGCAGGAACTCAACGGCGGCTGGAGCTCCTCACTGGTGGACTGACGAACCGGAACTACCGGGTGTCGCTGGCGTCAGGCGAGCAATTCGTCGCGCGCTTCGCCGGGGCAAAGAGCAGCCTACTTGCCATCGACCGCGACGCCGAGTACCGCAACTCAGTGTCGGCCGCGCAGGCCGGTGTCGGTCCCGAGGTCGTCGAGTATGCGCCCAAGCAGGGTGTGCTGCTCGTGAAATGGATCAACGGGCGGACCTTCGGCGACGCCGACCTGGATAACGCGGCGCAGCTGCAGCGTGTCGCGCAATTGTGCAGGGAGTTGCATGCCGGGCCACGGTTTGTCGGCGCATTCGACATGTTCGATATACAGCGCCGGTACCTGCGTATAGTCCGCGAATCCGGCTTCCGGCTGCCGGACGGCTACCTCTCGTTCGAGCCGGCCCTGCGGCGCATCGAAGACGTTCTTCGTGCATCGGCCACCGACACTGTTCCGTGTCACAACGACCTGTTGGCCGCGAACATCCTCGACGACGGTACCCGGCTGTGGTTCATCGACTACGAGTACGCGGGCAACAACGACCCTTGCTTCGAGCTCGGCAACATCTGGAGCGAAGCCGCGCTCGACCCCGACCGACTCGAACACCTGGTCGCGTCCTACTTCGGCACACCGTCGCCGGCGATCACCGCTCGCGCCAGGCTGTTCGGCCTCGCCGCCAAGTACGGCTGGACGCTGTGGGCATCGATCCAGGCTGCGGTCAGCGAAGTCGACTTCGACTTCTGGCAATGGGGCATCGAGAAGTACGCCCGCGCCTGCAAAGAGTTCCGTGGCCCGGAGCTGAATCAGTTGATCTCGACAGTTGCGGAATCCCTCCGAGACAGAGGAGCCGAACAGTGGCCGACACCATCACGCTGACCGCCGACGAGCGACGTCTCGCCGAGCTCGGCTACAAGCAGGAGCTGCACCGCTCGTGGTCGGGCTTCTCGAACTTCGCTATCTCGTTCTCGATCATCTCGATCCTTGCCGGCTGCTTCACGACGTTCGGCGTCGGCTGGAACAACGGCGGTCCAGCAGCCATCGCGTGGGGCTGGCCGCTCGTCTCGATGTTCATCCTCGTCATCGGCCTGTGCATGTCCGAGTTGGTCTCGGCCTTCCCGACATCCGGCGGCATCTACTGGTGGGCCTCGAAGCTCGGCGGGGCGAAGGCCGGCTATTACACCGGCTGGCTGAACCTTATCGGGTTGCTCGCCATCGATGCGTCCGTCGCGTACGGCTGCGCGACGTTCTTCGACCTGACGCTCGACACGTACAGCAAGTCGTGGGCGAGCCACTACAGCCTCACACGCGTCTTCATCATCTTCCTCGTCGTTCTGGCGCTTGTTGCCCTGGTGAATATCTTCTCCAGCCAACTGCTCGCAATCCTGAACAACATTTCAGTGTGGTGGCACGTCGCTGGAGCGTCCGCCGTCGTGCTCATCCTGCTGTTCGTGCCGAGCCACCATGCGAGCGCGTCCTCGGTGTTCACACACACCGTCAACAACACCGGCTTCTTCAACGGCAGCACGCACGGACTCGGGTTCATCTTCTACGTGCTGCCCCTCTCGGCGATCCTGACTCAGTACACGATCACCGGCTACGATGCCTCCGCGCATCTGTCCGAGGAGACGCACAAGGCGGCCGACTCGGCGGCCAAGGGCATCTGGCGCTCGATCTTCTATTCCGCGATCGGCGGGTGGATCCTGCTGCTCGCATTCCTGTTCTCCGTCCAGAACCAGGACGCCGTGACGAAGGGCGGCGGCGGCGTCGCAGTCATCTTCAACCAGGCGCTCACGTCCAACTGGGCCAGCACGGTGCTGGCCATCTCGACGATCGGCCAGTTCTTCTGCACGGTTGCGTGCATGACGAGCACCACGCGCATGCTGTTCGCATTCAGCCGGGACGGCGCAGTGCCGGGCGGCCAGTTCTGGTCCAGGTTGAACAGGCACCGCGTGCCTGTGTACGGGGTGATCGTTTCCGCGGTCGTCGCAGTGATCATCACACTGCCGGCAGTGGTGAAGGTGAACATCAACGGCGCACCGGTCCCGGTCGCCTTCTTCGCCGTGGTGTCGATCGGCGTCGTCGGCCTCTACGTCGCGTTCGGGATCCCGATCTTCCTGCGGTGGAGAGCTGGTGATTCGTTCCGGACGGGCGGGTGGACCCTCGGCCGGAAGTACAAGTGGATGTGCATTGTCGCGGTGGTCGAGATCGCCATCACGTCGATCATCGCGCTGCTGCCGACGTCCTACGTGGGCGTGCCGTGGAACACCGGCTTCGCGTGGAAGTACGTGAACTACACGATCCTCGTAGTGCCGGGGGCGCTGATCCTGCTCTGGATCTGGTGGCATGCGTCGGTCAAGCACTGGTTCACCGGTCCGAAGCGCACCATCGACCTGCCTGCAGGGATGACGGCGGCGGACGAGATCGCGCTCGAGCACAAGAGATTCCACGAGACGCATATATATCCGGCGGACGTCGTGGAAACGACGGACGACACGGCCTGACGTCTTGGAGCGGCGTTCACCGGGTCGCGGCCGACCAGGTGGCCGCCGGGCAGGACGTCGACGGATAGCCGGTCGGCAGCCACTTGGCGCTGTGTGTCGAGTTCGCATTGTGTCGGGTTGCCGTCGGCCACCGCGGCGTCGTGGCATGCCGCTTGTGAACGGACCGCGTCCCACCAACGGCCGGCGTTAGCCCAACGCTGGAACCATCGGGTTGAGCACGTCGGCGACTTCGTCGATCTGATCGGCTACCTCGTGCTGGGCGCGTGGCAGGCATCGTCGAGCCCGGACGCTCGACGATGCGGTGCTGCACGGTTCAGTCCGCGCTTGCGACGATCCCCCGCGCGTTCGAGCCGTCCGGGCGCCGCCAGGCGGCCGACACGTACCCGCCGTTACCGGGAGGCGCGTCGCCGTCCCTAAGCAGGCGCTTGATCTGGGCGCTGCTGGCGCGTCCCGCCGGCCGGACCAGCACCGTCGGGTCGGCCGTGTTGCTGCGGCTCTGCGCCTGCGCGACGACGTCGCCACGAAGGAGCGCTGCCAATTGGGCGCGCAGCACCGGGTCGTGCTCGCCGTCGTAAATCCACCGGGTGCCCAATACCCCGTGCTCTGCCCTGCCGATCAGCGTGCCGTCGGCACCGGTCCGCGGCGCACCGCGATAGGTCATGGGCGCCAGGTACGCCGCGCCGTCGGCCGCCGTGACCACCATGAACTCGATGCCGACCTCGCCGTCAGGGTCGTCGAGCCGGAACCCGCCCGCCCGGACCAAGCCGTCGCCGGACCCGGAATACCACGCCTGTTCGGGCAGCCACCGGGCCAGAAGCTCGAGCTTGGTGGGGTGCATCGTGGTGTCGTGGATGACTGCCATGCGCCTGCGCGATCCTCTCGACGAGTCGGCCACGTCGCCGGCGAGCCTCTCACGGAGGCGTGGTCGAGGGGGCACCCCCGGGTGCCCCCTCTGCGGATGAGACTCCTGCTGATCGCTTCGTGTGCCAGGTAGCTCCTAGCACGTAAGACTGGCAGGGCTAGTCAACCCAGTCGGGTTCGACGTCGCACACGTGAAAATCGGTGTTCCCGGTGGCTGTTCGATCACCAGGCCGATGTCCGTGAGTGTGAGAGTCGGGTTGACGCCCGTCCAGTTGGTGTTCGGGCACCCGGCAACATCACCGCCGACTGTGGCCGCCGCCGTGAGCGTGGCTGGATTCGTGGTGAAAGTCAGGTTTCCATTCTTGATCGCGCTCGCGGGGATTGCCGTATCTGAGGTTGCCGGCCCGGCCAGTACCCTGTTCTGCCCCGGTGCGATATTACCGCCCCCATTTTGGCATTGATACAGCGCGAATCCGCTAACGGACAGGTGAACGTTTACGTCCTGATTGCCGAGACCGGAAAGAGTCGCGGTGCAGGTGACCGGAATGCTCGTCGTTCCGGAGAAGCTGCATACGGGCTCGCCGCCCTTCTTGAAGTGCGGGCTTGCAGCGACGGCAGGAGACGCGAAGGCGATCGTCGCCACGAAGCACGCGGCGAGGATGACGATTATTCGGCGCATATTTCCCCCATTCTGAGGCCGAATCATTGACCCAAAGCATCGGCGGAAGCCGAGGCGGCGCCCGGATTCGTGTTATTAGCAGCAGCGGTAAAGCCCGACTAGCCCGGACCCGCTTGAAGTACCTCGTCGTCGGTTCCTGATGAAGACCGACGACGCCCGCTCCGAGACAACGATTTACCACCATTCGAACCCTCCCCCGCCAAGCCGTGCCGACTCGGCACTCCATAGAGTTCGACAGAATCTCACGGTAGATGCGTGGAAAGATCGATAACAGCCTTACCGACGAGTAGAACCGCGATTAGGCCCCGGCCAGCGGTTCGGGGAATTGTCACGCAATCGGAGCGCCTTGTGATGCGACGTCCGACCCTTGGCGGTGGCGCAGTCATCTGCGGCGACGCAGCGTTGGGTCGTGGTGTTGGGCTAGTTCGACGGGGCGACAGGTGTATGTCGGCATTGTGTGGGCCGCGCCTGTCTCCCTTCGGCGGCTCGGAGCGTGAATCTGTGATGCTGTGTATTGCCCGTGCGCATGCTGGGGCGTAGCGTCCTTGGAGTTGGTGGGGCAGTTGCCCCTGCCCCACCTGGCGGATCGCGGGAGGATCCGGCTGGCGGGGGCGGTTCATGGGGGATAGGGCTAGCTTGGGTACCGATCGCTCGGTCGGTGGTTGTCGCGCGCCACCGCTTCGTTTTGGATAAATACACGAAGTGGATTTTGTAATGCTGCGAGCGGTGAAATATCGCGTATGTCAAGCGTTTCGCGCGCTGTAGGCTTCCGTCGTTGAGGTCTGTTGTGTCGGAACGTAATTTCTGAGCTTTTGTGGCGGACTCGTCATGTTATCGGGTCCGCGCGTGGGTGCTACGTATTTCTTTTGAGGGGGCAGGAATGGCGAAAACTCACGGTTGGATCCGAGGTCGCTGGCTGCGTAGGACGGGCCTTGTAGCGGCGGTCGTGACGGTTTCTACGGCGCTGGTTGTGTTGGGTGCCGCGCCGGCCAGGGGCGATGTGAACACCGGGTTCGAGCTGGATGGCAATGTGCTGGATGACCCCGCGTCGTCGGCACCGGACTGGGGTGCGTCTTCCGGGTCGAACAGCATCTTCACGGTCAGCAGCGGCGTCGGGGTACCACGCTCACCGTTGCCGGCCAATTTCCTCAGCGCCGGATTCTCCCGGGACTTCGTCCCTGGGTCGAACGCGGACACGACGACGTACACGAACGGTAGCAAAGACACGGCGAACATCAGCACCAACTGGGCGTGCGTCAAGGCCAACAACGTCACTGACAAGGGTGACATTCAGAACGGGTATGCCGCGGCGTACATCGATCCGCTGACACACCACCTGATTCTCTACTTTGGCATGGAGAAGAACGCGTCCAACGGCGACAACAACATGGGTGTGTGGTTCCTGCAGGATTCCACCGTCGGGTGTAACAACCCGAACGGCGGCGCGGGTCTGCCGTTTACCGGTAACCACACCGACGGCGACATCCTGCTGGTGGCGGCGTTCACCAGTGGCGGGAGCAACCCGATCGTCAACGCGTACCGGTGGAACGGTGGCGCGGGCGGGTCGCTCGGTACGACGGCGCTGAGCAGCGGCGGCAAGTGCGGCGGCAGCGCGTCGGACCTCTGCGCGATAACCAACCCGGCGTCAGTCAGCACGCCGTGGCAGACGGTGGACAAGGTGCTCGGTCAGGGCACGACGTTGAACGCCGACCAGTTCTATGAAGGTGCAGTCGATCTGACCGCGAATCACCTCGACACGGACTCCAGCGGCAACCCGATCTGTGTGAACAAGTTCGTTTTTGACACACGGGCCTCGCAGAGTCTCGGGTCCACCCTGTTCGATTACACCGAGGGCAGCGTGCAGACCTGCGCTAGCCCGTCAATCAGCACCAACCTGTTCCGCGCCGACACCAATGCAAGTCTGGCGCCGCCGAACAACACGGTGACCCTGCCGGTCAACGTGTTCGACACCGCGTCGCTGACCGGAGCCCTGGGCACGCCGACCGGCACCGTGACCTACTCGCTGTGGAGCAACAACACCTGCACCACGGCCGCGACCAACCCGACGTTCCCGGGGGGTGGTAATACCGCGACGGTGACCATCGCGGCAGACGGCACGATCCCGAATTCGCCGACGTTGCTGTTCGACACACCGGGCAGCTTCTGGTGGCAGGCGCACTACTCGGGCGGGGGCCGCAACGCCGCGGCGGACAGCGTGTGCACCAGCGAGCCACTCGTGGTTCAGCCGGTGCAGCCGTCCATCGCCACCAC
>DATFRC010000167.1:0-17978 GCA_035263725.1 Jatrophihabitantaceae bacterium | reverse complement strand
CATCCCGGCACGCTGGCCCGGCATGGCCATTGCAATCGCTGTGCCGACGAGCACGATTGCCGGCGTGGTCAGCAGGTACAGCGACGCGAACTTCAACTCCCTCCCACCTAGTTTCTTTCCTAGGTACTCGGGTGTTCGTCCCACCATCAACCCGGCGACGAATACCGTGATCACCGCAAGGATCAAGATGCCGTACAGCCCGGAACCGGTACCGCCCGGCGCCACTTCACCGAGCATCATGTTCAGCAGCGTCATCATGCCGCCGAGGCTCGTGTACGAGTCGTGGAAGCTGTTCACCGCTCCCGTAGACGTAAGCGTCGTGCCGGTCGCGAACGTCGCCGAGTCAGGAACCCCGAATCGCGTCTCGACGCCCTCATTGGCGCCGCCGACCGCGGTCGGCACCGTGCCGTGGTGCGCCGTCTGGAAGCCGATGTTCAACCCGAGGCTCAGGATCGCCAGCAGCGCCATCACTGCCACGATCGCGTAGCCCTGACGCTTGTCACCAATCATCTTGCCGAACGTGCGCGGCAGCGAGAACGAGATGCACAGCAGCAGGAAGATCTCCAGCCAGTTCGTCCACACCGTGGCGTTCTCGAACGGGTGCGCCGAGTTGGCGTTGTAGAAGCCGCCGCCGTTCGTGCCCAGTTCCTTGATCACTTCCTGGCTGGCCACCGGGCCGCCGGGCAGCGTCTGCGTGCCACCGATGATCGTGTGCATGTCCTGGTAATGGTGGAAGTTCTGGATCATGCCGGCGCCGACGAAGATGATCGCGAACACGATCGAGATCGGCAGGAGGATGCGCAGGCAGATGCGGGTGAGGTCCACCCAGAAGTTGCCCAGGCGGTCGGTCTTGTGCCGGGCGAATCCGCGCACCAACGCGATCGCAACCGCGATGCCCACCGCAGCCGACACGAAGTTCTGCACGGCCAGGCCGGCCATCTGCGCGACGTAGCCCAGCGCACTTTCACCTGAGTACGACTGCCAGTTGGTGTTGGTGACGAAGCTCGCCGCCGTGTTGAACGACTGGCTGTGGGTCATCTGCGGCACACGGTACGGCGGCCAGATGTGCTGCTGCAGGCGCAGGAAGCCGTAAAGAAACAGCACGGAGACAGCGCTAAATGCCAGCACCGAGCGCAGGTAGCGGCCCCACGTCTGATCCGCCTCTGCGTCGATACCGCCGACGCGGTAGATGCCCTTCTCCACCACCAGGTGGCGTTTGCCCATCAGCACGCGGGCCATGTAGTCACCGAGCGGTTTGTGCACCAGTGCAAGGGCAATGACCAGCGTCCCGGCAAAGATAATGCCGGCCCACGTCGTGTTCATCAGAACTTCTCCGGAAATACCAGCGCGACCACCAAGAACACGGTCACGAGCACCGACAGAATCAACCCGATCAGATTCGCGGCACTCATAGCTTCTCCGCCCCCTTTGCGATCAACGCCAGGAGCGCGAAGACCAAGATCACCAGCAGCACGAACAGCACGTCATGCACTAGGGACTCCAAAAGATGACGGGTGAGCGGCACACCTGACCGGCCCGGTCAATTCCCCGCCGGGCGAAGTGAGTTAAGTCCTGCGTGAGACGTGTCGGTAGGCCCGAAGGCATCTACTCACGGCTTCATCACGCCGTCCTCTCGGCTTACTGACGCACGAGGCAATTTTGAGCGACGCAGCTCACCGGCGCGGACCGCCGACCGGCCTCATGGCGAGGTGCTCGTTCGTCGTAGTCTGGCGACTGCGCTCCAGACGCAATGTTGTCCCCCGCCGCTTCCCGTTCACTGACTGGAGGACTGATGAGCCAGGTCACACGTGAGCACGTGCGCGACATACTTGCCCACGCGCACCTCACGCCCGAGCAGGAGCGAAACATCCTCGAACTCTCCTATCCAGCCGACATCGAGAAGGTCATAGCGATATTCGCCGAATACGGCGTGACGAGGGACTGGCTGACCGATCAGCTCGGTGGGAGTCCGTGACCTAGTTGCAGGGCGGCCTAGGCCTCGAGCGTGGGCTCGTCGGGTGCTGACAGGCTCAGGACCGCGCCGACGACTGCGGGCGATCTGCTGATCCTCGCCTCGAGCGCGCGCAGGCGGACGGCAACGTGTGATTCGGTGTCGTCACCGGTGAGGTCGACGTCGCCGATCACCGTCACCATGCGCGGCCCGACCACCTCCAGGCGCAGATACGTCACCCGGGCCACCTCCGGGGCGTTCATCAGTGCACTGATCGCGGCCGAGCGCACACGAGGGTCGGCCTCCTCGCCAACCAGGAAGCGCCGGTTGCGATTGATCAACAAGCCAGCCACCACGGCGAGCAGGACCCCCACAAGGATCGACCCGATCGCATCGGGAATCGGGGAACCCGTTGCCTGGTGCAGTCCGAGACCCCCTGCCGCGATCAGCAGGCCGGTCAGCGCCGCGGAATCCTCCGCGAACACCGCCCTGAGCGTCGGATCGGAGGTGGCGAGCACGTGTTCGATGAGGTCACGGTCCAACGATTCGGCCTCTCGCTTCGCCTGCAGGACCGACTGGCGGAACGAGATCGCCTCCAGAACAAAGGAAATCGCCAGCACGACGTAGCCGACGATGAAGTTGCTGGCCGGCTCCGCGTGGATGAGCTCCTGGACGCCGTGCGTGACTGAGACTGCGGCGCCCGCGACAAACAGGCCCAGCGCTGCGAACAGCGACCAGACATAGGCCTCGCGGCCGTGACCGTATGGATGGGCGGGGTCGGGCGGACGGCGGGAGCGCCGATTGGCGATCACCAGGAAGATCTCGTTGCCGGTATCCGCCCACGAGTGCGCCGCCTCGGCGACCAGTGATGCAGAACCTGTTATCAGGGCGGCGGCCGTCTTCGCCACCGCGATCAGCGCATTGGCGCCGAACGCGACCAGTACCGTCGTGAGGCTCTCGGCAGCGTCCGATGCCCTTGGCCCGAGCGTTTCGAAGTCGTCCGCGTGCCGCTGCGCTTCATGGGCGACCGGCGGCGCGGGAACCTGCCCGTCGTCCTGCTCGTCTGGCACGCAACGATCCTGGCACTCGGGTGCTACCGCCGAATACGGCTCACCAGCGACCGGGTGGACGCGTCACTGGAACGACGCCCGGATGCGACGCATTGCGGTCCACCTGCCCGGTGCTTACCCAGTACCGAGGCGCATCACGCAAGGCGCGAGCAGCTGGTCCGACGAGATCCGCTCCGGTGGCGACGTCACGCCTTGTGGGCAGCGACGAGCTGCTCCAGCACGTCGATGTCGTCGGCCGCCAGCCAGCTCTCCTCGAGAGGCGTGCCACCGGCGCGCTGAATAGCGCTGAGCAGTGGGGGTGCCCAGAGATGCTCGATCAACGCGACCGCCGCGACAGACCCTGGAGGCACCGCGTCCGACAGGGACCATTGCCAGTCGGCAGCATCCTCGCCCGCCGCCTGCGTGGTTGCATCTGCCGTACCGGCGGCATCTCCCAGGAGCGCCGCGGCAAGGTCGCCGGATGCTGTTCCCAGCTCGGTCGGCGCGGCAAGCGTGTTGAAACTGCCGTCTTCGGCACGTTCGACGACAAGCAAATCGAGCAGCCGGACGATTCCTGCCTCGCGCAGCCGGGCGAACTCCGCGAGCACCTCTCCGGAGAACGTTGGCTGATCGAAGCCGACGACCAAAACCTGCACGGGGCCCATCAGGTTCTCACCCGGGCCAGGATCCGCGCGTACTCCTCTTCGGTGACCACGCCGGCAGCACGTAGCCGCTGCAGCGCGTCGACCGTGGCCGACGACTCGGCGCCGGCCGCCCCCGGAGCGGGTCGCGGTGGATGTGAAGCCGCGTAGGCGTGCGCCGGAGTGAGCCGGCCGCCGTAATACGGAACGTTTCCGGTCATGCCAACACGCCGGAGCTGGCGGGGCACTAGCAGCATCGGACCTCCAAGTAGATCGTGATTCTCACACAGCGCATTCGCATGGCGCAGCGACCCCGCGGCAGATTGGTCATGCGGTGGTGGACGAGGGTTCGGCCGGGGTTGCCTCGAATGACGGTGCGGAATTGGCCAGGGCGACTACACCGACGATCATCACAGCGAAGCCCAGCGCACCCAAGCCGATCTGCAGGGCGCCGCCGACGAAATGCTCACCGTAGAGCCAGACACCCAAGGCGGTGCTGACAAGCGGATTGACGATCACCATGAGCGGCTGGGACACCGCAAGCGGTCCGTAGTGCAGCGCCGCCTGCGTCAGCACCGTGCCCACGATGCCGGCAACAATCACGCCGTAGACCGCGCCGCGCATCAGCATCGTCGGCACCCCGTTTCTCCCCAACACATCCGTCGCGCCCTTGAGAAACGTTGCCAGCAATGCCCAGACGATCCCCGATGCCGTCGCGTAGAGGGCGGCGCGCCGCACCGGCGATCCCTGGCCGGCCAGAACAGCGCATAGGGCTGCGAGGCCGCCGAACGTGAGCAGCGCCGGCAGCCAGGCCTTGGCGGTCGCGTCGGGGTGGCCTCCTCTCGGTTCAGCCATCACCAAGAAGACCGCAAGCCCCACGCACGTGATCGACGCGGACGCCCACGCCGCGGCAGCGACGTCCCGCCGCAACCACAACGACCCGATCACCAGCGAGAACACCACTTCGGTGACCAAGATCGATTGCACCACCGACAGCCGCCCGTTGTAGAGGGCAAGTGCCTGAAACACGAAGCTGCCGACCATCGCCGCGACGCCGACCAGCCACAGCGGGCTGCGAACGAGATAAAGCGCGAGTCGCCAGCCCTTGTCGCTCACCGGAGCGGCCGTGCTGGCGACATGCTGGGTGACGAGATTGAGAGCGCTCGTGAACGCCGCGGCAAAGGCGAACAGCACGCTCACCATGGCGTCGAATTCTAAGGTGATCGGTCCGCTGCGGCGCGGACACCGAAGTGTCGCGCGCCGCGGCGAGGCCAGCACATCCCGATCAGGCGGCGAAAACGAGTTCGCGCTCCGCCGTCGCGTCCTGCTCCAAAGCGGTCTGCTTGGCGCCGCGCAGGCCGACGTAGGCGGCGACGCCGCCGGCGGCTACGAGGACCGCCGCGACGATCAGGCCGGTGCGGTAGCCGGACAGGAACGCGTCCACCGGCGCGTGCCCGGCGTGCAAGCCAGCGCTCTGCCGGGCGGTCAGGATCGCGCCGATCACCGTGATCCCGAGCAGGCCGGCCACCTCGCGGGCCGCGTTGAAGATCCCGGATGCCACGCCCGCCTGCTCGCCCGGCATCGCGCCGAGCACCATCGCGGTCAGCGGCACGGACAGTCCGCCGCCGATCCCGATCACGGCGAACGAAGGCATCAGCGCCAGGTAGGAGACGTCCTTACCGAGCAGGCTGACCGAGGCGATGCCGACAGCCATGAGGCCCATCGCCAGGGCGACCGAGCGGTGGGCGCCGATCCGCCGCGCGATTCGCTCGCTCACGACTGCGCCGAACGCCATCAGCAGCGCCATCGGCACGAACGCGGCACCCGCGACTGTCGCGGAGAATCCGAGCACGTTCTGCAGGTAAAGAGACGTGAAGAAGTAGATGCCGAACAGGCCGAACCCCCACATCAGCACGGCCACGATGCCGCCGGTGAAGACCCGCTCGGCGAAGAGCCCGACGTCGACCATCGGCTCGTCCGTCCGCAGCTCAACGGCCACGAAGGCGACCATGGCCAGCGCGCTGATGGCGAAGCTGCCGAGGATCAGTTGCGAGGTCCAGCCCTTGTCGTGGCCCTCGATAAGCCCATACGTCAGCGTGAACAGCGCGCCCGCGGACAGGACGAGCCCGGGCAGGTCGATGCGCTCGCGGCGCTCGCCCGGCCCGTCGCGCCGGATCGCCCAAGCGGCGAGGGCCATCGTCGCGAGCCCGACCGGCACGTTGATGAAGAAGATCCAGCCCCAGGCGGCGTGCTGGCTGAGCAGTCCACCCAGCAAGGGGCCGACCGCGAGTGCCAGCGCGCCGACCGCGCTCCACACGCCGACGGCCGCGGTGCGTTCGCGTGGGTCGGGGTAGGTCGCCGAGATCAGCGCGAGCGTGGTCGGCGTGACTAGTGCGGCACCGAGACCCTGCACCGCGCGGCTCGCGACGAGCAGGTCGACATTGCCGGCCAATCCGGCGACCAGCGACGCCCCGGTGAACACCGCCAACCCGAGCAGGAACAGGCGCCGTCTGCCGAACAGGTCGCCAAGTCGGCCACCGGCGAGAAGCAGGCTCGCGAACACCAGGATGTAGCCGCTGACCACCCACTCCAAGCCCGCAGTGGTGAGGTGCAGGTCCCGCTGGATGGCCGGGATGGCGACGTTGACGATGTTGTTGTCGAGGTAGGTCATGAACGTCGCCAGAGATACGGCGATCAGCGTCCAGGTACGTCGGGTGGTGGCCATGAGCGTCTCTCCTATACGGCGTACATTTACCTTGTATAGCTAACCCTTACGGCGTATAGTTGTCAAGCATGAAGTCCAAACGAGCCGCCGGAGATGCCCTCAGCCGGGACGCAGTGATCGAGCGCGCCATGCAACTGGCTGACGCCGAGGGCCTCGATGCCGTGACGATCCGCCGCTTGGGCCAGGAGTTCGGCGTCACCCCGATGGCGCTCTACTGGCATGTCAAGAACAAGGACGAGCTGCTCGACGCGATGGGCGATCGGCTGTTCGCCGGCCTGCGCTACGACACCGCGCGGGATGCGCCGTGGGACGAGCAGCTGCGGGCGGTGACGCACGGGCTGGCCGAGGCGCTCCGCAGCCACCCGGCATGCGTCGATCTCGCGTTCCGCCGGGTGTTCTACGCGCCGGAAGGGCGGGCGGCCGCCGAGCACGCGTTCGGCGTCCTTCGTCAGGCCGGCTTCAGCAGCCGGCAGACCGCGGACATCGCCACGCACGCGCTGCAGACCGCGATCATGCTCGTCCGCTCGGAGCCGGGCGCCGAGCCGGGCTTCACTCCGGAGCAGGTCCTGGAACGGCGCACACAGAAACGCGCCTACCTCGAGACGCTCCCGGCCGCGGACTACCCGTACATCCGTGAGCTCGCCGACGACTTGCTCGACTGCGACGACACCGCGGCCTATTACGCCTTCGGAATCGACGTCTTCGTCGCCGGGGCCAGATCAATGCTCTCGCCTGCCGCAGTCTGAGCACGGAGGTCCGCGAAATGAGCACAGCCATAGCCGAGACGCGCCGCGCCTTCCCGGAGGGCTTTCGGTGGGGCGTCGCGACGTCGTCGTACCAGATCGAGGGGGCCTGGGACGAGGACGGCAAAGGACCGTCGATCTGGGACACGTTCGCCCACACTGCGGGCAACATCAAGAACGACGAGAACGCCGACGTTGCCAACGATCATTACCACCGCTACCGGGAAGACGTTGCGCTGATGCAGTCGATTAATGCGAATGCGTACCGCTTCTCCATCGCCTGGCCGCGCATCTTTCCTGCGGGCTTTGGCGAACCCAACCCGAAAGGGCTGGATTTCTACGACCGGCTGGTCGACGCGCTGCTTTCTGCGGGGATCGCGCCATTCGCCACGCTGTACCACTGGGATTTACCGCAGACGTTGCAGGACAAATACGGCGGCTGGCAGTCAAAGCAGACGGCCTATGCGTTCGCCGACTACGCCGGTTACGTCTCGGAGCGACTCAGCGATCGAGTCAAGCACTTCTTCACGATCAACGAGTTCGCGTCTTTCACCGAGATGGGCTACCAACGCGTCGATATTCAGGTAGGTGGCGGAAAGACGGTTCATCTGGGCGGTGCGCCAGGCCTCCGCCTCGACGCTAGGGGTCTGAACCAGGTCCGTCACCATGCGGTGCTCGGTCACGGGCTCGCCGTCGAGTCGATCCGCGCCCGAAGCGCTCCGGACACGAAGGTGGGTTTCGCCGAGAACCCCCGCGTCGCCATTCCCGTCATCGATACGCCGGAGAATGTCAGGGCCGCCGAACGCGCAACGCGCGCCCTGAACGCGGCGTACCTGACCGTCATGCTCGAAGGCCACTATCTCGATTCATACCTCGAGGAAGCCGGGGCGAGCGCCCCACAGTTCACCGAGGACGAGCTAGCGACGATCGGATCACCGCTCGATTTCGTAGGTATCAACGTCTACCGGCCGAACAGCTATGTGACGGCATCCGATGAGCCCGCCGGATATCAGGAAATCCCGATCAACGCATCCCATCCCAAGATGCAATCGGCGTGGCACATCTTCGATCCCGAGGTCATGTACTGGGCACCACGGCAAGTGCAGTCGATCTGGGACGCGCAGTCGATCTACATCACCGAGAACGGGTGCGCCGCCGCGGATGTCGTAGCAGCGGACGGAAAGATCTATGACACCGACCGGGTCATGTTTCTGCGCGGCTGCCTCACCCAGTTGCAGCGCGCTACGAGCGAGGGTGTGCCCGTCGACGGCTACTTCCTATGGAGCGCGCAGGACAACTTCGAGTGGATCTACGGCTACGGTGACCGATTCGGCATCGTCTTCGTCGACTTCGACACACTCGAACGCACGCCCAAACTCAGCGCCGAATGGTTCCGCGAGGCCGCGAGACGAAACCAGGTCGTCTAGTCGCGTGACCCCACGGGCGTGGCCGCGGCGGCTTGGCTAAGCCACGGCGTCGGTCAACGGTCCGCGCTTCCACTCCTCGACCTCGCGAGGAGAGCGCAAGACGACGATGGGGAGATGTGGGAAGCCCGAGGCGATGTCGCGGACAAGCGCCGGACCGCGACCGTGCGTGCGCCAGGCCCATCGAATGATGTGATCGGGGTCGGTGAACAAGGTGCGCAGCGGCGGTTCGACGTTGCCGTTCCACAACACCTCCCGGCGGCGCGCCCGGCGAACCGTTCGCCGGACGACCCGACCCATCACCAGCGTCCGTGGCAGGAGCAGGTACACGACCAGGTCGCAGCGCTCGAGCAGCATCGGACGGGCCTGCGCGTACTGATACTCGGTGACCCAGTGGGGCCGGCGGCTCAGTACCTCGGCGTCGGCAAGGAACTCCGGGCGCACGGTCCAGTCCGGGCCGTGGTGCAGCGCGTCGATCTCGGTGTACGGGAAACCGGCACGCGTACTGATGTCGCGTGCCAGCGTCGACTTGCCCGAACCGCTGGTGCCGCCCACCAGAACTCGACTCGGCCGGTAGGGCAATGCATCACCTGGACCCAGGAGCGGCACCCTAACAAGCTATCGACCGCACGACGTATGCCGCCGGCAACGTCGTGCTCTCACCAGGTGGCGCGAGGAGCCGTCGGATAAAGTCCTGACACATGCGCGCTAGGCAGGTTTTTGGGCGTCTTCTTGGCGTGTGTGGTGTCGGATGCTGCGTTGTCCTACTCGTCGCATGTAGTAGTTCGACATCCACAAATGCCGCGACGCGCACCGGCAACCGACCGGCGTCATCGGGCAGTTCGGCAACGGCGTCGTCGGGCGTGCCCGCCTCGCTGTCGCGGCTCGAGAAGATCGTGTTGCAGCCCGCGGATCTCCCCGCGGGCTGGAAGGGCACGGCCTATCAGCCGGACCCGCGAGACGCAGCGAACCAGGCGGCCATGGTCAACTGCGTCGGGGCGCGCAACACCGAGAGCGACAAGGTCGCCGAAGCGCATTCCGAGGACTTTGCCCTCGGCGATGCCGGCATCCACTCGTCCGCGTCCAGCTGCCGGTCGCAAAGCGACGTGGATACGGATGTCGCGATCTTGCACAGTCCGAAGGTGTCGTCCTGTTACGACCATCTGGTGAAGACGCAGCTTGCGGCATCGTTGCCTGCGGGCACCACGATCGAGTCAGCGTCCATCAAGATCACGCCCGGATCGGCTGGCGGCCTTGCCAACGTCGTTGCTACCGGCGCCGGCACCGTCAATGTCAACCTCGGCGGCCAGCACGTATCGCTCTACCTGACCGCTACATTCATCATGGGTCCGTTGATCCAGGCCGAGGTTGACGCCGAGAACGTGGGCGCTCCGGTGCCCGCATCCGTTGTGAACGCGATGGTCGCCACGGTGGCCGGCCGCGCTGCCAAGGGGTAGCGACCAGTCAGCGGTCAACTGGCTGATCTGCGCCCCGCGGTTATCCAGGCGCCGATCAGCGCCAGTATGCCGAGCACAAGTGCGAGGATGCCGTGCTTGGTGTGGTGGTGGTGGATTCCCTTCACGCTGCCCTCGTGGCCGGGGAAGAACGACGGCAGGCCGTGAGCCGTCTTCGTGAAGTACACAATGGCGACGACGATCAGTACCACGCCCAGCACGCCCAGCACCACCGGGATGATGACGGGCGTGTTGCGTACTGATGCAGGCTTGGCCATTTTGGGTCCCCTCGACTGACGCGCTACTACATGGCGTGTAGGAGAGTACTGCGTGCCCGACCAGATCGTGCAGGCGGAGGTCGCGCCACTGCGGTCAGGCCCGGCCGATGCCGTCCGCCACGATGGCGACATGCGCATCGCCGTTCTCTCCGATACCCACGGACCGCGGCACTGGAAGGCCTGTCCGCCGGGCGTCGCACAGCGCCTCAACGGCGTCGACCTCATCCTCCATGCCGGCGACGTCTGCACCGCGACGGTCCTCGACGAGCTGGCGACATACGCCCCGGTACGCCTTGTGCTGGGCAACAACGACGGGCCGGACGTCGCGAACTGGGGCGCCACGCCGACGCTGGAGTTCGACCTGGACGGCCTGCCTGTCGCAATGCTGCACAACAGCGGGCCGGCCGCTGGACGCCCCGCGCGGCTGCTCCGGCAGTTCCCGAACGCGGCGCTTGTCGTGTTCGGCCACTCGCACATCCCGTGGGACACGATGTACCGGGGTCAACGCAGCTTCAATCCCGGATCGCCGACCGATCGCCGCCGCCAGCCGCACGCCACTATGGGCCTGATGCGCGTCGGGCACGGCCGCCTGCTTTCCGCAGAGATCATCGCGGTGACGTAAGGCGTGGCCGAGAGGCGCTGCGTCACCCCGCTCGGGTGATGCTCCGCCGGGTGGGTGGCCTCAAGACTCGGCGTGAGCGTCGGTGCACGTGGCGCATTCGTCGTGATATCAAGGGGGCGCGTAATGTCCGACTTCGCCGGGGTGGTCAACGTCGATATCCGGGACTCCGTGCCGGATTGGGCGCCGTTCGAGGCGCCGAGAGCGCCGCAGGGCGCGCCGAGCGTGGTGTACATCGTGCTCGACGATGTGGGCTATTCGGCGATGAGCTGTTACGGCGGGCCGATTGAGACGCCGAACATCGATCGGATCGCCGCGGCAGGGGTGCGGTTTACCCAGTGGCACACCACAGCGCTGTGTTCGCCGACCCGCTCGTGTCTGCTGACCGGGCGCAATCACACCCGCAACTCGATGGCGTGCATCACCGAGGCGGCGATCGGTTTCCCCAACGCCAGCGGCATGATCCCGCCGCAGAACGGCATGATCTCGGAGATCCTCGCCGAGCGGGGCTGGAACACGTACATGGTGGGCAAGTGGCACCTGTGCCCGAGCGATGAGATGAACCTGGCGGCGACCCGGCGCAACTGGCCGACGGGACGCGGCTTCGAGCGGTATTACGGGTTCTTGGGCGCGGAGACCAACCAGTGGTACCCCGATCTGGTCTACGACAACCACCCGGTCGACGCGCCGAAGTCACCCGAGGAGGGCTACCACTTCACCGACGACATCACCGACAAGGCACTGGAGTTCATCAAGGACGCGAAGGCGGTCGCACCGGACAAGCCGTTCTTCCTCTACTACGCGCCAGGCGCCTGCCACGCCCCGCACCATGCGCCGCGGGAGTGGATCGAGCGACACGCCGGGAAGTTCGGCATGGGCTACGAGGCCATCCGGGAACAGACCCTGGCCCGGCAGAAGCAGCTGGGCATCGTTCCAGGTGACACCGAGCTGCCCCCGCTCAATCCCATCGGCACTCCGCAGACACGCACCGGCCCCGACGGCAAGCCGTTCCCGGTCGTCGACTACACCAAGCCGTGGGACACGCTCTCCGACGACGAGAAGCGGCTGTACCGGCGGATGGCCGAGGTGTACGCCGGATTCCTGGCCCACGCCGACCACCACATCGGCCGGCTGCTCGACTACCTCGAGGAGACCGGGCAGTTGGACAACACACTGGTGATCGTGGTGTCGGACAACGGCGCCAGCGGAGAGGGCGGCCCAGACGGGTCGGTCAACGAGAACAAGTTCTTCAACGGTGTGCCCGATGACCTAGAGCAAAACCTCGCCATGATCGACGAACTGGGCGGGCCGAATACTTATAACCATTACCCGAACGGGTGGGCGATGGCGTTCAACACGCCGTTCAAGATGTGGAAACGCTACGAGTTCAACGGCGGCACCGCCGATCCGTGCATCATTTCCTGGCCATCCGTGCTCGGTCACGGCGGCGAACTGCGCCACCAGTACCACCACGCGATCGACCTGGTCCCAACGATGCTGGACCTGCTCGCCGTCACCTCCCCGGACGCCATCAAGGGATACGTCCAGGCCCGGTTCGACGGGGTGAGCATGCGCTATTGCTTCGACGACCCGTCGGCCCCGTCCGCCCGCACGACCCAGTTCTTCTCGATGCTCGGCTCGCGTGGCATCTGGCACGACGGCTGGAAGGCCGTCACAACCCACCCGACCATCAGTGGCTGGAGCCACTTCAACGAGGACACCTGGGAGCTGTACCACACCGATGTCGACCGTTCTGAACTACACGACCTGGCGGGTGAGCATCCGGACAAACTGCGAGAAATGATCAACCTCTGGTTCGCCGAAGCCGGCGCCAACGGCGCGTTCCCGCTCGACGACCGCTCCGCGGTGGAAATCCTCACGACCCCGCGGCCACAGCTGGCCAGCCCTCGCAGCCGCTACATCTACTACCCGGACGTCGCCGACGTCCCTGAGGCGCAAGCGGTCAACATCCGCAACCGGTCCTTCACGATCGGCGCCCAGGTCGATATCCCGGCGCCGGGTGCCGAGGGTGTGCTGTTCGCTCATGGCGCGCGATTCGGCGGGCACGCGCTCTACGTAAAGGACAACCGGCTGCACTACGTCAACAGTTTCGTCGGAATCACCGAGCAGAAAGTTGCGGCGACCGAGGATCTGCCCACCGGGGAGAACCTGATCCTTTCCGCTTCCTTCGAGAAAGACGGCGAAGACCCGCCCGGCGTCGCCACCGGCACCCTGTCGCTGTACTACGGCGACCGCAAGGTCGGCGAGGGCCGGATCAAGATCCAGCCCGGCCCGTTCGAGCTCGCGGGCGAGGGTCTGTGCGTCGGGCGCGACAGCGGCGCGGCCGTCACCGACGACTACCCCGGACAATCCCCCCACCGGTTCACCGGCGGGATCGTCAAACGAGTTGCGGTCGACGTAAGCGGCGAGCCATACATCGATCTCGAACGCGAAGCGGAAGCCATGCTCGCCCGTGAATAGCCCGCCTCGCCGCACTGCTGCTCCAGATCCTGCAACGGGGGCGCTCAGCCGAGGTGGCTGAGCGCCCCATTGCTCTCAAGCGGCGCGCGAGGTCACTGTTCCGGATCGGGAGTAACCGGGAGTCCCTCGACGTGGACGAGGATGAACTCGTTGTCGTCGGCCAGCGTCGGATTGCGTCCCTTGTTGGGCAGGTTGTTGTCGCAACCGACGAGCAGCGTGCTGTCGTCGACACGGTGGACGGCTTCCACCGATTCGCAAACCACGCGGAACGGGTTTCCGAGTCCGACGTCACCTGGGTGGATTGGCGGCAGCGAGATGAGGTTCGGGTCCGGGATTGCGGTCAGGTCGACTATGGTCCGTGAGACGAGGAATCCGTCGGTGCCGACATCGCGCAGGTCGATCACGTTCAATTCGCGGAAGGCGGCATCCAGGCCCTTGCCACCGTCACGTTCGATGAGAACAAATTGGTGATCGTCGAGTGCGGTCATATCGGCAACCATGTAGCCAGGCTGGTTCGTGTGGTATTGCCACTTGCGACCAGTAAAGGCTTTCTGCTGGATGCTGAACTCGTATACGAACCGGCGCTTCATGTCGGGATCGTCGAGGTGCGCACCCTCGAGCGCAGCGTAGAGATACGCGCCGTCCGGCGTGATCGCCATGGCCTCGAACCCGCGGCTGTTCGGCTGGGTGGGCGGGTCCCCATTGAGTCCCGGGTTGTTGGGTGAGCGCACACCGGAGATCGCGAACGGCCGGTCGAGTAGGACGCCGTCAGCGGAGAAGTGCAGAATCCACGGGCCGAACTCGTCACCGACCCACAGATCGCCTCGGGGATCGCGTTGCAGGGATTCGGGGTCGATGTCCGCGCCCGTGAACAGTCGGCCGGGGCTGTTCTCGTTGACGATCGGGTATCCGAACAGGCCGTCGGGATCGCGGAACGAAATGTAGTCACCGACTGACACGGAACCGGATCCGCCCTCCGGTGTCTTGAAGTGCGGACGAATGTAGTACGCCCGGATCAAGAAGTCGCTGGAGTTGTTCTTGGCCCCGAATCCGTTGTCCGGCATGGCGAGGTACTCGCCGGGGTGGCGTCCGTCGATAATCGACGAGAAGCCCTGGACCGGCTGCGACGGGCGCGGGAACAGGATCCCGTTTTGCACGCCAGGTGCGAGCAAGGTGCCGGACGGCGGTCCGGGCGCAAGCGCTGCAGCCGGCAGTACCGCCCTTCCGGCGAGGGTGACGCGCGCATCGGCCGAATGCGCGGAGGCCGGCAGGACCGCGGCCAGCGGCCCGATCGCGACCGCCGAGGTAATCACGGCCAGCATCAGCGTTCTGGACATGTTCATGCTGATTCTCCTTTTCGCGCTGGGCTTTCTCGGTCGAGACCAGACAGTGGACTTCCCGACGTCCCGGCCGCGCCGGGCGAGTGTCCCAATTCGTGCCCGGGACGAATTCGTGCACGTGAGCCCATGCGCTCGGGACGTGTCGCGTGCAGGATGTGGAGCGTGAGGACGCCATCGCCGCGTGCGCGCCTGGTTGTCGTCGCGGCGAGCGTGCTCGTCGCCGTAGCCGGCGCCGCCGCGGTGCTGGTCCTGCGATTGATCACCAGCGGATTCGAACCAGAGGGCCGCAACTGGTGGATCGTGGCTGAGACGGTATTAGGTCTGGCATATCTCCCGCTGGGGACAGCGCTGGCCGTTCGGGGTCGCTACGCGCTCGGTGTTGCATTCAGCGTCGTCGGAGTGTGCGCACTGTTATCCGCACTATTGGCGGAGTGGCACGCTCACAACGCGTCGGCCAGCGGGTCACCCGTGATCGAGCACAATCCCGTGGTCCAGACAGTCGGAATGGCGGTGCTCGTTTTCGCCGTGCCGTGGTTACTGCCGTGGCCCCGGGGGCGGGATCAGGACCCTATGACGCGATGGCTGGCGCTGGGCGTTGTCGCCGCATGGATCGGAGGTACGGCCGCCCTCGTGGAGCGCATCGGGGATCTCCCCGGCGCACATGTCGCCGGACCGCTGCTGCTCCTGGCCACTGTGCCGCTGATAGCGGTCGGTGCTTTCGTCACCGATATCCGCGATGATCGCAGCGCACTGGGCGTTGTGTCGCATCGCTTTCTTGTGTGGGTGATTCTCGTCAGCGGCGTGGTTCTCCTCTACACCGCGCTGGTAGCTGGATTCGGGCTCTTCCTGGGCGCGGACGGCCCGGCCTGGCTATTGGTCGGCGTGACCGGTGGCCTTGCCGTCGCCGCCGAACCAGCCCGCGCCTGGGTTCGACACGTCGTTGACGACCTGGTCTACGGCCGGCGTGATGATCCGCTGGCGGTCGTCCGGCAGCTGGTCAATCAGCAGGTCGCGACCGCATCCGACGTAAACGAGACACTGCTCGCCTCTCTTGCAGTGATCATTGCCGATGCACTGCGGCTGGACCACGTCGCCATCGACCTGATGTCGCCAGCCAACGACTGGACACCCATCGCGAAGCAAGGGGATCCCGTCGAACAGGACGAGACCTTCCCGCTGGCGATGGGTGATCAGCTGGTAGGCCGGCTCGTGGTCGGCTGCCGCAGTGCGGCGTTGGGCCGGCGCGACCGGGAGGTGCTCGGAGACGTCGTGCCCCACGTCACGCTGGCCGTCGGCCTGGTGCGGCTCACCGGCGACCTGCGGCGATCCCGCCTGAGCGTGGTGAGCGCCAGGGAAGAAGAACGGCGGCGACTGCGGCGTGACCTGCACGATGGGGTCGGCCCGTCATTGACCGGGATATCAATGGGACTGCGAACGGTGATGCGGAAACTGCGCGGCGCGCAGCCTCAGCTCAGCGGGGTCACGTTGCTGGAACGGCTGGCGGACGAGGTCGACGCGTCGGCGGGCGAGGTCAAACGTATCGTTCGTGATCTCCGGCCGACCGCGTTGGACGACCAGGGCCTGGCCGGCGCCCTCACCGAGTTCGCCCGCAGCCTCGACGGCGTCCTTGACGTCACGCTCAGCCTGCCGCGCGCCGATTGCACACTGCCGGCCGCGGTCGAGACTGCCACCTACCGCATCGCGATGGAGGCGCTGAACAACGTCGTGCGTCATGCGGACGCCACCAGCTGCTCACTGTGCCTGGTCGTCAGCGACCACGTCGAACTCGACATCACCGATGACGGCATCGGGATTCCGCATCGACATTCCGCCGGCATCGGGCTGACGACGATGCGCGAGCGTGCCGCCGAGCTTGGCGGCGCGACGGTGATCGCGCCGGTTGCGCCACACGGCACCCGGGTGCATGCCACGCTGCCGCTGGCAGTGATGTGATGGTCAAGGTCATCGTGGTCGACGACCACCCGATATTCCGGCTCGGCCTGGCCGCTTCACTCGCCGAAATGGAGCATGTCGAGCTCGTCGGAGAGGCGGCGATCGCGGCGGATGTTCCCGAGCTGGTCGAACGCACGTCGCCCGACCTTGTGCTGCTCGACCTCCACCTGCCGGACACGTCCGGGCTAGAGGTGAACAGGTGGCTCGCGGCGAACCATCCCGGTGTGAAGGTCGTCGTGCTCACCATGTCCGAGGACCACCATGCGACGGTCGCGGCGATACGCGACGGCGCCCGCGGGTATGTCGTCAAAGGCGCCGACCCGACTCACATCGAACACGTCATCGACTCGGTGATGTCCGGAGACGTCGTCCTCGACCAAGGCGTCGCACGCGCCATGGCCGAGCTCGCCCAGCTGCGCGCCGCGACCGTGTCCTCGCCGTTCCCGCAACTGAGCCGCCGTGAGGCTGACATCCTGGAACTGATGGCCCGCGGCCTCGACAACCAGACGATCGCGCGCGAACTCGTGCTCACTCCGAAGACGGTGCGCAACCATGTGTCCAACGTTCTCGCCAAGCTCAACGCCGGCGACCGGTCGCAGGCGATCGTCATCGCCCGCCGCAGCGGACTCGGGCGCAAGGACGAGCGCGGGTAGGCGCAACCACCAGGGTCCGTAGCGCACGCCGGACAATGGCTGCATGGTGGAGGTCGCGCCGGAGCGGTTCGAGCAGCTGGTCGGCGAAGCGCTGGACGGCCTGCCCCCGAAGCTGGGCAAGATGATGCGCAACGTCGCAGTCAGCGTCGAACACGACAACGGCCCTCCTGGCCTGCTCGGGCTGTACCGCGGTGTGCCTTTGACGCGGCGCACGACCAACTACTCCGGAGTCCTGCCTGACCACATCACGATCTACCGCCGCGCCATCTGCGCCATCTGTGACACCGAAGCCCAAGTCGTCGACCAGGTGCGCCGCACCGTCATCCATGAGGTAGGCCATCACTTCGGTATCGGGGACCAGCGCCTGCACGAACTGGGCTGGTGAGCGGCAGCGGTTCGTGCTTGCCGACGAGCGCTCGATCACCTGGATCTGGCGACGAGACATCACCAGTGCGCTGCTGGGAGGCTTCGGCTGGTGGACACTTCAGGGATGATCCGTCTGGGTGTGCCGGCCGATCTTCCCGCCGTGAGTGAGGTGTATCGCCGTGCGTCGCTCGCCAACGTTCGTTATCGTGCCGACCTGCTCGCTCATCCAGAGCACCTGATCTTCGGACCCGAGGGGCTGGCTGAAGGACGCACTCAGGTGGCTGTAAATGACGGTGCCGTC
>DATFRC010000166.1:0-5241 GCA_035263725.1 Jatrophihabitantaceae bacterium | reverse complement strand
GCCTGCCGGGCGACGAGGAGCTCAACCTGCGCATCATCCACGATGTGATCGCCGATCACCGGGCGGCGGACTGATCCGACAGACGGCCCGTTTGCGGAATCTCACACGTGCCCGGGACGCACCGTCGCGCCACAATTCTGTCAAGTAATGTCGGCGGCACCGCTGAGTGAGAGGGGCCCCCGATGACGGAAACCACCGTCGAGACGCCCGATTCAGTAGCCCTGCACCACGGCGGCAGGGATGTGATCGAGCTCCAGGTCCGACCCGCCACCGAGGGTGCTGCCGGCGTCGACATCTCGCGGCTGCTCGCCAGGGCGGGGCTGGTGACGTACGACCCCGGCTTCGCGAACACCGCCGCCTGCTCCTCGGCCATCACCTACATCGACGGCGATGCCGGCATCCTGCGCTACCGCGGCTACCCCATTGACGAGCTCGCCGAGCGGTCGTCATTCATCGAGGTGAGCTACCTGCTGATCCACGGCGAACTGCCCACCGCCGATCAGCTGGCCGCGTTCACGAATCAGATTCGCCGGCACACGCTCCTGCATGAGGAGCTCAAGGGCTTGTTCGACGCGTTCCCCCGCGAGGCGCACCCGATGCCGGTGCTGTCGTCGGCGGTGTCGGCGTTGTCGACGTTCTACCAGGACGCGCTGAACCCGTCGGTCGAAGCGGATGCCGAGCTGTCGACGGTGCGCCTGCTCGCTAAGCTGCCGACGATTGCCGCCTACGCGTACAAGAAGTCGGTCGGCCAGCCCTACCTCTACCCGGACAACTCGCTCGGTCTCGTCGAGAACTTCCTGCGCATGACGTTCGGGTTCCCTGCCGAGCCGTACCTGCCCGACCCGATCATGGTCCGCGCCCTCGACCAGCTGTTCATCCTGCACGCCGACCACGAGCAGAACTGCTCGACGGCGACGGTCCGCCTGGTCGGATCGTCGCAGGCGAACCTGTTCGCCTCGGTGTCGGCCGGTATCCACGCGCTGTCCGGCCCGCGGCACGGCGGCGCCAACCAGGAAGTGCTCGAGATGCTAGGGGCTATCCGCGCGCAGGGCGGCGACGTGTCGTCGTTCGTCAAGAAGGTCAAGAACAAAGAAGCCGGCGTGCGGCTGATGGGATTCGGGCACCGCGTTTACAAGAACTACGATCCACGAGCCGCCATCATCAAGAAGACGGCCGACCAGGTGCTCTCGGCCCTCGGCAAGCGCGACGACCTGCTCGACATCGCCGTCGAGCTCGAAGGCGTGGCGCTCTCGGACGACTATTTCATCTCCCGCAAGCTTTACCCGAACGTGGACTTCTATACAGGCCTGCTGTATAGAGCGATGGGCTTCCCGGCGAAGATGTTCACCGTGTTGTTCGCGATAGGCCGGCTGCCGGGCTGGATCGCCCAGTGGTACGAGATGATCAACGACCCGGAGACCCGGATCGGCCGCCCGCGCCAGCTCTATACGGGACCCACTCAGCGCCAGTTCGTCCCCATGGAAAGCCGCTAACTCGAGTCGCAGGCTCGTGTATCTGCGCGCGCGCAGCGCAAGCGCTCATCGCTCGTGTTATTCGTCGACCCACATGTCGATCAGGCCACGAAAGTGAGCGAGAAATTGCTCCTGCTCGTGCGGCGGATATGTCGCGGTGACCGTATCGAGTAATAGCTGGTCGAACTCGGGTCCCTTGACCCAGTCCAGGACGCGCTCATCCAGCGTGGACAGATACCTCGCGCAGAAGTCCTGGTACGCGTCGACCTGGAGGTAGCTGTCGGCCAGCCGGCGGTACGCGGCAATCTTGTCGGCGTAGCTCAGTTCGGCCCGGTCGGCGACGTCGAAGTACGCGCGGGTGTCCAGGTCGATGTCCGGGCGGCGATCCGTCACCAGGCAGAACACTGTCCACTTCACCAGCGCCGAGATCGCCCACGGGAAGTAGTAGTGCAGCGATGTCACGGCGACGTCCGGGCAGGCGTTGGCGTAATCGATCGGATGGACCTGCCCATCCTTGATCAGCACCTCGCAGGAGTTGAACTCCCACCGGAAGAACGCGTTGACGGTGCGGGAGATCGTCATGACTTCGTCGCCGGTGCGGGCGTCAAGGAAGTCATGCTCCACCCGATAGCGGCCGTGCATCGGCGCATCGGGGTCGAAGCGCATCACCATCGTCTCGGCACCGATCGACAGGGCTCGGGCGAACACATCGAAACCCTCGACGGCGGCTTGCAGATGCATGAGCATCCCGCCGGACGCGTCGTAGGCGCGGTGGAGTTCGGCGGCATTACGGATGCGGGTCACCCCGCGCCACGCCCCGCCGTCGTACGGCTTCATGTAGAGCGGGTAGCCGATCCCCGCAGCGATCTCGTCCAGGTCGAACGGCCGGTTGTAGCGCTGCGCGGTGTACGCATATTTGGCGTTGTCGACCGGGTTCTTGTACGGGACGAGCACCGTTTCGGGGACCTTCAAGCCCATCCGCATCATCGCGCAGTAGGCGGCGTGCTTCTCCATCGCCTGGAACGTGAACGGTGAGTTCAGCAGGTACACGTCGTCCATCAACGCGACCTTCTTGAGCCACTCGCGCGGATGGTAATACCAGTACGCGAGCCGGTCGATCACCAACCCCACCCGCGGACGGGCTCGTAGTGAGAAGGGCTCGATCGTCAGTCGCTCGGTGGCAAAGCGATGAGTGTTGCCGTCCTGGTAAGTGACAGGCGATACCAGCCCGAGCAGCGCCTCGTATGCGCGGGGCCAGTCGTCCTCGGTGCCGAGCAGGAGGCCGACCAGGTGCTCGACCTGCCGCGCATCAGTCATGCCCGGACGCTACCGTGTCCCGGGCGTCAGCAGAACCGTGGCAGGTGGTGCGCGATCTGCCGCCGCCACCACGGCCAGTCATGCGCGACGTCGGTACCCCAGAGGTCCAGCTCACAGCGAATCCCCTTGCTCTGTAGCAGATTCGCCAGATGTCGCGTCGACGGCAGGGCACCGGTCGGGTCCGTCTCCCAGGCGCCCTGCCCGACGACCAGCAGGAGGGACACCTGCCGCCGCAGCCAGTCGAGGTGATCACCACCGAGGTTGGGCACGTAGTCGACCGGGTTGTTGAAGTACGTCGCGTCGCCACGCTCCCCCCAGCCGTGCCACGCTGCCGCGTCGTAGTTGCCGGACAGCCCGATCGCGAGCGGGAACACCTCGGCGTGCTTCAGTGCGAAGTTCACCGCGTGGTACGCGCCGAGGCTGCAGCCGGTGGTGATGATGTCGAGCGGTCCACCGCAGTCGGCATGAATCACCGGCACAACGTGTCCGAGGACCCACGCCTCGTATTGGCCGTGACGCCGGGCCCGTTCCTCGAGCGGCAGGTCGGCGCGCGACCACGTCTCGCGGTCGAACGAATCGACGCAGTACAGCTTCACCCGTCCGCTGTCGATCAGGTCCGCCACGGCACCGACCATGCCGTTGTTCTCGTAGTCGATGGCCCTGCCTTGCTCGGACGGGAAGACCAGCACGGGACGTCCCCAGTGCCCGTAGCTGATGACGCCCTCACCCAGCTCGCGCCTCATGGCAGCCACGCTGCCGTCAAGAGATCCACCAGATAGGGGTCGAAGGCGTCGCGCCAGCCGACGTAGGTGTGCGCGTCGGGGACCGCGTCGAAGCTCACCTGGTGACCGAGCTCGGCGAGTCGGCGCGCCATCAGCTGGTTGTTGGCCAGGTTCTCCTCGGCCAGCCCGCAGGTCATGCCGATGCGCAGCGTCGGCCCCGCCGAGTCGAGGGACCCGACGAATTCGGTGACCACAGCGAACCCGCCGAAGGACCGTTCCTGGGCGTCCAGGTCCGGGCGGAAGAAGCTGCCGGACTGCAGGAACAGCGCACCCGCGGTCCCGGGCCGGGTCACGGCTGCGTGCAGTGCGGCCAGCGCGCCGAGGCTCGCTCCGGCTAACGCAACGGGGCCGCGCACTGCCACCGCGCCGCGGATGGCGGGCAGGGCCAACCCGGACAGCGCATGCGCGTATGCGGGCGACGCGGCGTACCAGCGGTTACGGTCGCCGGGCCCGAGCAGTGCCACCCGGTGGGCGGGCAAGCGCCCCGACCCGATCATCGCCGCGGCGAACCGGGTCACCGAGGCCAGTTGCTCGAACTCCGGACCGTCGTGCACGAGCAGGATCGGCAGCGCGGCCCCGGCCGGGCAGTCCTCCGGTGACCAGATCGTGATCGGCATCGGACGCCGCAGCTCCAGGGCACGGACGATCAGCGCCGTTGTGCGGCCGGCCTCGACGGGCACGCTGAGCCATCCCGGCGACGCGTACCCGGGGAACTCCAGCACTGAATGGGCACCGAACGCGGTCGGAACGCTGCGCGGATTGTCCGGATCGCACAGCTGCGTCTTGGAGCCGTCCGCATAGCGCAGCTGGTAGAGGTACTCCAGCCGTTGGACCGGCGGGCGCGGGATCTCCACCACCCACCGGCCGCCGGCCCGGCGCATGGCAGGCGGCTCGAGGTGGTGTTCGAGGTCGAGCCAGACCCGGACGTCGACCACGGTCTCTCCCGGGTCGGACAGCCAGAACCGGACCTGATCCCCGGCCACCGCACTGCCCATGGCGGGCAAAGCTACCGCGTAAATGCGACCGGACCGTGACCCAGGTACGCCAGGATGGGTGTGCAGCACCGTAAGAGCGGAGGGACGGCCACGATGGCGTACTACCGGCAGCGCGGCAGCGTGCCGCCGAAGCGACACACGCAACACCGCGCACCCGACGGCGGGCTCTACTACGAAGAGCTCATGGGAGAGGAGGGCTTCTCTGCCGACTCCTCGCTGCTGTACCACCGCGAGCTGCCCTCGGCGATCGTCGATGCTCGCGTCTGGAGGCTGCCGGATCTGAGTACGGTGCCGAACGTGCCGTTGCTGCCCCGGCACCTGCGCCTCCACGAGCTGTTCAAGGATGCTGACGTCGAGAGCACCGACACGGTAACCGGCCGCCGGTTGGTCCTTGCGAACGGGGACGTGCGCATTTCCTACGTGGTGGCACAGCGTCCGTCGCCGCTCTACCGCAACGCGATCGGCGACGAGTGTGTTTACATCGAGTCGGGCTCGGCCCGGGTCGAGACCGTCTTCGGTGCGCTCGATGCTCGGCAAGGCGACTACATCCTGCTCCCCCGCGCCACGACGCACCGCTGGCTGCCGGAGCCCGGCGAGTCGCTGCGCGCCTACTGCATCGAGGCGAATTCGCACATCACGCCGGTGAAGCGGTATCTGTCCAAGTACGGCCAGTTC
>DATFRC010000165.1:0-13631 GCA_035263725.1 Jatrophihabitantaceae bacterium | reverse complement strand
TGATGTACCCAGCGGGTCTGCACGTCGCAGGCTACGGCCCGTCTCTGCATGCGCTACTGGGGCGCACCCGCGCTGCCGTGCTCGCCGCCGCCGACGGCGCAACAACAGGCCAGGTGGCGCAACGCGTGGGCATCTCCAACGCGTCCGCAAGCGAGCACGCGACGATACTGCGCCAGGCCGGGCTCATCGCCAGCGCGGCCGCTGTGTCGTTCACGCCCTGACCCCACTGGGCGGAAACCTCCTCAAAACCACACGACAAACCAAGCCCTCCGACGGGGACGGCATCGACGCTTGACCTTCGCACCGGCCGTTTGCCGACCTGGCCGGTGCAACCAGCCGTGCCCGTGACGGCCGAGGTCATACCGATCGAGACCGCGGTCCCGGGCGGGTGCGTTTACGAGATCGGTCACGCTTCATTCGCTCCGCAAGCGTCGCTCATCGGCGTAACTGGTTGCGACGATGGTTACTGCGCATCGTCTTCGCCGTAGGCCAGCTCGGCGCTGGTGAGGGGCCATTCATCGCAGCGAAAGGGTCCTCCGTCCAGCAGTCGTTTCTGAGTCCCCTGCCTGTCGTTGAGATTGCAAACCTGTAGGCAGGTCGGTCGCCTTCGGTTCGTCGAGATTGCGCGACCATGCGATCGTGTGCGGCGCCGCGCAGGGCGGCCACCGTGGGTGCTCAGCTGACACAGATTCCTGGCACGGCGATCTTCTCGAAGAGATGTGGTGAGGCAACGGCGCTGTCGGGGTAGCGGGCGATCCGGGCCTGGAACTCGGGTGAGGTGAATGCCTGGGCGAGTGCTTGGGCCGATTCCCATACGGCGATGTTGATGAAGGTCGTGCTGCCGGTGATGCCTCGGTGAAGCTGCGTGGATATGTAACCGGGCTGCTGCTTCATGAAGGCCGCGTCGTCGGCCCAGGCGTGCAGGAGGAGCTCAGTGTCCCCTGGTGCGACGTTGAAGCGGTTGATCAGCACCACCGGTCCGCTGTCCTGCTGGAGTTGTTCTTGGAAGGTCACTCGCTCGTCCATCTCTTGTAGCTGCACGTGGATCATCTCCTTCTCTCCGGTCGCGAGGCCGTCGTTGTGACGGCCCGCTCGGGTGCCGCGTCTGCCATATCGCCATGCCGCTCAAAGCGAGCAGCGGAAATACCACGAGGCGAATGACGCCCCGGAATCCCGCCACGCGCTGGCAGCTAGACGTGGCCGAGCAGCATCGGCGCGGTCAGCAGGTGCGTCGCTCGTTCCAGCTTCGCGCCCCTCCAGGCCGTCGGCGAGCTCGTTTATTCACGCCGCCTGGCGTCGATCGTCCCGCTTGGTAGGCCTCGCAACCGGGTAGCCGGGTCGCTGCCGATGCGTCCCAAGTACGGCGAGCCAGAGATAGGCCGGCTGCCCCAAATTCGGAACAGCCGCACATCGGTGCTGTGCCGCACTCGGCGGTGTGTTCGCGAATGATCGTGACCATCTCGGCGGACTCGGCCTCATAGGGCGCGGCTGTGTCTTGGGCTTGCGGATCAGGACTGCTTTCCGGGGGTTGAGGCAGAAGACGTCCCAGTGGTGGCCGTCGAGATCGCGAAAGCTTCGTCCGTAGAGGGGGCTTGGTCATTCGGCTCGTTCGCGGGCGGGGCGCCTGGGACTGATCTACGAGCAGCAGAAGATCTCGTCGCTGATGACGAAGGTCTCCGTGGTCGCGTTCGCCCGGCTCCTATCAGCGGAAAAGCCCAATTCTGAGAAGAAGCGGGTCGACTCGGCGAGGTTTTTGACTGGCAGGTTGACGGCGATCTTCGTGGACATCGGCGCCTCCTTGGTCGTGGCGGGTGGCTCTTACGTGGTGAAGAACTTGGTGAGGGGTTGTGCGAGCGTTTTTGCCTTGACGTTGTGCGTCTGGCCTGTGATGACGTGGTGGGCTGCGTTGGGGAGGGCGTCGGCGAGCGCCCGTGTGCTGTGGTGGAACCATGTCGGGCTGTTGCCGCCCACCATCACGAGGATCGGGATTTTCACGTCGTTCCAGCGGTCGGTGGGCAAGGCTGTGCCGGTCTGGTAGGGGGCGAGGATCGTCATGTCGTAGGGCAGCGTGTGCGCGATCGGCGTGAGTTTCTTCCATACGGGTAGCAGACGCATCACCGCGGCGGCAATCGCTGGTGCGCCCATGTGGCGCAGGAACAGGCGCACTGCGTCGTCGCGGCGATTTGTGGTGATAAGCGCGGTGAGCTGTGCGACGATGTCGGCGGGGATCGGGGGTCGGCTGTCGTCGATGATGAACGGCGGCTCGTACAGGGCCAGCTTGGTGACGTCGGCGCCGCGGCGCGTCGCCTCGAGCGCAAGTGCCGCCCCGGAGGAGATGCCCCACAGGTACGCCGGTCCGCCTGCCTGGTCGATGAGCACCTGCAGGTCCTCGACCTCGCGCTCGGGGGCGTAGGGCGCGGTGTCGCCGCTGTCGCCGCGGCCGCGGCGGTCGTAGGTGATGACGGTGAAGTTCTGCGCCAGCAGCGTGGCCAGCGGGCCGCTCGGCCCGAGGGCGCGATGACAGAAGGCGCCATCGACCAAGATCAGCGGCGGTCCGTGGCCCACCCGCTCGAAGGCGATGGCGGTGCCGTCATCGGATCGGACTGTGGCGACCGACGGATTTCGGGCGGTGCCGCTCTGCCGTCGCCGGGTGAGGGTGTCGTGTTCAAGATCGCTCATGGTCTGCTCCTCTCCTGCTGCGTTGCCGCGAACGCCGGGCTCGTGCGGGAACTAGACGGTACAGTACCATGCAGAGAACTGGACTGTCCAGTACTATCGCAATCATGGCCAGCACTGAGTTCCCGGTCGCCGCATCTCAGGGCGTCGATGACGAGCACCGCTCGACGCGCAAGCGCAAGGCGATCCTCGACGCGGCAGCAACGGTGTTCATCCGCAACGGCTACCTGGGCACGAGCATGGACGAGATTGCCGCGCTCGCCGCGGTGTCTAAGCAGACCGTCTACAAACACTTCGCCGACAAGCAGCGCCTCTTCACCGAGATCGTCACCGACACAGTCAACGAGGTCAGCGAGTCCCTCTACCACGAGGTCGTCAACATCCGCGACAGCGGCGACATCGAGGCGGACCTGCGCGATCTGGCGCGCCGACAGCTCGAGGGCGTGATGCAGCCCCGACTGCTGCAATTACGCCGGTTGGTCATCGGCGAGGCCGGCCGCTTCCCGCAACTCGGCCGCGCCTTCTACGAGCGAGGCCCGCAACGAACGATCACCGCACTGGCCCACGCCTTCAAGCGCCTGGCAGAGCGCGGCGTCCTGCAGCTAGACGACCCGCTGCTCGCGGCCGCACATTTCAACTGGCTGATCATGTCGATCCCGCTGAATCAGGTCATGCTTTGCGGCGATGCCGACCTCCCTACCCCAGCCGATCTCGACCGATACGCCACCGCCGGGGTGCGCGTCTTCCTCGCCGCCTACCACCGGCGCTGAACCAGGTGCCCAGCCCCGAACGACCCAGCCCAACCCGACTGCCATGACCCTGATCGAGAGCAGCGCAGCCGGCGGCCACGTCAGCTGCCACGCCTCTGTGATGAGCCGTGACCCGGCCACCGCCAGCTGCGACCCGCCAGCGCCCGATACCCGATTGGTGGCATCGAGAACCCATCCGGTCAGCGGTGCACGGACTGCCCAGCGGCTGCGGGCCACGGTCTCCAGGCAGCAGCGGCTGGCGCAAAGAATGCACAGAGGAGGCACCGCTGGCGGCTTGCTTGACATTTTCATCCGTGGCGTACTGCTCGAAGTCGTGCCGCGCTGCGGGTGCGAGCTCGTCGATGACCGGCGGGTAGACCGGTGCCCGATCCGTGGTCACCTCGACAGGTGACGGGCCGAATCGCAGCGCGCGAGCCAAGAACGCCCGTGCGGCGGCGGAATCGCTGCGCGTCGAGATGAGGACATCGATGACCTGGCCGTCCTGATCGACCGCCCCATAGAGGTATGTCCAGTGGCCTGATCCCCGCACGCGTGTCGATAAAGGACGCTTGGCTGCCCGAAACTGCGAGACTTCAGCTGCCGCAGTTCGGCGAGGAAATTCTGCATGCCGATCCGTTCCCGGACGAAGGCGGCGGCGTGCCCGTCGACTCCGGCCGAGTGCGCGCCCTTGTTCCCCGCTACCCGTTCCCACGCCCTCCACAAAGATGCCGGGCTCGGTGACGAGGTTGTGTAGATCGTCGAACCGACGATGAGGATTGTCGTTCGCCCAACCGTGCAGCTTGGTCTGGATCTCCAGTCCTCGTCGCTCGGCCCGCAACGAGACCGGCGGCAGATCACTTGTATTCACGAGCGTTCTCCTGGTCTTCCAGCACGTCCAACTACTGGCTTGCTGGCTCCCCTCGCCATGTGGCCGGCGCGGCAGGTGGGGTCCCTGTTGCGCTGATGCGACTGTTGCGTTGGGGCTGGGGGCTGCGGCCGGGTAGGAAAAGGGCGGGGAGGAGTGCTAGCGCTGCGAAGGCAACCGGCCACCAGTAGGTGTGGGCGAAGGCGTCGGCGAGCGTAGCCGCGTCGGTGTGGCCGGAGCTTCGTCGCTGGATTACGACTGCGAGGACGGCGACGCCGAATGAGCCGCCGAGTTGCTGGAAGATTCGGATCGAGCTGGTCGCGCGGGCGATCGCGCTCTTGGCGAGCCCCTTGTAGGCGCTGGCCATCGCGGGCACGAGGGCTGCGCCGGTGCCGAGGCCGTTTACCACCAGGGCGGCGCTGAGCGCGATCATGCTGGTGTGGGCGCCAACGCGGGTGAAGGCGAGGGTGCTGGTGCCGGTGAGGATGAGCCCGGTGAGGACGATCGCCCGGGGGCCGAGGCGGTCGGTCAGTTTGGCGGCGAGGACGAGGGCAACGCCGAGCCCGATGCCTTGCGGGGCGAGCAGGAGGCCGGCGTGCAGCGCGTCCTGGCCGCGGGCCTGCTGGTAGTACAGCGGCAGCAGCAGCGCGGTGCCGAGCATCGCCATGCCGATGAAGAAGACGACGGCGGAGGCGCCGGTGAAGCTGCGGGCGCGGAACAGGCGCAGGTCGATGATCGGCTCGATCCGGGTGCGCAGCGCGTGAGCGGCGAAGCCGAGCAGCAGCACCACCCCGGCCGCGATAGGGATCACAACGTGTTTGTCGGTGAAGCTGCCGTGCGTGCCCGCCTGCGACAACCCGTAGATGAGTGCGGCGAGCGCGGGACAGAGCAGCATGAGGCCGAGCAGATCGAGTCGATACGCGGCGGGCCTCTTGGTGTCCGGCATGCGGACGCGCCGGGTGGCGAGCAGGGCGAGCAGGCAGATCGGGAGGTTCACGTAGAAGATCAGCCGCCAGCTCGCGTCGCTGACGATCAGGCCACCGAGCATGGGCCCGAACACCGGGGCAAGCATCGCGGGCACGCCGATCGCCGCCATCACGCGCGTCAGTCGCTGCGGCCCTGCGGCCTGGGCGAGGATCGTTTGCATCAGCGGCAGGATCATCCCGCCGCCGAGCCCTTGCACGACCCGAAACACGATCAGGCTGCCGGCTGACCAAGCCAGCCCGCACAGCATCGAGCCGGCCGCGAACAGGGTGATCGAGACGATCCACATGGGCCTGGCACCGAACCGCTCCACAGCCCAGCCGGTGACCGGAATGACCATCGCCAGCGCGAGCAGGTAGGCGGTCGAAATCCACTGGATGGTCGCCACTGAGGTGGCGAAGTCGCGGGCCAGCGTGTCGAGCGCGACGTTCACCATCGTCGCATCGAGGGCGACCATGATCGCCCCCAGCATGACCGTGAAGGTGAGCTTGACAAGCTCCGGCGGGAGCCGGTGCTCGGCACCGTCAGGGATGGGTGCCGGGGCGAGAGTGGCGGTGGCCATGGGAGCCTCCTCCGATCGGTTGAAGGCAACGTACGCCAAGATGGCAGAGACTGTCAACACGACGGCCAGTAGCGAACTGGCAGATCGTGCCCAGCGGGTGGTAGGCTGACCGCGATGACACTCAGTACGAGCACCCCGACCGCCGCCGGGCAGCCGCCCGTGCCGCGGGCAATTGACCGGCGGGAGCGCAAACGCACCCGAACCCGGCTGATGATCCAGGCCGAAGCGCTGCGGCTGTTCGCCGCGCGCGGCTACGCCCAGACGACCGTCGAAGAGATCGCCGACGCGGCCGCGATCTCACCCCGCACCTTCTTTCGCTACTTCCCGACCAAGGAAGACGTCGTGATCTGGGACGAGTGGGACCCGCTCGTCGCCGACCTGCTCGACGCGCGTCCCGACGACGAAGCCCCAGCCGAGAGCATCCGCGCCATCACCCGCCAGGTCATCGAAGGGCTCTCCCGGCGCGACCCCGAGCAGCTGAGAATCCGCCATCGGCTCCTCGCCGATGTGCCCGAACTGCGTGCCCGCTTCCTCCAGACGCAGGGCACCGGCATCGAGCTGCTCGCCGCCGCGCTCGCCGACAAACGGGGCCTGCCCCGCGACGACCCCCAGACCCACGTGACCGCCGCCGCGATCGGCGCCGCCGTCAGCCTCGCCCTCCAGCGCTGGCAAAACGACAACGGAAAGAGCGACCTGCTCGAGCTGTTCGACCGCACGATCGACGACCTCGCCCGAGGCATCGGCGAGCTGCAGCAACGGCCCAGCCCGGACAGGCACGGCTCACGCCGCACGGCACAGCCAGCCCACTGACGTCCATCCACGAACCGACGGTCGTTTGGCAAGGGTCGCACACGTTGTGCCTCCGTTGCGCTCGATGACGACAACCGTCGAAGTCGGTCGGAGTCGGTATCGCGGTCGTCATCCTGGCGTGCACTTTGCCTGGCAGCCCCCAGCAGATAGAGCACAACGCGGCCGGGTCGGGGCGAGCCCAAGCCCAACACCGCACCGACAGAAGCGAGCGGGAGTCTCACCGACCTCGATCTAACGCGGCCGAGGGCTGCTTGCCCAACGGCCTGCACGCGGCTCGCTTGACCTCCTCCAGCCGCGCGGCCCCCAGGACCGCATGACAACGGTTCCTCGGATCATGTGGCGCTCAGGCGTGGCGCGCGGCGGGCGGAGACTCGCCCGGACTCGACCAGCCAGCGGACCGTGTCAGCGATGCTCTGCCGGAACGGTGTGGGGTCGACGCCGAGTTCGGTTCGCGCGGCGGAGTCGTCAAAGCGTGTGTCGCGGCGCACGATCTCGACGCCCTCCAGGTCGGCCGGATAGTGCCAGCGCTGCGGTAACCGCCGCTGAACCGCGTCAATGACCCGGACCGTCGGAACAACAACCGGGCCGGGCAGGATGACATGCGGGAGGCGTCGCCCGGCCGCCTCCGAGACCGCGGCGTAGAGCTCACCCCCGTTGATGTGATGCCCCGGCACGACGTACCGGCGAATTCCACCGTGCTGTTGAAGCACGGTTGCGATCACAGCTGCAACGTCGCGCACGTCGACCACGTGCAAGGCTCCCCGTGGAAACGTCGGGAACAGGCCCAACAACATCCAGCGAAGCTGTTCGCTTTGGGCGCCCCGATACGGATCGTTGGGACCGTAGACGGCACCCGGGTAAACCGTCACAACCGGCGCGCCGGCCTCCTGCAGCCGGCGCGCGACCTGCTCCGAGGCGATCTTCGACTGGGTATACGGACGGTTGATGTCACCGAGGGGCAAGTCCGGGGCGCTGCCGCCGAAGCGCGTCAGCGCGACCGTCGTCGACACATGGACGACCGGATCCAACCCGCCGCCCACCGCGCTGTTCAACACCAATTCCGTCGCCCGAACGTTGGTGCGACGCATGTCCTCGGCGCGGCGCGGGTCCAGCGAGAAGATCCCCGCCGCGTGCACCACCGCGTCACAACCCTCGACAGCGCGAGACACGGTGCCCTCATCGAGCACATCGCCCACTGTGAGGTCAGCGACCTCCGCCCCCAGCGGGGTCAACGAAATGCTCACCTGCTCCGGCCGACGAACCAGCAGACGCAGGTCGTGCCCTGCACGCGCTATCACCGCCACGGCATGCGATCCGATGAAGCCGGTACCACCCGTGACCAAGACCCTCACGCCCAGAATAATGCCCCCAAACAAACCCCGTCTCCACGGCATATCGCGACGTTCGGACACCCGCGTAGTGGGCGCACTGCGGCTCGGCGCGCGCCGTGGTCGCCAATTCTGTTGTGCGGGCGAGGCGATTGGTGCTGGATGTGGCGATGACGATGCCCGACCGCCTCGTCAAGGGTGCCCGCCACCTGGCTACGCCAGCGCTGGCTCGGGCAGCGAGGTCGTGATGACCGGCTGCGGCCGTGCGGCGGCGACAGCGCGGCGACCGGGCAGGAGTAGGGCGGTGAGGGCGCCGACACCGCTGATGCCGGCGGCAACGAGGCTGGCGACGTTCAGGCCGCTCATGAATGAGGCGTTGATGTCGGTGATGAGTTGGTGGCCGACGGTCGGGTCCGCGTGGCTGGCCGCCGCATATGCGGCGCCGACCGATTGGCGCGCGGCGTTGGCGACGTGGTGGGGCAGCGCGGCGACGCTGCCGCCGGCGAGGTGGTGGGCGTAGATGGACGTGAAGATGCTGCCGATGACGGCCACGCCGAGCGTGCCGCCGGTTTCGCGGGTGGCGTCGTTGACCGCGGACCCGACACCGGCCTTCGCGGCCGGGAGCACGCTGAGGATGGATTCGGTGGCTGGAGCGGTGGTCAGGCCGAGCCCGGTGCCCATGAAGACCATCTGCGCGACGATGATCGCGTAGGGCCGGTAGGTGGTCGACACGGCGATCCATGCGAATGCGGTGCCGAACAGCAGCAGTCCGGTGACGACCAGCGCTCGGGTGCCGACCCGGCCGGCCAGGCGCGCCCCGAGGACCGATCCCACGCCGATGGTGATGGCGACCGGCAGGATTCGCACGCCGGTCGACAGGGTGTCGTAGCCGCGCACGAACTGGAAGTACTGGGTGATCAAGAAGATGAATCCGAACAAGGCGAAGAACGCGACGGTCACCGACCCGCTCGCGGCCGAGAAGGCCGGGGTGCGGAACAGGCTGACATCGAGCATCGGGTGCTCTCGGCGGCGTTCGATCGCGACGAACCCGACGGTGAGGGCCGCGGTGGTGACGAAGCCGGCGAGCGACCAGGGTGAGGTCCAGCCGCGAGTGGGCGCCTCGATGATCGTGTAGACGAGCAGGCCGATCGCCGACGAGGAGGTGATCAGGCCAGGTAGGTCGATGCGCGCCTCGTCGGGGTCACTCGATTCCGGCACGAGAACGTACGCGAGGAAGGCGGCGCCGAGCGCGACCGGGACCAGGGCGAGGAACACGCTGCCCCACCAGAAGTGCGCGAGCAGCAGCCCGCCGGTGACCGGGCCGACCGCGACGCCGAGGCCGGTGACCGCGCCCCACACGCCGATCGCCTTGGCTCGCTCGGCGCGGTCCGGGAAGGTGTTGGTGACGATGGACAGGGTGGTCGGGAAGATCAGCGCAGCGAAGCCGCCCATGACCAGCCGGACGACGACTAGCGCGCCGGGGCCGGTGGCCAGGGCGCCGATGCCGCTGGCGGCCGCGAAACCGACAAGCCCGACCAGCAGCGCCGGGCGCCGCCCGTACCGGTCGCCGATCGAGCCGGCGACGAGCACCAGTGCGGCGAAGGCCAGGTTGTAACCGTCGACGATCCACTGCAGGTCCCGGGTCGTCGCGCGCAGTTGGCGGGCCATGTCGGGTAGCGCGACGTTCACGATGGTCGTGTCCAGGTTGATCGCGAACACCGCGAGGCACACGGTCACGAGGATCGCGAGCCGGCGGCGGGGGCTCAGTGTTGACATCGGGACCGCTCCTTCAACGATGTTGACGGTGACAACATTGACGAGCATGGCACAGGAAGTGGACACTGTCAACATCCTGGTTCGGGATTCTTTCCGTCCGACTCACCACGGCTGACTGCGCGACGCGCTCGTCGATGCCGGCCCCGAGCTGGCGCGGGCCGGCGGACCCGAGGCGGTGCAGCTTCGGACCGCCACCCGCGCGGTTGGGGTATCGCACACCGCCGCGTACCGGCACTTCACCGACCGCGACGCCCTGCTGCGCGCGGTCTGCGAACGCTGTATGACGCGCCTCGCGCTCCGCGTGCGGCAGCGGATGGACCAGGTGCCCGAATCCGACGCGAATACGCCGCCTGGTCGGCCGTACACGGCCTGTCGATGCTCCTCGACGGACCGTTGCGCGAGACTCCTTCCGCTCAGCGCGAGCACGTCCTGGCCTTGGTGCTCGATATCGTGCGGAACGGACTCTGAACTCACGTGCTGCGAGGTGCGGCGGCGTTTGTCAGGTTGAATGCGCTGTTGACGAGCGCGATGTGGGAGAACGCCTGGGGGTAGTTGCCGAGCAGGCGACGTGCGCCGGGGTCGTATTCCTCTGCGAGTAGGCCGAGGTCGTTGCGCATGCTGAGCAGCCGCTCGAACAGCTCGGCCGCCTGGTCATGGCGCCCATCGAGACTGAGCGCGTCGACCAGCCAGAACGAGCAGGGCAGGAAAGCGCCCTCGCCGGATGGTAGGCCATCGATGTGCGGCTCGGAGCGGTAGCGGAGCAGCACTCCGTCGCGGAGCAGTTGTTGCTGGACGGCTTGGAGTGTGCCGCGGACGCGAGCATCGTGCGGTGGCAGGAAGCCGACCTGCGGGAGCAGCAGCAGGCTGGCATCTACCGATGCGCCTGCATAGGACTGGGTGAACGAGTGGAGGTGTTCGTTCCAGCCTTCGCGGCAGACCTGCGCGTGGATCTCGTCGCGAATCGTTCGCCATCGTTCGACGGGGCCTTCGCGGCCGAATTCTTCACAGAACTTGATGCCGCGATCGAAGGCGACCCATGCCATGACCTTGGAGTGGGTGAAGTGGCGGCGCTCGCCACGGATTTCCCAGATCCCCTCGTCGGGTTCGCGCCAGAGCTGCTCGAGTATCCCCAGCATGTGCCGACCGAATTCCCAAGCGGGTAGTGATCCACCGAGGTTGTGTTTGCGCGCCTGGTAGAGGGCGTCGGTGACCTCGCCGTAGACGTCGATTTGCTGCTGCTCGGTGGCGGCGTTGCCGATGCGGACCGGTCGGGAGCTCTCGAAGCCGGGCAACCATTCGGCGGTCCATTCCGGCAGCCGCCGCTCTCCGGCTACGCCGTACATGATCTGCAGGTTGTCTGGATCCCCGGCCGCTGCTCGCAGCAGCCACGTTCGCCACTGCTCGGCCTCCTCGACATAGCCGGCGGTGAAGAACGCGACTAGTGTCAGCGTGGCGTCGCGCAGCCAGCAGTAGCGGTAGTCCCAGTTGCGGACACCTCCAGGCGCCTCGGGCAGCGACGTCGTGGCCGCGGCCACGATCCCTCCGGTGGGCAGATAGGTCAGGCCCTTCAGCACAACCAAGGACCGCACCACCGCGTCGCGGTACGGACCGTCATAGGTGCACCGCGAGGACCACTCCGTCCAGAAACGCTGGGTCGTGCGCAACTCTTCATCGGGATCCACGATGCCCGGCAGGGTCTCATGCGCCGGGTACCAGCTCAGCGTGAACGGCATCCGCTGCCCCGCCTCGATAGTGAATGTCGACGTGATCGACCTGTTTTCGCCGCGCGTGGCAGCGGCAGTGCGTAGGCAGAGCGCTTCCGCTCCAGCTCCGGCAGTGTAGGCCTGATCGGTTTGGCTTACCCACGGCACGACACGTCCGTAGCCGAATCGGGCCAGCAGGTCGGATCGGACCGGGACGCGACCGGAGAGTCCTTCCACGATCCGAACGATGGTCGGTGCCCCGTGCCGCCGGGGCATGAAGTCGAGCACGCGGATCCGTCCCGCGGACGTGTGCCACTGGGTTTCGAGCACCAGCGAACCGTCGCGATACCGGCGGGTCGCCTCGCCGTCCGTGGCCGGGGCCAGACGCCAACTGCCGTGCTCAGCGTGGCCGAGCAACGCTGCGAAACATGCATCGGAATCAAAGCGCGGAAAACAGCACCAGTCGATCGATCCGCGACGGTGAACGAGCGCGCCCGTCTGCAGATCCGACAAGAACGCGTAATCCTCGACCAGCGGCATTATCGGCTCACCCGCAAACGCTTGATCTCGCGCCAAGTCTCGCACCACTCGAGGCCGACTCGAGGCTGGCAGGTTTGGCCCCCAGGTGCTGGACCGGCGGCATACGAGCACGGTGGCTCGACAGGCGACGCGGTTGGCTCATGCCGTCGTGGTTGTCACGAGGTCGGCGCCGCGGGCCAAACTGGTCGCGGAGTCGTTGTTGCTCGCGCCGCTTGGACGATAGCGTCCTTGCAATCCTGACGATCCGTTAAGGAGACAGCGATGGATCTCCACTATTCCGACGGGATCGCCGCCACGCGCACGATGCTGGCCGTCCAAGCTAACGCCGCCGCGCTGCAGCGCCGGCTGCCCGGCGGCTGGGACCTGGCTCCCTATGCCGGCGAGGACCTGCGCGGCACCTCGCTGCGCGGGGCCAACCTGCTCGTTCCGTTCCACGAGGTCTACGCCGTGCGAGCCCACGAGAGCCAGTCGGCGGGGCTGCCGCAACTGAGCTACATCGCCTTCGTCTCACAGGCCCGTAATCAGTCCACCGGTGAGCTCGGGCATGTCCACTGGTGTACCTACACCGAGGACCCGGCCGGGGTGCCCGGCAGGTACGGCGACGGCAGGCTGGCCCAGATCAGCCGGTCGCAGACTTTCACGAAGCAGCAGCCCGGCCAGACCGAGGTTCGGGAGAGCTTCTCGGCGGTGGCCGACGCCGGGGCGGTGCAGCTGTCGCTGGCTTACCGGCAGGGCGGCAGCCTGATCTGGGCGACCGCGGACAAGCCGAACCTGCCGCTGTACGCCGCCACGGACCCAAACGTCGTGCGCTGGTACCAGGAAGATCAGGTCATGGACGTGGTGCGCAGCGACCCCCTAGGTGTCAACCGCGTGTCCGAGATCAGCCTCGAGGTGCGGGGCGAGCTCGGCGACGTGTTCGACGGCACCGAGCGCGTCGTGGCCGTCGTCATCCAGCGGCCCTATATGCGCCAGGTGTACGTCCCATGAAGACAGCCGCCGCTGGAGAGCGCCGAACAACGCGGCCGGCACGTCCGCGACTAGACCGTCTTGCGGTAGCGGCGGACGGCGATCGGGGCGGACACCAGGAGGATGCCGAAGCACCAGGCGAGGGTCTGGAGCACATATGAGGTTGTGGGTCCGCCTATAACGAGTGCCCGCACGGCGTTTGCGGTGACCGAGACGGGCTGGTGGGCAGCCCAGACCTGCAGCCAACCAGGCATGGTGCTGACTGGGATGAACGCCGACGAGGCGAAGACCAGGGGCGCCATTACCGGAAACGCGGCCGCTTGCGCGGTTTCGGGGTCGCCCGTGGCGAGCCCGAGGGTGGCGAAGATCCACGCCAGCGAATAGCCGAACAGAAGCACGAGCAACATCCCGGCGAGGAGCAGCGCGAAGCTGGTGTGCACGCGGAAGCCGACCGCGAAGCCAACCGCGACCATCAGGATCACGACGAAGACGTTGCGGGTCAGATCGGCGAGGGTGCGCCCGGCGAGCACGGCGGAGCGTGCCATGGGAAGTGACCGGAAGCGTTCCAGCAGGCCGCTCTTGACGTCGGTGGCCAGGCCGACCGCGGTGCCGATGGCGCCGAAGACGACGGTCTGCACGAACACGCCGGGCATCAGGTAGTCGACGTAGGGC
>DATFRC010000164.1:0-2702 GCA_035263725.1 Jatrophihabitantaceae bacterium | reverse complement strand
ATCAGCGCGCCGACCTGGGTGTTGATGTAGTCGAGCGCTCGCAGAACCAGCGGCCCGGGCGTGCCGTCCGGGTTGTAGCCGCCGCGTAGGCCCTCTGAGATGGGAAGCTTCTGGGCCGTTGAGACGGTCTGGAAGTTCACGCCGAACACTGCCGGCGTGCCGACATGATGAGTGCCCGAGTGGTCGAGGCCGTCGATCTCGTTGAGGATCGCGGCCACCTTGAAGCTGTCGTACTCCATGGTGAGGGCGTTATCGGTCGTCCAGTCGTCACCGGCTGCGTCCGCGACGCTGTTGATCTCCGGCGTAAACAGGTCGTCGAGCCCGGTGCCGTCGGGACCGCTGAGGATCTCGTAGGCGGGATGCTTGTCCGACCACGCGGTGTGCAAGCCGGCTGCATGCGCGACGTCGAAGACGGTGTTGACGCGAATGTAGTTGTGCGGGTACAGCGGGGTGCACGTTGCGGGATCGACCGGCAGCGCCGCTGGGTCCAGGAGCGACTGCGGGTTCGGCGTCATCTTCAAGATCGCGGCTGTCAAGGCAGTCGAGTCCGACAAGGTCTGGCTGAGCGTGTTTGTCGGCAGCAGGGAGAGGGCCGGGTCGCCCAGCTGCTGGCCGGCATCGAGCGTGATCGGGTTCTGGGAGCGGTCGGCGGCCTCGGTCCAGCCGACCTCCGTGCCGAGCGGTGTCGACGCGCAGTCCGTGGTCCCCGGCGGCAGGAGCGCGTGGTTGTACGTGTCATCGTAGTAGACGCCGGTCGTGCCGGGACCTCCGCCGGTCAGTTGCGCCACCATGCCGGGAAACGAGTCGGACGGGAACGTCGTCTTCGCGGCCGTGTAGTCCGTCCCGTCGCCCGCGAGTTGGGCCAGGGCCGAGTGTGGGTTGGCGGCGAGGTAATAGGCCAGGTCGCTTTCGTGCAGTCCGTCTACCGACAGCAGCAGGACGTGCTTGACGGTGCCGTGTGCCGGGCTGGCAGCCGCGCTCGGGACCAGGCTCAGGCTCAGCAAGCCCAAGCCCGCCCCAGCGGCGGCGAGCACTGATCGACAGCGCATGAGGCAACTCCTTGACGTGCGCTACTACAGGGGACGTCGTAGGTCTACCGGCGATCCGTGCCGTGATGCGGAAACTGCAGGTGAACATCTCGCGCACGACGGTGAACTTTCGAAGGCCGGGCGCGGCGTTCGCAGCGTCAGGCAGTGAAGCGACGGGCGAGGCGGATGTTGCCGGTGGGGAGGTGAGCGCCGGCGGCGTTGCCGCGAACGAGGACCGCGATCGTGCGGACGGTGATCATGGTGAGCACCATGAGCACGAAGGCTGCCGCGTACGCGGTGGGCGTGACGTGGTGGGCGCGGGAGAAGGCGTCCAGCGGACGGGCGAACCAGTGTGTGGAGCCGTACGCGAAACCTAGGCGCAGGGCGAGTGCGGCAAGCCAGGTGACGCCGTAGCGCCAGCCGGCGGTAGTGGTCAGCCGCCCGTCGGTCGGGTCCTTGTGGACGCGTATGAAGGCGACGGCCGCCACTCCGAACAGGAGTCCGGCGACGATGCCGGCCAGCTCGATGAGGTGGCTTGTGGACCCGGTCGGCAGGTCGCGCAGGTACTTGGCGCCGATGCCACCGACGATCGCCACCGGCAGCAGCAGGCGCTTGAGGTCGGGGCGGCGGGTGCCGAGTTGGGTAGCGAGGATGGCGACGAACAGGCCGGTGTAGAGCAGGTAGTCGCTGGTGCTCATCGGAGGCTCCTGGTGGTTGGCGTGAGTGGTTACATCTCTAAGAATGCATCTCTAGAGATGATCTGTCAAGATGTATCTTGACGGAATGGAGATGCAGATGAGCCAGCTCTACCAACTCGGCCGCAGACTCTCCGAGATGGCCCTGCGCGAGATGGGCGCCGACGAACTCGGCCTGACGCCGAGCGAGTTCCTCGTGTTGCAGGACCTGTTCATGAACGGCCAGTCCTCGATAAGCGAGACCGTGCACCGCACCGGCCTTGCGCAAAGCCGCGTATCCACCAGCGTCGCTCGCTTCGTCGAGCGCGGCTGGGTCACCACAGCGCCCGATCCCGACGACGGCCGTAAGACCCTCGCCCAGGTGACCGATGCCGTCCGCAGGCAAGGCAACCGACGCCGCGCCCGGGTTGCCGGCGATGCCCTCGCGACCGCACTGCCCAGCACAGTCACGTCGCGCGAACGCGCCAGCCTGCTACGAGCCCTGAATCGCCTGCACGAACTGCTGGTCACCAACGACAGCTGAACGGGCGTATGCCGCGGCGCCGTGTCGCCGGTGTCTCAGACCGTCACGACCGGGACGTAGCTTTGCGGCCTGCGCTGATCCGTGCGCCGATCAAGACGAGAACGCCGAGGACCAGGGCGAGGATGGCCCGCTTGGTGTGGTGATGAGGGTTCTCCGCGTGGACGTCGAGATTGGCACCACCAGGCCGCTTTCCGACTGGTTTGTGCTAACTTGCTTTCCCCGCAAACAGGAAATCTACCCCAGATGCCGTGTGACGGATGAGTCATCCCGGATATGGTCAGTATTCGCGGTAACCGCAATCGACCGTCAGGCGGCTCGACGATCCGTGGTGGCCGCGTAAGGCCCGGCAATCTGGCGTCAACGAAGCGTCAACCGCGGCTGGCTTTCCTTGTCACATGGACATCCATGAACTTCGCGCTGCGCCGATCGGCCCGCTGTTCGTGCCCGCCGTCTTCC
>DATFRC010000163.1:0-10111 GCA_035263725.1 Jatrophihabitantaceae bacterium | reverse complement strand
CCTGCGCGGGGCGTCTCCCAGCGGCAGACTGTGAGTGTAAGTCCGATAGTGGGCGGGTTCCAGCGCGGATCGCCTTGATCTTTCGGGGACCCCATCTCGGCCGTCAAGGCACGTCAGAGAGCCATAAATGCGCTGGCTCGGTTGTGCGGGAGCCGTCATGATCGGCGTGCGGCATCGCACGATCCAGCGTCTCGCGTCCCAGGAGGCCGGCCCATGCAGGTCGAGGCAATCAATATCGGGCCGAGCGATGCGATCGCGCCGGTCGAGTCGGTGACCGCGGTCGCCGGTGTCGGTCTGCAGGGCGACCGCCACTTCTACCACGACGGGGCCGCGCCCGGTCAGGCGCTGACGCTGATCGAAGCCGAGGCGCTTGAGGACGTCGCGCTCAGCGGCGCGCAGTCCCGGCGTCAGGTTGTGGCCCGGGGTGTGCGCCTCAACGAGTTGGTCGGCAAGCGATTTCGGGTCGGCGACGTCGAGTGCCTGGGCGTCGAACTCTGCGAACCCTGCCTGCACCTGCAACAGCTCACCCGGCCCGGCATCATCAAAGACCTGATCCACCGCGCTGGAATCAACGCCGACATCCTCACCGACGGCGTAATTCGTGTCGGCGACGAAATCGTTCTTGCCAGCTGAACCGCCGCCTGCGGCCGCAGGCCGAGGCATGGCCGTCTCCCGACGTCAGTTGACCGCGTTGGGTGCGACGCGATCGACGACCTGCTTGGCCGCGCGGAGGCCTGCGGCGATCAGGTCATGGCCGCGCTGGCCGAGCACCACGCCGATCACGTCGACCTCGCGGCCGGTGATTTCACGTCGCGATCGGAACATGAAACAGCCCCCCGCGGCGTCGTCGGAGCCGGTCTTCATGCCCACGAACCCGTCCGTGCCGAGCAGCGCATTGGTGTTGTGGACCTCCCCGGCAACGGGTAGCCGGTAGGTGCGCGTTGCCATGAGCTCGGCAAGGGCGGCGTCGTGAGCCACGGCACGCGCAAGCTGGAGCTGGTCGCGTGCCGTCGACACCGTTGCCGCGTCGAAACCGCTGGGGTCGGTGTACGTCGTGTCGGACATGCCGATTCGCCGCGCCGTCTCGTTCATTTCGTCGACGAAGCTCGCGACGCTGCCATCGACCTGCCGGGCGACAAGCACGGCGATGTTGTTCGCGGATGGGAGCAGCATCGCCGCCAGCGCCTGCCGTTCCGTCAGCCACTCACCGGCGCGCACGTCGATGAGCGACTGATCACTCTGTCGCCGCTCCTCGGTGTCCTTCACATCTGCCGTCGTGACACGAAAGCGCGGTCCGCCACCTCCGCCCAGCGGAAAGTGCTGGACGACGAGGTAGGCCGTCATCACCTTCGCGAGGCTCGCGATCGGTACCGGCTGCTCGTTCGGGCTGGCCGCCGGCGCTGCGTCGCCGACCTGGTAGGCGCCCTGGCCGTCGCGTGGCCAACCGTTCGTCGACAGGTAGTCGCGGCCCGCGTCATCGGACGGGTACTCGACGATGACGACCGATGCCGTTGCGACAAGGGTGATTGCGACCGCGAGTGCCCACCGGATTCGGCGCCGCCTGCGGGGCGCATGCCGTGTCACCGGTCCGTACTGCGGCGGCCTAACCATTTGGGTCATGGCGTGACCGTGGCGCGCGGACGCTATCGCGAGGATTCGAGACGTCCTTATCGAGGCCTTATGGCTTTCGTGCGAACCTCGAAGCGACCCTGACGAGGAGCAGTGAAGAGTGCGTGTCCTTCTCGCCGACGACGAGCGGCTGCTTGCGGATACCGTTGCCCAGGGCCTGCGCAAGTTCGCCATGGCCGTCGACGTCTGCTACGACGGCGAGGCGGCGATGGCGCGGCTCGCCGTCAATCGCTATGACGTGGCCGTCCTCGACCGGGACATGCCGAAGGCCACGGGCGACGCCGTCTGCCGATGGATGGTCGACGGTGCGTTGGGCACCCGGGTCCTGATCCTGACCGCGGCGAGCGGTATTCGCGACCGCGTGGACGGCCTGGGGCTGGGCGCGGACGACTACCTGACGAAGCCGTTCGCGTTCGCCGAGCTAGTGGCTCGAATCCAGGTGCTCGCGCGGCGGCCGCCGGTGGGGTCCGCGCCGGTGCTCGATCACTTCGGCGTCGTCCTCGACATTCCGCGGCATCGCGCGTTCCGCGACGGGCGGCTGCTCGAGCTGACGCCGAAAGAGTTCGCGGTGCTCTCCGTCCTTATGCACTCCGCCGGCGAGGTGGTCAGTGCCGAGGAGTTGCTCGAGAAGGCGTGGGACGAGTACGCCGACCCGTTCACCAACGCCGTCCGCGTCGCGGTGATGACGCTGCGCCGTAAGCTCGGCGACCCCCCGATCGTGCACACCGTTCCTCGAGTCGGCTATCGGTTCGGAGAATGAACGCGTGCGCCTGACCCCGCGCCGACGCGCGTTCCTTGCCGTCCTGATTAGCCTGCCGCTCGGCTACACCTACGTGTTCGTGTCCCTGCACTTGCTCACCGACCTGGCCCACAAAAGTCGTGACGACTTCGTCGAGTGCAGCAGAGGGACGTTCCAAACACTCGACAAGTTCAACGGATGCGGCGTGGGCGCGTCCTTCCACGCCGGCTACGTGTGGCTCGAGCTAGTAGTCGTGACCGCGCTGGCCGTGGCGATCGGCTACGGGCTCGCCCGCTGGGTGACGTGGCCGGTGCGGCAGATTGCCGACACGGTCGCCAGCTTCGGTCCGGCGAGTCTCGGCCTTCGCCTACGCGCCAGTGGGCCACGCGACGAGACGCGCCGACTGTCCGACGAGATCGACGCGATGCTGGACCGGTTGGCCGAGGGATACGAGGCACAGCGCCGGTTCGCGTCCAACGCATCGCATGAGCTGCGGACGCCGCTGGCGACACAACGGGCACTGATCGAGGTGAGCCTGTCCTCGGCGCCCACCCCGGAGCAGCTGGACCTGCTGTCGCGGCAGCTGCTCGCAACCAACGAGCGCAATGAGCAGCTGATCGACGGGCTGCTTACGCTCGCGGAGACCGAGCGCGGCCTGATGGCCAGCACGCCGCTGCGCCTCGATCGCATCGTGGCCGACACCGCCGAGTTGCTCCGGCCGGCAGCCAAGGAGCGCGAGCTGCAGCTCGACGTGAACGTCGACCCAGTCGAGGTGATCGGTGAGCAGCCTCTGTTGGAGCGATTGGCTAGCAACCTCATCTTCAACGCGATCAAGCACAACCACTCCGGCGGCAACGTCATGGTGACCGTCACGCGAGACGGTGTCTTCTGCGTCGCCAATACGGGCCCCGTCGTTGCGCCGCAGCACGTGCCCGGACTCTTCGAACCGTTTCGGCGGGGCAATGGGGAGCGACTCGTGCACAGCGGTGGCGTCGGCCTCGGCCTGACGATCGCCCGGTCCATCGTCGCCGCGCACTCGGCCACAATTGACGCGCAGCCGAACCCGGGTGGCGGACTGCAAGTCTCGGTCCGGATGTCACCTGTTACCTAACCGGGATTACGGCGCGCCGCTCATGCGGCGAGGGCGAGCGCGAACGGATAGATCCGGCCAGCACCGGCGCGGCGCAACAACCGGGCGACCACGGTGAAGGTCCAGCCGGTGTCGACGAGGTCGTCGACGAGGAGCACCGACTGTCCGGCAAGGTGTGAAGCGAGCCCGGCAGGTAGCTCGTAGGCGTTCCACACCTCGCGCAGACGCAGCGCACTGTTCGAGCGACCGGTTACCGACTGCCCGGCGTGGGGCAGGCCGCCGAGGTCGGTCAGGCGTCCTACGTCGGCGAGTCGGCTCGCCAGATCGGCGATGAGGGTCGGCCGGGACAGCGATCCGATGTGCACGGTCGCGGCTGGGCGCTGCGCCCAGTCCCATGCGGCGAGCACCTGGACGCATGCCCTGATCATGTCGTCGGGAAGCGGTGCATCCGCGACATCGGCGGCGAGCAATGAGCGCAGTCGCGGCCCGAACCCTAGATCTGTGAACCGGGCGACCACGCGCCCTACTTCCGCCTGCTCGGCTTCGGGCAGCTTCCCCCGGACGTCGATGCCGAGACCTGGCATGGCGGTCGGCCACATCCGCCGCGGATCGAGCGGCACGCCGGGCCGCCCCAACGCAGACCTCGCGGCCGAGACGGCTTCCGCACCGACGTCGCTCGAGAGCTCGAGCCCGCCGCAGTTGTCGCACCGACCGCAATCACGGGCGCCGGGGTCGTCGAGCTGTGCCCGTAAGAACCGCATGCGGCACCGGTCGGTCGTCTGGTACTCCCGCATCGCGCGTTGCTCGTTCTGACGCACCTGGGCGACCTTGGCGTAGCGGTCCGCGTCGTACTGCCACTCGGCTCCGGTCGCGACCCACCCGCCACGCACCCGGTCGACCGCGCCGTCGACGTCGAGCACCTTGAGCATCGTCTCGAGCCGTGAGCGCGACAGCTCGACGTGGGTCTCGAGCGCGGCGGTGCTCACCGGAGCACCCTCGGCGGTGAGCACGCGCAGCACCGTCCGGACGTGCTGCTCGGCAGGGAAGCCGACCGAGGCGAAGTAGTCCCAGATCGCCGCATCCTCCGGACCCGGCAGGAGGATCACCTGGGCTCGGTCGACCCCTCGTCCGGCGCGGCCCACCTGTTGGTAGTACGCGATCGGTGAGGCCGGCGCGCCGAAGTGGATCACGAAACCCAGGTCGGGTTTGTCGAAACCCATGCCGAGGGCCGAGGTCGCCACCAACGCCTTCACCCGGTTGTGAATCAGATCGTCCTCGGCGGCGAGCCGTTCCGTCGCCTCGGTCTGGCCGGAATAGGCAGCCACCGCGAAGCCGCGCTCACGCAGGTAACCGGCGACCTCCTGCGATGCGGCGACGGTGAGCGTGTAGATGATCCCCGAACCGGGCAACGAGTCGAGATTTTCGGCGAGCCACCCTAGTCGTTGCGTGGCCGTGCCCAGGTCCAGGACCGCCAGGTGCAGCGACTCGCGGTCCAGACTGCCGCGCAGGACCAAGACGTCTGCCGCATCCTGGCCGAGGCCCAGAACGTCGGCCACGTCGGCGATGACGCGCGCGTTGGCGGTAGCGGTGGTCGCCAGCACCGGAGTTTCGTCGGGAAGTTCGGGCAGCAGTGTCCGGAGCCGGCGGAAGTCGGGCCGAAAGTCGTGACCCCAGTCGGAGATGCAATGGGCCTCGTCGACGACAAGCAGCCCGCAGCTCGACGCGAGCTCGGGCAGCACATTGTCACGGAAGTCGGGGTTGTTCAACCGTTCCGGGGAGACGAGCAGGACGTCCACCTGCCCACGCGCCACCTCGGTGTAGACCTGGCGCCACTCATCCACGTTCGCGGAGTTGACGGTGACAGCACGAATTCCCGCTCGGCGAGCGGCGGCAATCTGATTGCGCATCAGGGCGAGCAACGGCGACACGATCACGGTCGGCCCACTCCCCAGCGCCCGAAGCAGCGCGGTAGCCACGAAGTACACCGCTGACTTGCCCCACCCGGTTCGCTGCACGACCAACGCCCGGCGCCGCTCGAGCACCAAAGCCGAGATCGCCGTCCACTGATCCTCACGCAGGACGGCACCGTCGCCGGCAAGCGCAGCGAGATGCTGTTCAGCATGAGCCCGAAGCTCCGTCAGATCATCCGGACCGCCCACCTGCTCTGTTTAGCAGTCGGAGCCGACATTCGCGCCGCTGATCCCGGTCTACGACGTGCATGACGACGACATGTGCTGACGCCTAGGCGTGGCCACTCCGCAGCGATGCGGATGAATGCCGATATTCGGCGGCGGGCCGTTCGCGTGTGTTGAAGCGGCGCAGGATCGCGGCGAGTTGGTCGGCGCGATCGCATCGGCGTTGCGCCGTGGTGGGCGCAGCGTTAGCAGCGGCTCGCTCCGGGTCAAGGTTGAGTACTCGCAGCGTCCAGGAAGTGAGATGGCGCGATCCGATCACAGGCGCTCCCGGATGGCGTCTGACGGCGAATTCGTCGTCGTGGCTGGTTGGTATTGGTTGCTCGCAAAAGTTCGCGGGTGAGGTCAGACGAGACGCTTATGGCGAGGCGTCGCACCATAGTTTACCGGTGATGTCCTTACACCTATCCAATGCAAAGACATCGTTGCTCCGGTGCCATTTCTCGGCTAATGTGTCGCAGCAGGGACTTATTCTTGCCGCCGGCGCTGTCGCATCCCATATTCGAAATCCTCTCACGGCCCGTCGCATGGCTGGCACATGGTGGAGCTCAAACGTGGCAGGCTACGCCGGCGGCCGGAGCGGTCGGAACCCCGTGGACTAGGTCTGTCCGGTACCTGCCAGATTTCCATTGAAGCGTTAGTCGCGTTACTCGTATGTAAAGAATCCTGGACGTCTACAGCCGAACGCGGCTGGTAAATTGAACTGTGCGTTTGAGGTTCGCGTGCGTTCTTGATCGCAGACCTTACCGCGTGATTGCGATGGAGATGTACGTACTCGCCTCAGGCGTGGCTGGGCGACCGTGATGTCGAATCTGGGTGTACCAGTCGAGCAGCCGCTTCTGGATCGGGTATTTTGCTCGCAGCAGCGACTGAACGTATGGCCCCGCTGTAGGCGGAAGGACGCGAGCCCGGCCGACAAGAGTGTCGCCGGTGACGCGGCCGAAGACCGTGCATGGGGCGATCGTGCACTGCGCCGTATGGCGCACCCGCTTCAGCTTGCCGGAGGAGCTCTGCGTCCAAACCCGCACTTCGCTGTGATCAGTCACGAACCACACCGGACTCGCGACCGGGGTGCCGTCGCGCCGGTAGGTGGTCAACAACATGCAGCGACGCCGCGCCCATGGAACGACGCTCCGGTCGGCGAAATCCTTTGACCTTCGCGCCACCGCTGAAAGTTAGCCCTGCGATTGGGGTTGCATTAATCGAAGTGCTCCCGAGCTAACCAGCGAGATCGTCCGGGCGCAGCCGGTACACCTGCAGGCGCAGACCGTGGTACTTGTCAGTCTCTCCGACCCATTGCATGCCCAGCCGACGGATAGCCCCCATGGCCCGACCGTTCGCGGGCCGCACTACAGCGATGACCTCCTCGAGACCCTGCTCGAACGCCCAATGTGCCAGCGCGCGACCGACCTCAGTCGCGTAGCCGCGGCCCCAGGACGCCGGCTGGAGCTGCCAGCCCACTTCATATCCATCGTCGGGTGGGAGCGGCAGCAGCGTCGCGCCGCCGATGACCGATCCGTCTTCTCGGAGTTCGATTGCCCACCGGCCAGCCGGAGTCGTTATCCGCGCGTCGTCGGCCAGCCACCGTTCCAGCACAACACGCATCGCCGACTCATCGGCAACGCGATCCATCGCCGGAGCGAGCCACCGTGCGACTTCCAGGTCGCCGTACACGGCCAACGCGGCCGCCGCGTCATCGACGGCCCACGGCCTGAGACGCAAGCGCTCGGTCGCGAATTCGGGGGTCACCGGCTCACCCTATTCCCGCCCGGTCAACGACATGCCGCGTCGAGGACGCCACGGCGATCACCCGAAACAGTCCGGTCGATACGGCCTGCCCGACCACCGACGCACCTCATCGTCAACGTCGCGGACCAACTCGGGCTCGCAGCTAGCTATCGTGCTGTCATGGGTCGGCTGCGGCTCGTCCTCGCTGATGACAACTATCTCGTGCGCCAGGGCGTCGCGGCGCTGTTGCGGGAGGTTGACACCATCGAGCTGGTCGATACCGTCGACAGCCTCGACGGCTTGCTGCGCTCGGTCGAGGAAAACCACCCGGACGTCGTGCTAACCGACATCCGCATGCCGCCTGCATTCTCTGATGAGGGCATCGTTGCCGCGAAGCGGATACGCGCCGAACACTCGGATACCGGCGTGCTGGTGCTGTCCCAGTTCGTGGAGCAGACATACGCGCTCGAGTTGCTGTCGGACGGGGTGGCCGGCCTGGGCTATCTGCTCAAGGAACGCGTCTCCGACCTGGACGAACTTGTGCGTGCCCTCGAAGCCGTCGCGCGCGGCGGCTCGGCCCTCGATCCACGCGTCGTGGAGGGGCTCGTGGCCGAGCGGGCCAAGACGGCGCAGTCACCGATGGCGAGCCTCACGGCTCGTGAACGCGACGTGCTGCAGGAGATGGCCACCGGCCGGAACAACGCCGCCATCGCTCGCAAGCTGCATCTCAGCGAGCGGGCGATCGAGAAGCACATCAGCGCGGTTTTTCAGAAGCTCGGCCTTGTTGAGGAGACGGAGACGAATCGACGGGTCATGGCCGTGCTCGCCTTCCTCGATGCGTCCGGCAGTTAGGCGATCAGGCGATCACCATTCGCATCAGCGATCGAGATCCGCGTTCGTACACGGCCGATTACCGCAGGGTCCGCTGCCATGACCGCAGCAGCCGCTCCGGGCTGAACGACGACTTGGCTATGTAGTCGACGGCGCCAGAATGCGTCCAGTCGAAGGTCGACTCGTCGTAGGTCGACAGCAGGATGACCACGGGCGCGCCGCGACGCGACAGGCGCTGCGCCGCCTCGATGCCAGACAGACCCGGCAGATTGATGTCCATCAGCACGAGATCCACGTCGTCCAACCCGCCCTCCGCGGCCTCGAACGACTCCGCGAGGCCAACCACCGCGAACCCATCGGTTGCCTCGACGACAGCAGCAGCGGTGCGGCGGAACGGCTCGTGGTCGTCGACCACATACACCCGCACCGTCGCGCCCGAGGGCATCACGCGGCGTGCGAGGACACGTTGGGGTCGGTGACGAGGGCGATCGCCCACCGCATCCGCGCCACGGCCGTAAGCGGGTGATCACCGTATTCGGCCGCGCAGAAGGCCGCGCAGCCGCGGCTACCGTGGTGCCGGCGCAGACTCGTGCGGATAGCGGCGCGGACCTCGGCGGCCGTCGGTGATTCGGACGGCTGCAGGCTGCTCGCGAAGACGGCCTCGGCCATCGTTGCCAACAACATCGTGATCACGCCCTCGACCATGCTTTCCGTTGCCCACTACCTTGCCGCGCTGCAGGCGCCCGCCAGAACCGTGCCAGCCGCCGAATCCTCTGCCGGGTAAGCGCACCTCCCAGTGCGCTTATCCACACCCTGGTGCCTCATGGATCGCGCCACCGCCGCGGGCGCCGAGTGGACGGGCGGTTTGTGGGTGAGCGCCGCGTTCTTCGTTCGTTGGAGGGTGCCGGCGGGCTGGACCGGGACGTGCTGGGCGGTTAGCTTGGCGGCATGTCTCGGTGATTCCTGTTCCCGGGATCTGCGCGAGACTGTCACGGGCCTTTCCGAGAAGCGGGTGACTCGGCAGTGGGGGTCATGACGGCGCGCCTGGCCAGCGGAGCCGGGGCGGCCCGCAAGACCGCGGGCCAGCGGATGGATGCACTGCGCCGCCAAGCGCCGCCGTGGGTCACGAGCTATGTCCCCAAGCTCGCGCTGGTCGCGCTGGCGTACTACGGGGCGGGTCGCATCGGCCTTGCGCTGGCCTACCTGAATGGCGCGGTAGCGCCACTGTGGCCGCCTGCCGGGCTCGGCGTCGCCGTGCTGTTCCTCTACGGTCTTCGACTCTGGCCGGCGATCGTGATCGGCGACCTGTGGCTCGGCGACTATTCGACGCCGCTGGGGACGGTGCTCGCCCAGACGCTGGGAAACACGGTCGCGATCGTGGCCGCCGCATTGTTGCTGCGCCGCCTGACGGGTGGGCGTAGTGGGCTGGACCGGGTCGTCGACGTGCTCGCGTTGGTCGCGTCTGCAGTGGTCGCGGCGGCGGTCAGTGCCGCGTTCGGGCCGTTGTCGCTGCGCTTGGGCGGCGTGATCTCGGCGGGAGAGTTCGGGCAGGTGTTTCGCACCTGGCTGGTGGGCGACGCCTGCGGTGTGCTCGTGGTCGCGCCGTTGATCCTCACCTGGGCCACCGCCGGTCGGGCAGGTCTGCATCGGCGCGAGCTGGTGGAGGGCACGGTCATGCTCGTCGCTCTTGTGGCATTGGCAGAACTCCCGCCGCAGCGCGATGTGCCCTACATCGTCTTTCCCGCCCTGCTGTGGGCGGCGCTGCGCTTCGGGCCGCGCGGAGCGGCGACGGCGGTCTTCGTTGTCTGCTCGATCACGGTCTGGAACACGGCGCAGAACGACGGGCCGTTCGTGCGCGACACGATCACCCAGAGCCTGCTCACGACGCAGCTGTTCATCACC
>DATFRC010000162.1:0-19710 GCA_035263725.1 Jatrophihabitantaceae bacterium | reverse complement strand
CCCTGAGGGCTGAGCGGTCTGTAGGACGTGTGCGGTGAAGTCGAGCATGTCGGTGATCGGGACCTGCTGCAGCGGGCGGGAGGGCGACACCGGGCTGGGCAGTCGGGCGGCGGCCAGGGCCGCGGCGTTCCACGGGTTCCACAGGTTGTCCATGAAGTAGACGGGCGCCACGATCGTGTGCGGCACGTCGGTGCCGCGCAGGTACTGCTCGACCTCGTGTTTGCTGTCCAGGATCGGCACGCCGGTCCGCTGCTCGGCTCCGGCGACTGACACGTAGATGAGATGGGCGAGCCCGGTCGCCGCTGCGGCGTCGACGATGGTGCGCCCGTGCCGGACGTCTGCGGCCGGGCCGGCTGCGTGCGCGGTGCCGGCTGCGACGATCGCGTCCGCGCGGGCGGCCCAACGCCTGAGCGTTACGGCGTCGTCGAAGTCGACTCGGACGATCCGCGCTCCGCGCGTTCGCAACCGCTGTGCCGCCGCGGAGTCGGGTCGGCGGCTGCCGGCAAGCACCCGATGCCCCCGGCTGATCAGGACGTCGGTCAGCGCAGCGAAGCGACCGGTCGCGCCGCACACCAGGACCGTTAGTTGAGCCATGCCGCGACCATACCATTACCCCCTAGGGGTATAGGCCTCACGATGGCGTGCATCGAAGCGATACTCGAAGCTCGTCCCGAGGCCGAGCGCAGCGGCTGGCCCCGGCGATGGGAGCGCGGCACGCCAACCGGGCTCGTCAGGGGGCGTAGCCGCGCACGTAGTCGATGACCAGCTCGGGCACGGCGTGTGCATTGGCGGCGCTCCCACGGTTCGGGAAGTCGAAGACCGCAAGCATCGTCTGCATCGGATACGTCGGCGGGTTCTCACAGCGCCGCACCGGGTCGCCGTCGACGAAGAACGTAACGGCTTGGGGAGCCCAGTCTACGGCGTACGTGTGGAACCCGGCGATGTCGATCGGCAGCCGCGGCGCGGCAAAGTCGTGCCGGAGCTGCGGGTCGCGAAGCGCCTTAAGGCCCATGCCGACTTCCGCCGAGGTCCCCGGCTCGACGGCGTCGCCGAACACCTCGGTCACACAAATCTCGCCGGAGCGTTCCGGGCTGTCCTCGATACCGGCCAGCCACCACGCCACCATCGAGCGCGGCGTGACGACGCCGCGGGCGCGCATCTCGAGATAGCCACCCGAGGGTGTCCACCCCCAGAACGTCGCCTGCGCCTCGCGCACCGTCGCGCCCGCGCGGTACGGCTGCTGGCCGATCGTGCTGCCGACCGGCCCGGAGAAGTTGCCGGACTGTATGCCGGAGACGCGCAGCGGTGGGTCGTGCTCACCCGCGAGCCAAAGGCGCTGCGCAGGCAGTACCGACAGGTGCAGGCAGGAATCGTGGATGACGTAGGTGGCCGCCGTCGCCGCCCGTGAGCTCCACGCGGGCAGGTAGTGCGGCAGCCAGATCGTCCGATCGAGGCTCGCGCCGTCGAAGTGCTCCTCGAAAACGAGGCGGCGTTTGCTCATGCGGTCCATGGTGGCGCGCTGTGTTGCCGCCGTGCGCGTGGTGCCTTCACTTCCAACCTGGCGTGCTGCCGGCTCGCTCTATCCACTCGTGCAGTTCTGGTCGCTGCGTCTCGTCCAGGGTGGCGACCTTGACGTAGCGGGTTCGATCGGTGGTTCCGAGTGGCGGCGGCGGGTTGAAGTCCGCGCCGCCCAAGAAGACCACATTCACCGAAACGTTGTAGGGGGCTATCTCGATGATCCACCCGAGTTCTGGTAGCCCGTAGAACGCCCTCTTCCACTTGACTGCGTAGTGAAGGCCTGGGACTAGCGCTCGGATTGACTCGTCCAACCCCTTGACGATCGGCCGCAGGTGCGGCACGAGGAGCCCGAACCAGTCGTCGATGCCGGAGTGTGCCGCTGACGGCTCTGGCGGCTTTCTGCCTGCATTTCCCTTGATCGCTTTCGGCACGCTCCAAACCTATGCCCACTGGTGAACGAAGCGGAGCCCTGCAACGCAGTCATCAGCCACAGGTGCGCGAGCACGTTCCGGGTGCGACCGCAGCGGGTCACGTTGATCGCTAGCCTGGCGATGTGGCACGGGTGATCTTGATCAATGGAGCACCGGGCACTGGCAAGTCGACTATCGCCCATCAGCTGGCGCAAGACAGACCACTCGACCTCGCGCTCGATCTCGACATGCTCAAACACTCCCTCGGCCAATGGGACGCGGACATGACCGCTGCCGGATACCAGGCGCGGCGCCTGGCACTCGCCGTCGTAGCAGCACAAATCGATTCCGGTCACGACGTGTACGTAGGACAGTTCCTCGCGAAGACCGAATTCATCGATCAACTCCAGAACGTCGCCGAGGGCCACGGAGCGACGTTCGTCGAGCTCGTCCTCACCGCGAGTGTGTCGACGCTGCAGCGCCGCCTTGTCGAGCGCGCGCTGCACCCTGGGCGGCCAGAACACCTCATCAACGCCACGGTCGTCTCGACTGAAGATGTCCCGACGCTCGTGCGCGCAATCGATCGACTGGCGACGCTGCGTCCGTCGGCGAAGCTGGTTGACGCGTCCGGAGATCTCGATGTGACGGTTGAGCGAGTGCGCCGCATTCTCGCGGTCGACTGCTGAGAAACGCGCGATCGTGCCACTCCCACTTTGGCGGCCGTCGGAGTGGTCAGTCCCGTGATGTGAAGAACCCTGTGACCGTGCCCGTCACGGAGATGGTGAGACCCTCGGGTGTGACCAGCCCGAAGGTAACGGTGCACTCGAGGTAGGACTTGGGATTGTGCGCGACGACGTTCCCCCCGCCTTGGGTTATTGCCTCGGTGGTTTCGGTGGCGATAACGCTTCCGTCCGGGGCGATGACAGTCGTTGTGAACCCGCCGAACGCGACCGGCTTGAACACCTGGGTCGACGTCACGATATGCGCGGGCGGGTAGGACGCGTTGCCTGGCACCACGACGTCGTACGAGTTGCCGTCGGAGCACGTTGCCCGAGCGGCCAACCCCTTCGGCGGGTCGGCTCCGGCTGGGCCGGCCGGCGCAGTAGCGGCCGCGACGAAGGCCGCAGCAACGAGAGTGATGGAGAGGCGGCGCATTGACTTCGACATTGACGCTTCCTTTCAGAGGTTCGCGGCTGCGGGCAGCAGCCCGAGTTGGACGAGGGGTTCGGCGGACGGCCAGTACTGGCGCTCGGCCGCAATCAAGCCGTCGGCGATGTCAAGAACGACGACACCGGCCATCCGCAAGCCGCGGCCGGTTGGCGGTACTCGCTCAGCGTCGGTGTTGAGGAGCAGGCGGTCCACGCTGCCGAGATGAAGAGGTCCACTGTTCGTTCCGACCAACGTCACTTCGGCGAGGACGGACCGTTCGGTGGCCGCCAGGTGCCGCAATTCGACCCGCAGATCGGGAAAGCTCTCGTACAGCACGGGCAAGGCCTCTATCCAGGCGGCGGCTGCGATCCGCTTGGGCCATTCCGACTGGTGCACCCACGCGTCGGGCGCGTAGCAGCTGGCGACAGCCGTGGTGTCGTGGTTGTTGATGGCGGCGACGAGCCGCCTGAGCACGGCGGTCATCGCGCACGCCGCCCGGCGCGAGGCGTGTCGGACAGTGCGGGCTGCAGCCACCTCGAGGACGTCGCCGCCGCGATCACCGCGAAGGAATGGAACTGACTGCTTAGGATCAGGCGCGATGTCGGCATCAGGACCTCCACTAGACGACTCGTTGCCGTCGAACATTCGCAACGGGTCGCCTCCGCTCGCGTCGGGGAAATCCCCTAACCAGCCAAACTCGGTGGTCGGCCGCGACCCCGAACTGGTCCGAATCCGCGATCTGCTCGATGCCGTCCGATCTGGCACCTCCCAAACGCTCGTCATTGCCGGCGAAGCCGGCATCGGCAAGACGACGTTGCTGGAGGCTGCCCAGCGCACAGCCGAAGGCTTCGAGTGCCTGTGGGTCCGCGGCATCGAATCTGAGGCAGTGCTCGGTTACGCCGCGCTTCTCGAACTCGCGACGCCGCTCCTGCAGCTACTCGACAAGGTGCCCCCGGCGCAGGCCGCGGCGTTGTCTGGTGCGCTTGGCTGGGCAACCGCCGACGCGCCGGCAGACCGATTTCTCGTGGCGGCGGCGACTCTGTCGCTGTTGGCGGCGGCGGCCGACCAGCGCCCGGTCCTCGTGCTTGTCGACGACGCGCAGGGGCTCGACAGTGAGTCGGCGGCCGCGCTGCTGTTTGCGGCACGGCGCCTGAGCCGCGACGCTGTGGCCTTCCTGTTCACGATGCGGGCCGGGACTGCTGCGCCGGTGCCGTTCGATGGCTTGCCGCGCCTGACCGTACGGGGCGTGTCGCCAGCCGATGCCGTCCAGATACTGCCGGCTGAAACGGCCGAATCCGTTGCACGACAGTTGATTGACGCGACGGACGGGCACCCACTCGCGCTGATCGAGGTTGGACGCAGCCTGACACTCGCCCAGCTGCTGGGCGCCGCGCCCCTGCCATCACCGCTGCCCGTGGGCGAACGTCTCCAGCAGGTGTACGCGAACCTGTTCAACGGACTTTCCGCCGGCGCGTGGAAAGCCGTCCTACTGTGCGCGGTGAGCACCCAGGACGACATTGCCACCATCGTGCGCGCCCTGACTGCGGCCGAGTTCAATGCATCGGCCGCTTTGGACGAAGCCGAGGAGCGCGGGATTCTCGTCGAGGGCGTGCGGTTTCGCCATCCTCTACTGCGAAGCACCGCCCTGGGTGTGGCGAGTCCGGCGCAGCGGCGAATTGCGCACAGGTCGCTAGCGTCCGCACTCGGGCCAAGGGGGGCTCGCGAGGCCCGCGTCTGGCACCTCGCCGAAGCACAGTCTGTCGCCGACGACCACCTCGCACTCGAGCTGGAGGAGGTGGCCGAGCACTACCGGACGCGCCACGGCTTCGGGGCGGCGTCTGCGGCGCTCGTTCGCGCAGCCAACCTGACGTCCGATCCACACCGTGCAGCCGGGCGGCTCGCATGCGCCGCTCGCTACGCGTTCGTCGCTGGAGATGTCGACCGCACAAAGTCGCTGGCGGAACGGGTGCTCGCAGGGCCGGCAACCGCCAGCGCTCGCGGTGATGTGCTGCTGACGCTCGGCACGCTGGAGCAATACCGCGGCTCGGTGCCTCGCGCGGTCGAGCTGCTCGCTGCCGCTGCGAACGAGGCCGAAGGCGCTAACCGGGTCTGGGCGCTCGCCGAACTCGCACAAAGCCGATTCCGCCTGAACGACCTGGTGGGCATCGTCGAATGCGCGCAACGGATCGACGCCGCGGCGGACCTGACCGATCCGGCGCAACGGTTGCTGGCCACGTTCACGCGAGGCGTCGGCCTGTTCGTGACAGGCGATCCGGGCGGCGCCTTCACTTCGCTGACGGAGGTGATCGGCTACGTCAGACACCCCGTGCTGCACGAGGACCCGCGCCTGGTCCTCTACGTCGTACTGGCGGTTGGATTCCGCGGCGATCTAAGCGAGGCCGACGTGATCGGCGGCCCGTTACTGACCTCAGTTCGCACCCGTGGCGCCGTCGGAGTACTGGTGCCTCTACTCGGTCTGATGGCCGCCGGTTACGCCATGCTCGGCGATCACGACCATGCGTTCGCCAACGCGGGGGAAGCCGCGGAATTGGGCGAGCAACTCGGCTACGCGGCCGACACTGCGGTCGCTCACGCGATGCTCGCCTGGCAGCACGCGGCGCGCGGCCAACACGATGATGCACGACGAGCACTCGCAAGAGCGCGCGAGCTGACCGATCGAGCCGAGACAACGAATGCCGCCGCGTACCACGCGATCGTCGCTGCGTTCTGCGCGATGTCGCGCGGTGACCTCGAAGAGGTGGCCACGATGCTCGAAGCGCGTATCGCCATCGACGGCGGGGTGGGCTCGATGGGCGAACCTCTAGGCGTAGCACCGCTGTTAGTCGAGGCGTACGTCGGCCTGGGCCGCCTCGTCGACGCCGCCGACGTCGCTCGGCAGTTCGCCGAAGAGACACAGCAACCGGCGAAGCCCGCGACCAACGCACTCATCGCCCGGTGCCGGGCACTGGCGGGTGCTGACGACTCCGTCGCCGTGGCCGAGTTCGAGGCCGCCCTTGCAGCCCATGCTCAATCAGCTGACGTCACCGAAGCGACCTACACGCGCTTGCTCTACGGCGCCCGCCTTCGTCGATCGGGCCAGCGCGTGATCGCACGAGAGCATCTGCGCGCCGCCATGGACGCATCCATTGCCATGGGGCTGGCTGCATGGGCGAAACGCGCCGCCGACGAACTCGCGGCCACCGGCGCGACCGCCCGCCCACGACGACAGCTCGACGGTGAGCCGCTCACGTCACAAGAAACGCGGGTCGCGCTGCTGGTTGCCGAAGGCCACTCCAACCGCGAGGTCGCGGCGGCGTTATACCTCAGCCCGAAGACGGTCGAGCATCACCTGGCGAGCGTCTTCCGCAAGCGCGGTTTCAGGTCCCGGACCGAGCTTGCCAAGGCCTTCGCCCAGCACCCGACTGCGCAGCAAATCTAGCCGTCAGTGGGCGGCAAGCCACTCGCGGTAGGTGACCTCGCCCAGAATCGCCTCACCGACCGGCACCAGTGACTGCTCGCTCAGTTCGGTCCCGAAGAAGCGGGCGTGCTTGTCAGTGATCACCTCCCGCGAGTCGTCGCGAGCCGCAAGGGCCGTACGGAAGAACTCGTCCATCCGGTACTGCTCGGGTCCGGCCACCTCGACCCGGCCGTTCAGCGGTGATGCGACCGCCGTGCGGGCTATCACTTGGACGAGGTCATCGATGGCGAGGGGTTGGAAGCGCACTGGCGCAATCCGCACTGCGCCGCCTTCGGTGACTGAGTCGGCGATGCCCGGGATGAACTCGAAAGCCTCCGTGGCGTAAACCAGCGAGTAAGGGACGGCCGAGTTCTCGATCAGATCGGCTTGCGCGACCTTCGCGCGGAGGTAGCCGCTATCGGGAAGGCGATCGCAACCCACCACCGAGAGTGCGACATAATGACGAACGCCAGGGGCCGCGGCAGCGAGCACGTTCCGGGTGGAAGTTTCGAAGTACTCCAGCATTTCGGCGTCCTGAAGCCCCTGGACATTCGAAACGTCAATAACGACCGCCGCCCCGGCGAGAACATCGGCCAGCCCCTCACCGGTCATGGTGTTGACGCCGGTGCTGAGCGAGGCGGCGACGGCCTCGTGACCGTCCTCGCCGAGCTTCGCTACGACCCTCGAGCCGATAAAGCCGGTACCACCGACGACTACTATCAATAGACAGTCCTCTTTGTCCGACGAAGACGGTGACACGCTCGATCTGTGAGAGCTTACCGACGCGGTCAGAAGCTGGTCACTGCCTGCGTGGGGTGCATGCTCATGCCTGTGACTGCTTTCGGTCCGACGGGCGAAGCTCCTCGCGTTGCCCGGGAGCGCGCCTGGGCACGCTGGGCCCTGCAACGGTGGGAGGCATTCCCCGTCGACCGCGCGCCACACCTGGGCGGCCCCGATATTGACGGAGCATGCTGGGTCCTCGACCCAACGATCGCCTCCCAACGTTGGACGCCTAGCGAACCAGCACCGGAGCCGCCATTCGATGGACGGGGCCCGCACCGAGCAGGTTCAGCAATGATCGAAGACAACGGGCTGGTCCTGCATTTCGGGTTTACCGGAGCACCGCCGCAGTACGCCGAATATCCGTCCACGGAGGTCATCGAGACCGACCAGGCTGTGGTCGTAGTACCGATTGAGCGGGATGTCGGATCACCCGAACCCCGATTCGCGGTTGGCTACCCCCGCACCGTCATCGCCAACCTCGCCCGGCCGCTAGGCGACCGCGTGGTGGTCGACCTCGACGCCTCTCCGGTCACGGTCGAGCCCAATCTCACATGAACGATGTACCCGCGTACTGTTGGTGCATTCCGAAACGGCGCGGATTTTGCGGTCATAGAACGAGGTTGAGCAGCCACCGACCCTCGTCGACGAGACCTTTTGCGCGGTAGTAACTGAGTAGACGGCTCACGTCGCGACCGTTTGGCGCTACGACCACCTCAAGCGACGAAGCCTGCTGCGCCTTGGCCCAACTGATTGCGTCGTTTATCAGGCGTGTCCCGACGCCGTGCCGCCGGTATGCTGGCATCACATATAGATCTTGCAACTCGGCGACGACGCCCGATTCCAACACGACCCGGCAGGTAGTCAATGCGAAGCCGATGCCGGACCCGTTATCGACCGCAAGACAAATGCGCGCGCTGCTCCGGTCGGCCAGCAACGCGCGCAAATTGTGGTCCAGTTCCGCATCCCTGGTCGTGAACCCGTCCTCGTCGTAGAACTCACGCGCCAACCGCATCAGCTCGCTCAGGTCATCGAGCCGGGCAGCTCTCAGCGGCGACGCCGCCGTAATTTCCGAAGGTCCAGCCACGCCGTCGATCATGCCCGCGCCTGGTGCGCCGTCACAATGTCCGGGCGCAAGATCGCTCGACGCGGACTCACTCGATGCGGGTGATGCCATGGCACGGAATCGCCGAAACGATGCTGTCAGCCACGATCTCCGTCGTGGTCATCGTGATTCGGTCGAGCGATGGAGTGAGACATGCCCAAACCGACGATTGTTCTGGTCCATGGCGCATGGGCGGACGCTTCCAGCTGGAACGCCGTGGCATCGCACCTGCAGAGCGAGGGCTTCACCGTGTTTGCCCCGACGAACCTGTTGCGCGGCGTCTCGATCGACGCACCGTACATCGCGTCGTTTCTCGCTCAACGCACGAGCGGTCCGGTGGTGCTGGTTGGGCACTCCTACGGTGGCTTCGTCATCACCAACGCCGCGACCGGAGGAGGCGACGTGAGGGCGTTGGTGTACGTCGACGCGTTCGCTCCCGACGACGGGGAGACGACGTTCGCGATCCTGGGCGGCTCGGGGTCGGCATTGGACGTCCCTGATCCGACAACCGTGCTCGACCTCGCCGGCTATCCCGGGGCACCGGACGGTGACGTCGAGGCGTTCCTCAAGCCTGAGACGGTCCACTCGTCCTTCGCGCAGGACCTGTCGGAGACCGATCGCTGGCTCATCGCGGCTGGGCAACGGCCGCTTACCCTGAGCGCGAACACGACGCCCTCGCTCAGCTCGGCCTGGAAGACACTGCCGAGCTGGACCGTCGTCGGCACGGAAGACAGGATCATCCCGCCCGACGCACAGCGCCGCATGGCACAGCGGGCGGGCGCGACTACCAGCGAGGTCGCTGCGTCGCACGTATCGATGGTGTCGAAGCCTCAGGCTTCGATCGACGCGATCCTCGCCGCCGTCGCCGCCACTTCCGACTGACCTCGGCGTGCCGCGCCGGGCACGTAGCCGATCAGTGGACGAACCGCCGACAGCGCTCGCCGTCCGGGCCTAACCCGCCGGGCCACCCGCGGAGCCGATCCCGGATGGGACACCGTCGAACTCGAAATCGGACTTGGTCCCGCGAAGAGGTCGGTCTCGTCCTTGCTGCAACGCTGGCAGCCCAGGAACGGCTTGCCGTCCTCGGTGCGCATCGTCGCCCACCGGTGGCGCGGGTGGGTCGAGCCCGGCAGCACCCGGACGGCCACACGCACGGTGTGCCGAGCTCAGAACCCGGCAGCCCGCAGCGCCCGCTCAGCTATGACCCCACCCCTTCGGCGCTCACGACGGCTCCGCTATCGGTCGTGGGATGGAAGCCCGACGCTTCGACTTGGCAGGCCGGCCACCTCACTGATCTGCACCCTGTCTTGCTCGGGTTGCGGCCAAAAAGGGCCCGCAGCACGCACTGCGTCGGGAGTGTCGTGCGCGGCTGATTAGCCATGATCTAACTCTATCTAGCCCTAGGTAGACGTCAAGCGTGCCGCTGTTCGGGTAGTGCGTTCGCGCCGCGATCGCGGTTCTTCACTAATGCTGCCTGTCGGATAACGACTAGCAGGGTAGTAGAACGCTATCGACATTGTAGTAGGGGCAGCATCGCAGCCCGAACCATGTAGGCGGTAAAACGTTCCCACGAGTCCGTGAGGTGAATATGGATTTGTGCGCTTTGTGTATGACGAAGCGGCGACATCGTCGATTTCTGCCAATATCAAAGTTCATATGAATGGGCGGTAGCCGGACTTCTTTACATATCCCTTGTCACTACTGCGCGCGGTTCCTCCCGGACGGTGTCGACGTGCGGCACAACTCCAAGGGCGTGTGGCATACGGGTTCGGACCTGGAACGCACCGATTAGATGTCGATTATGAAGTTCAGGGCGGCCTTGACAACGGTTGGACGTTGCAGGAACTCGGACCATGAGGCTCGCTAATTGCGCGTCGTGACTCTAGGGTGGCTATATCAAGCGGAACTACGGACGTACCAAGCGCACCTTAATCGGGGGTTTCAGAGATGCGTAAATCGAGGATTGTTGTCGCGGCTGCGCTTGCGTGCACTGCGCTAGTGTCGCCGGCGATGGCCCGAGCCGCCGCGGTATCGGAGCCGATCGCGGACGGATTCGCCGGACCGCTGCAGATTGCGGTGGGCGCCACGGGCAAGGTCTACGTCGCTCAGGACTTCGCAGGCACGCTCAGCCAGGTAGGCAAGAAGGGCGATGTCTCAGATCTCGTTGTCGCGCCCGGAACCGAGATCGCCGGTGTCGCCGCCCTCGGGAACGGCACCGTCTTCTACACCACGGCCATCGGCGCCACCGAGGAATCACCACCCACCTCGACACAGCTGCGCAGGGTCCTGCCGAACGGCCACGTCTCGACCCTGGCGGACCTGCTCTCTTATGAGAAGACGGTCAACCCCGATCACGTCAATACCTACGGCTTGGTCGGCGCCAGCCCCGCCTGCCTGGCGCAGTGGCCCGAGCAGGCCGGACCGGCCACCTACACGGGAATCTTGGACTCGCACCCCTACGCGGTGGCGCTCGCTCCGGGTGGGGTGTACGTCGCGGACGCGGCAGGCAACGACATCCTGCGCGTCACACCGAACGGAACGATCAGCACGATCGCCGTACTGCCGCCGCAGCCCACGATGATCACTGCGGAAATCGCCGGGGCGAACGGCCTTCCGGATTGCACCATCGGGCTGACGTACAACTTCGAACCCGTCCCGACCGACGTCGAGGTGGCTCCGAACGGCACGCTTTACGTGAGCCTGCTGCCCGGCGGCCCGGAAGACCCCAGCCTGGGCGCCCGCGGGTCCGTCTACACCGTCAACCCGCGCACCGGCACCACGCAGAAGATCGCGGGCGGCTTCGCCGGCGCCACGAACCTCGCACTCGGCCCGGGCGGCACGATCTACGTCAGCGAGTTGTTCGCCGACCGGATCGCGGTCGTCCGAGGCGGAACAACCGTGGACACAATTGCCCTCTCGCAGCCGGCGGCGGTCGAGTACGCGCGCGGCACGCTCTACGCATCCACCAACGTGTTCGGCAACGGGGCGGTCGTGACCATCTCACCATGAGCCCAGCTGGGGCAATCGGATACGTCAAGCCCGGATTGCGCCGATGGCATCCCCAACGGACAGCGGGGTCATCTCGCCGGGCTTGACACAATCTGCATGTGCGAGCGTCCGTCGGCATCGCCGATAAGGCCAGGCCGCCGCGACACGGCCACCGAGTGCAGCGCGTGTTTGTTCTGTTGCTCGGTTCGCCCGGGGGTCTGCGGGCCCGAGAGCCGGTAGCACGCGCACGAGCAGCCGGGCACGATCGAGCCCCTGGGTTGGCCGAACCGCGCCTCGAGATCCGGCCAGGTGTCGGCGGACAGCGATCACACGTGGAAGTGCACCCGCCGATCATCGACGGCGGGTAGAAGCACGCGTGAACCCGCCTTGAATTTGACGTCCTTGGTGAGATGATTCCCGACTGGTAAGCATTTGAGGAGGTCGATCATGGTAGGTCGTCGAGTCCGGGCCGCCGCTGTGTCGGGCCTGACAGTGGCCGCACTTGCAGTCACTCCGGCTAGCGCGGGTGCGAGCCCCGTGGCACCGCCGAACTGCTCCTCCGGCGCGCACACGCTCTCTCGCTTCGGGGATCACGTATATCCGGAGACCGGCAACGGCGGTTACACCAGCGTGCACACCGACGTGCACATGGTCTACGACGCGCCGAGCAACCGATTCCTGCCGGGTAATCACGTCGTGCTGACGATGCGCGCGACCCAGTGCCTCACCGACTTCAGCCTCGACTTCGAACGCGCCAGCGTCGACCCGGTGAACGGCCCGGACATGGCGGTGAACTCGATCGTGGTCGACGGACGTGCCGCTGGGTACAAGTTCGTGCAGCCCACGTATCCCGGCGACCCGAACGGGCAGGACGATCCGGACCCGCTCGCGCACCAGGCATCGCAGGTCACCCCGGTCGGCGGTCCGCACAAGAACCCGTTGCCGCCCGCGTGCACCCCGGAGGTCACCGGTGGTGTGAACGCGCAGAACGGCGACCCGTGCCCCGCGAACAAGCTCGTGATCACCCCGTTCTCGCACATCCCGGCCGGAACGTCGTTCACGGTCACGGTGTTCTACACCGGACGCCCGGGCGTGCACACCGACGGCGACGGCACCACGGAGGGTTGGTTCCGCAACGACACCCCGCCCGGTGACGGCGGGTTCGTCACGACCGAGCCGGTCGCCTCCGAGGACTGGATGCCGCTCAACGACCATCCGACCGCGAAGCCGACCTACGACTTCTACGACACGGTGAACGCCGGTCGGACCGCAGTCGCGAACGGCATCCTGGTGTCCACAGTGGACAACCCGCCGAACCCACAGTTCCCGAGCGGATCGACGACATGGCACTGGCACTCGCCCGCGCCGGTCGCGAGCTACCTAGTCGAGAACAGCGTCGGAGCCTTCGACCTGACCTGGCGTGACGCGAGCGATGGCATTCGCTACTACGAGGCGCAAAGCAGCGGGATCGACCCGGCGCAGAAGCAGGCCAACCTCGCGATCATGGAGCAGCAGCAGGACATCACCGACTTCCAAGCCCGGTTCAACGGAGCGTTCCCGTTCACCTCGGACGGTGTCCTGGTCGGCATCCCCAAGGCCGGGTTCGAAGAAGAGATGCAGACCATGATCACTTTCCAGGGCGGTCAGATCGACCTCGACACGTTCAACCACGAAAACATGCATCAGTGGTGGGGAGACAACGTCACCGAGGCAAATTACAACCTGACCTTCTTCAAGGAAGGCATGGCCACCTTCGGCGAGTACCTGTTCGAGGCCCGCAACGCGGCGACGGCAGCGGGCGGCCTGGACACGCCGGCCGGTGATGCGGCGTTCGACGCGAGCCTGGTCAACCGGTTCAACACCAACTACGCCAACAAGCAGCTTTGGACCGCTGCACCGTCCGACCCGACGCCGGCCACGCTGTTCTCCGGCCGCTTCACCTACACACGCCCAGGCACGGCCTACATCGCGCTGCGGCAGATCCTCGGCAAGGCCAACTTCACCAGGGCGCTGCAGCAGATCCAGCGCGATTACCACTTCTCCAGCATCACCGAGAAGCAGCTCGAGGCCGAGTTCCATGTGTTCCTGCCCAACCAGAGCACCGCATGCGGCGCGCGGCTGGATGAGTTCTTCACCGAGTGGTTCGACACCGCGTACCCGCCTGGTGGCGGTGCGAACCGCCCGCAGCTCACCGGCCCCGGTCTTGACGGCTCCGGGTTCTACAACACCGACGGCACCTGCGGCTGACACAGGGAGACGAGCCAGTCACGTATTCCGCGATGCCGAGGCCGTGGATGCGTGCGTCAAGCGAGTGGTAGGGACATCGCATGAAGGTTCTCGTCGCGGAGAGCATCGGAGTGTCCGGGATCGAGCTACTCCGCGAGGCGGGTCTCGACGTGGAGTTAGGTGCCCGATGGGAGCGAGCCGAGCTGGAGGATCGGATCGTTGACTTCGACGGCATCCTGATCCGCTCCGCAACTCAGGTCGACGCCGACCTGCTCGCGAAGGCGGATCGCCTCCGCGTCATCGCACGTGCCGGTGTCGGCGTCGACAACGTCGACATCGAGGCTGCGACCCGTCGCGGCGTCGTGGTCGCGAATGCCCCGCAATCAAATGTGATCACGGCCGCAGAGCACACGATGGCGCTGCTGTTGGCGTTGGCCCGCAACGTTCCGCAGGCGCATGCCTCTCTGGTCGGCGGGGCCTGGGATCGTGCGAGGTTCAGTGGCGTCGAGCTCAATGAGAAGGTGCTCGGCATCATCGGCTTCGGCCGGATCGGCCAGCTCGTGGCTCATCGTGCCCGCGGCTTCGGCATGGGTGTCATCGCCTTCGACGCCTATCTTGCCGAGGAGCGTTTCCGGGAACTCGGCGTCGAGCGCGCGAGCAATCCCGACCAGGTCTACGCCGTTGCGGACTTCATCACGCTGCATCTGCCGAAGACCACCGAGACAGAGGGCTGGCTCAACGCCGCAGCCTTGGCGAAGATGAAGGACGGCGTGCGGATTCTCAATGTGGCGCGCGGTCCGTTGGTCGTGGACGCCGACCTTCAAGCGGCCCTGGACTCAGGCAAGGTCGCGGGCGCCGCGCTGGATGTGTTCAGCACGGAACCGGTGACCGATCACCCGCTTTTCGGCTATTCAAATGTGATCGTCACACCGCACCTCGGGGCGTCGACGGCTGAAGCAACCGATCGCGCCGGCTACCAGGCCGCGGAACAGGTGATTGCCGCGCTCTCAGGCGGTGCGGTGACAAGCGCCGTGAACCTGCCCTCTGTCGCGGCGGACGACCTCGAAGCGGTCCGACCGTTTATCGACTTGTGCGCGAGCCTCGGCGCGATCGCCGCAGCTTTGGCGCCCACCTCCATCGACGCGGTCGATGTCGAATTCCGCGGCCGCATCGCTGAGCACGACAGCAGGCTGCTGACGATCCAGGTCGTGAAGGGCCTGCTCGCCGGGCACACCGAGCAAACCGTGAACGACGTCAACGCCTTCACACTCGCCCAGGAGCGCGGCCTCGTCATCGCCGAGACAAGCACCCCGCGCGCGCATGACTTCACCGACCTCATCCGCGTCCGGCTGCGCAGCGGACGCCAAGTTACCCGGGTAGTCGGCACGGTGCTGGGACGGCGAAACCGCCCGCACCTGCTCGAGGCCTGGGGCTCACGGTTCAACGTGCAGCTCGAAGACCACCTCGCGATCTTCCGCTACCGCGACCAACCGGGGATGCTCGGGCAGGTCGGAACGGCACTCGGCAACGCCGGCGTCAACATCGTGTCAGCCGCGGTCGGCCGCCGGCCCGACGTTGACACTGCCGAGGAAGCCGTCATGATCGTCACCGCCGACACCAAGGTGCCAGCCGACGTGCTCGCCTCACTGGTAGCGGGCGCGGACTTCTTCGACGCCCGCGCCGTCAGCTTCTGATCCCCCGCACCGCCTCATCAGCCGACACGCAACAGAACTCCTCAGAGCATCAGTGGTAGGCCGGACAGGTAGCGGACGAGCGGGGCGGCCGCGGCCTCGCGCGACGGTGGGTGAAATGCGAGCGCCCGCGTGGCGGCGAGCAGGTAGGCGATGTCGGGCGACTCGATGAACGCCATGCCGCCCGCGACAGCGGTGGCCGACATGACGACGCGTTCGATGGTCCGCTCGGTGGCGTATCGGACGAACAATGCGTTGGCGAGCAGCGCGTCGTTGTCGTTTGTGTGCGCGGCGGTAATGGCGACATGTTCGAGGGCCGCGGCCGCCGATTCCAGCTCGATCGCCAGCCCCGCTCGGTCCATTTCGGAGCCTCGACCGCGCTCGATGACGCGTTCGGCGAGGTTGGTCGCGGCGCCCAGGTAGGAGGCGCAGATGAGCAGTTCGAACCACACGAAGCCGCGGGCCTGGATCGGGTCCATGGACTCGCTGTCCTGCGGGTAGAAGATCAGTGCGTCCGGCACGAACACCTCGTTGAGCGTCACCTGGTCGCTTTCCGCGGCAGCGAGCGCGGTACTGCGCCAGAACGGCGCACGCTCGATTCCTTCGGTGTCGGCCGGGACGAGTACCACAGCGGTGCGCCCCGATCCGCCATCGGGTCCGGCAACGGCAACGCTGGCGCTCATCAAGTTCATCGACCAGGTGAGGCTGCACGGCTTCTTGGTGCCACTGACGACGATGCCGCCGTCGGCCGGTATGCCGCGCATGGTCGGCGAGAGGATGTGCTGGCCGGGCTTGCCTTCGGCGAATCCCGAACTCAGCAGCCACGAGTTCTCGGCGATGGCCATCAGCATCGCCCACTCGAACCCGTTGCCGGCCTGGGTCAGCTCGACGAGCGAGGCGACAGAGAAGTGGTGCATCGTCGTCGCGACGGCCAGCGACGGCGACCGGCTGCCGATCGCTCGCTGGATGCGCACCGCATCGCGCATGGACGCGCCCTTGCCCTCGTACTCGGCCGGGACCAGCAGCGCCGGTCCACCCAGCTCGCGGAACGTCTCGAGTGCTCCGGCGCCCGGCTTTTCTAGATCCACCAGCGGCGTGTCCCGCAGGTACTTGTCCAGCCCGGGCAGGTAGCGCTCCAGGGTCTCCCGCTCGGTGCGCAGCAGGGTCATGACCGCACCCCGGCCACGGTCGGCACCGCGACGTCGGACGCGACGAGCTCGGCGGGGCCGACGAGCCCGTTCACAATGGCCACGGTGTTGTCAATCAAGGTGCGCGCCGCGATCGGTTCGAGCGCGTCGGCCAGGCTCGGGATCCCCATGTCGAGTCGCGCAGTGAACGCGATGTAGCAGCCGCCGGTCGCGTCCAGGCAGTGCCAGGCTCCGTCGAAGAGGGCGACATCGCCCTCGAGTTGGCGGAACGTGATTGTGAGCGCTTCGCTGTCGAAGTGGTCCTCCTCTGTCCAGCGCAGCAGTCCAGCTCGGAATGTCACCTCCCAGCGCGAGGTCGTCGTCGTGCCGGAGACCGCGATCACCGTGACGCTCTGCACGGCGTCGCAGAGCTGCGGGTATCGCTCGAAGTCGGCGAGCGTCCGGTAGACGTCGGCTGCCGCTTTATTCGGGACGTGTAGCTGAAGGTGGACTGTGCGCATGATCTTCTCCCCGGTGGTTGTTGGTCAGGCCGCGGCGGGCAGGGCGCGGGCGAGGTGCCGCGCTGCCGCAGTCAGGGCCTGGGCGAGCCAGTCCAGGTCGGCGGTGTCGAGGATCGCGGGTGGCGTCAGCCGCAGCACGTTGCTGGAGTTGAGCGAGAAGGACGGGATCACGTGCTGCTCTAGTAGCCCGATCAGAAACTCAGTGGCCGCCTCTGGTGTCACGAACTCGACGCCGATGAGCAGCCCCTGCCCGCGAACCTCCCTGACCAGGCGCGGGCAGTGGGTCGTCACGGCCTCGGCGGCAAGCTCACGCACCACGTGGCCGAGGGTGCGTGCCCGGTCCAGCAGGCCCTCGGCGGCGATGGCGGCGATGGTCGCCGAGACGGCCGACGCCGCCAGCGGGTTGCCGGCGAAGGTCGACGAGTGCAGCAGCGGGTCGACGTTGAGCGGCGCGAACATTGCGGCGGTCGCGACGACGCCGCCGACCGGCATCACCCCGCCGCCGAGGATCTTGCCGCACAGCAGCACGTCCGGTACGACGCCGGCGAGGCCGGCCCCCCACCACGTGCCCAGCCGACCCAGCCCGGACTGGATCTCGTCGAGAACCAGGACCGCGCCGATGTCGGTGCAGGCCTCGCGTACGGCGCGCAGGTAGCCATCCGGAGCGAGCCGCACGCCGCCTTCGGCCTGCACCGGCTCGAGCAGCACGACCGAGTCCGGTGTCAGCGCGGCACGCAGCGCTGCGGGATCGCCGAACGGGACGAACTCGACGCCGGGCAGCAGCGGGTCGAAGGGGTCGCGGAACAGCGGTCGTCCGGTCACCGACAGCGCACCCAGCGTCTTGCCGTGGAAGCCGCCGTGCATCGCGACGATCCGCCGCTTGCCGGCCAGCCGTGCCAGCTTCAGGCCGAGTTCGGTGGCCTCGGCGCCGGAGTTGGTGAGGAAGACGTAGTCGAGCCCGGCGGGGGTGATCGCGGCGAGGTCATGTGCGGCCTGGGCGAGTTCGGCGTTGAGGAACAGTCGGGTGGCTAGCGGGTTGCGTTCGAGTTGTGCGCGCACCGCGGCGACCACGCCGGGGTGACAGTGGCCGAGCAGGAACACCCCGAACCCACCGCAGTCGAGATATGTGTGCCCGTCGCTGCCGTGCACCTTGCTGCCCACGGCGCTCACCTCGACCGGCGCCGCGACCAGCCGCGCTAGGCCGGCCAGGCCCCTGTTCACGTGCGCGCCGTACCGAGCGAGGACCAGGTCGCGTTCATGGTGCAGATCGGAAGCCACGTCAGGCCACCTTCGCGGCCTCGACGCGCGGATAGCCCTTGCTTTGTGCCCAGTACTGAAGGCTGATGCGCAGCGACTCGCGTTGGTCGGGCAGCGGTTGCATCCCGAGCGCGGCCAGCACGGCGAGGCTACTGGGCTTCGTTTCAGCCGAGCGCAGGTAGGTCGTGAAGAACTCCAGGATGCGCGTGATCGACTGCCGGACCCGTTGTGGCAGTGCCTCCAGGAACACCGGGCCGATGAGCCGGTCGAACGTTTCCGGCGGCACGAACCGCGGCATGTCAACGACGCCGCCGAGCTCGCGCGCGAGCTCCACACAGATGCCGACGCCTTCGTCGAGCCGCAGTGCCTGCTCCCCCGCCGTGATCCAGAACTCGCCTTCGGTCACGCCGTTCTCGATCACACAGGCGATTGCGTCTGCGACGACGTCGCAAGGCAGGAAGTCGATAGGCCAGCTCGGGTCGAACGGGATCAGCGGCACGAGGCCGGCGAAGATACCGGCCGCGACGTGGTGCAGCCCCTGAAAGGCGGCGATCTCGCCGGTGTCCGCAGCGCCGATCACGACTGACGGCCGGAAGATCACGTGTGGGACGCCGGCGCCACGTACGAGTTCCTCGCCGGCCGACTTCGAGGCGGCGTAGCCTGCCGCGTTTCGCCCACGTTCGCCGTCGGAGGTGGTGTGCACGAAGGCGGTGCTCACGTGATAGAGCGTCGCGCCGGCTACTGCGGCAAAGTCGACGACGTGCTGTGTGCCAGCGACGTTCGTAGCCTCGAGCGTGCCGTCCGTCCGGTTGAAATCGGTGACAGCCGCGCAGTGGATGACGGCGTCGACCTGCTCGACCAGTCCGGCGTATGCGTGCTCGTCGAGTCCGAACCGCTGCACGCTGATGTCGCCGCGTACGGAGCGGGCATGCGGCGCGGTGACCGGCGAGCGGTGTGCCAGGCACACGACGTCGAGGTCGCGCAGCCTTCTCAGCAGAGCGGTGCCCACGACACCTGAGGCGCCGGTGACCAGCACGGTGGTGGTATTGGACATCGTTGATCCTCTGAAGGATGGGGTGACTGTGCGGCTAGGCCGCCTGCGGCTCGAGCGGCCGCACGAGTGTTGCCAGGTTTGCCTTGACGACATTGGCCTCGGCGTTCTCGATGACCGGTTCCGTTGCCCGTCCGAAGGCGCCGCCGAGGTCTGAGTCGGCGTCCAGTCGATATCGCAGCCTGGCGCGGTCGCCGACCGTGACCGGTGCGGCGTCCAACTGGACGCATTCGACGATGGACGAGTCCCAGCGCGCGAGGTTCTCCGCACGGGCGAGCAAGTCGAGCAGTTCAGCCGCGGGGCGGGCGATAACGACCGTCTGGTCGATCACGGGCATCGGAGCGCTCCCTCCAGCAGTGGCGAGTTCGGGAGCCGAGGCTCCCTTATGCCGTGCAGGAGCGCGCAGCGCCGCGGGTGATACCGGCGCTGC
>DATFRC010000161.1:0-31742 GCA_035263725.1 Jatrophihabitantaceae bacterium | reverse complement strand
CTGGCCGGATCGCGGGAGACCACCGTCATCAGGGAATCACCGGACTCGTCTCCGGGCGCGACTCCGGCAGCACGGGAGGCTGGCCGACCCCGAGCAACCCGTCGTAGACAGTGCGCACCATGGGTGCCGCGGCCTTGGCTCCGAGACCGGCCTGCTCCACCATGCCGACCGCAACGAAGCGCGCGTGGCCCTGTCCGTCGAGCGGGCCCCAGGACGCGAACCAGGACGTGTCCTGCTTGCCGAACACCTCGGCGGTGCCGGTCTTGCCGCCGATCTGTGTCTTGTACGGCGCATCCTGGAAAGCAACGACCCCCGACGTGTAGTGGTTGGCGGCGAAGTGCAGCGCGTTCGCGAAGTAGTGCAGGAGGTTGGGGCTCACCGGCAGGACGCCCTTGACGGTCGGCGTGATCGTCCGCACGACGTTGCCCTCGGGGTCGACGACCTTCCAGCCGAGGGTCGGCCGCCACAGCGTGCCACCGTTGATCATCGCCGAATACGCAACGGCGAGTTGTAGCGGCGACACGGTGGTCTCGCCCTGCCCGATCGCCATGTCGGCGTTGTCGCCTGCCCGGTACCGCCAGCCGTCGGTGCAGTTCTCCCGAGCCAGCTTCGTCAGGTACGTGCGCTGTGCGGGGTCGCGCTCCTCCGGGAACCCGCGGGCGGCGTCGGCACAGTACTGCGTGCGGTTCGCGCGCCAGCGGGCCAGTCGCGTCTCACGATCGGCATAGCTGCCCGTGGCCTGCTCGTCCGTGGGCAGGTCCACACCCGGCGCCGTGCCGACGCCGAACGCCGCCGCCATGTGCTGCAGATACTCGTCGGGCTTCTGTCCGGCGTCGGCACGGGTCTCGTCTGCGTAGTACTCGTTCGCTGCGAACCCGTAGAACCACGTGTCACACGAGATCTGCAGCGCTCCGGCCAATGTCAGCGGATATCCCGGCGACTCGGACTCGAAATTCGTCTTGATGCGGCCGTCGACGGACAGGGCCGGCGGGCAGGGATACCGCCCGTCGAGCGTCGCCTCGCCGTGCGTGATGATCGACGACGAGCTGATCAGCTTGAACGTCGACCCCGGGGCATACGCGCCGGCGACGGCCCGGCTGACCAGCGGGTCGTTCGCGCTGGGCGCGGTGAGCCGGCTGTAGTCCGCGACGGAGATGCCGCCGACGAACAGCTGCGGGTCGTACGTCGGGTAGCTCGCGACTGCGAGGATGCGCCCGGTGTTCGGGTCCATGACGACGACGGCCGCGCCGGTGGCGGGCATGCCGGCCGCGCGGGACTTGGCGATCTGTTCGCGGATCGCCTGCTCGGCAAGGCGTTGCACGTCGCGATCGATGCTGGTGACCAGCGTGTCGCCGGGCTCCGGCGCGATCTCCTGCGACATCCCGACCGCGTAGCCACGGGGGTCGAGCTGCACGACCTGCGCGCCATCCGTACCCCGTAGTACGGAGTCGTACTCCTGCTCCAAGCCGGACCGGCCGATCGTGTCGGCATCGTTCAGCTTCGGGTTCTGCTTCTCGTCGTCTGCGCTCACCGCGCCGGTGTAGCCGAGTATGTGCGCGGCGAGCGTCCCTCCCGGATAGTCGCGCACCGTCTCGGTGTCGACCTTGACGCCCGGATACAGCTCCCGGTGCTCGGCGATCGCCAGGACGGCGGCCGTCGAGGCGTCGGTCTCGACGGGAACGGGCTGGAACGGCTCGCCGGTCCAGCACGGCGACGGGACGTGCACGCCGCACGGGGTGATCTCCTGCGCCAGGTCATGTTCCGGCGTGCGCAGCGCCGCAGCCAGTCTGGCCAGCACGGCCCTGCCCTGGTCGGGCTGCTGCAGCAGCGTCTCCCGGTCGACGGTGATGACGTGGGCGGTGCGGTTCGTGACCAGTGGCCGTCCACGCGCGTCAAGGATCTGCCCCCGCGGGGCAGGCACCGTGTATTCGCCGCGGTGCAGCAGGCCTGCTGTCTGCGTTGGCTTGTGCGGATCAAGCACCTGCACCCAATACAGCCGCCCGATCAATGTGATGACAAGTGACGCGACAAGGACGCCGACGACGATCAGCCGCCGGCTGCGCGGCTCAGCCATCGCCGGTCCCCCGCAGCACGTCCGCGCGCAGCAGCCGCCGGGTGAGCGGCACAACCAGCGCGGCGAGGACGAGGTTGCCGGCCAGCGAGGGCAACAGGCTCTGCACGGCCCCGAGCGCGGTGCCGCCCGGCTCGTCCACCACGGTGAGGCCGAGTGTGGCGAGCGCACCCGCCACGGTGGCCGCGACCGCGGCCAGTACCGCCTGGGCGGCCGCATGCCGATGCGGTCCGGCGAGAAGGCCGCAGCCTATGCCGAGACCGAGCCAACACAGCGCGAGCAGCCCGGCCGCGTGTGCGGACCCGAGGTCGGCAACCAGGCCCGTCACGAAGCCCAGAGACATGCCGGCGCCAGGCCCCAACTCCAGGGCGACCGCGGCGACGAGCACCGCCGGCAGGCTGAGCTGCGCGCTGAGCATCGCCGGTGCGACGAGCGTCGCCTGCAGCAGCAGGGCAACAAGAATCGCCGTGGCGGCAGCGGCAAGGCGCGCCGGTGTCACGGCTGCCCCTGGCTCGCAGCGCGGGCGTTCATCGCGACGCCTCCGCCCCGGGCTCCGTCATGATCACGCCGACCAGATCAAGGGCTGTGGGCGACGCGGCGGGCCGCACCTGCGCGACGGTCATACCGTCGGCGGACGTGTGCACCGAGGTCACCGTCCCGAGCGCCAGACCTGCGACATAAGTCGACTCGCCGGCCGGTCCGGTGACCAACTGGTCGCCGACGGAAAGCTGTGCTGTGGGATCGAGCGGCGACACCTGCAACCCGCTGGTGCCCTGCCCCGTGGCCAGGGCCAGCTCGCCGGTGCGGGTGTCGCGCGCGCCGACGCCTGAACCCGGATCGGCGGCGAGCAGCACCGTGCAGCTGATCGCGTTGGTGTGCAGGACGCGGCCGACGAGGCCGACGCCATCCGTCACGGTCTGTCCGTTCTGGACACCGTTGTGGCTGCCGACGTCGAGTGTGACCGTCCAGTCGAAGCCGAGACCCGGCCCGAGCGCCATCACCCGTGCCGGCACGGACGTGGTCGGCAGCCTGGACAAGGCCTCGCTCGCCGATGCGTCCGCGGCATACTGCGCGAGGCGCGCCCTGAGTTGTGCGTTCTCGCTGCGCAACCGGTCGATCGTGTCGCGATTGGCGCCCGCGTCCGGCACGCCCTGCACGAAACGTCGCACGGGACTGATCAGCCCGTCGGTCCCGCGGTACAGCGCGCCCAGCGCACCGCGCACCCCGCCATGTGCCCCGCGCAGTCCGGAGCCGGTCACGTCGATCGTCAGGAAGAGAAGGGCGACGGCAACCAGCACGGTGGCTGCCAGACGCTGACGCCGGGTCAGACGGCGCGCACGCTCGGGCCGGCGCGGAAAGGTCACGTCTGCTGGCTCGCAGCGCTTGCGCTCATCGCCGCCGGCCGTCCACGACGACCTTGTACAGCTGGGCGAAGTGCTCGACCACTGTCCCGGTGCCGAGCACCACGGAGTCGAGCGGCCGCTCCGCCACAAGCACCGGGATGCCGAGCTCGTACTGGAGCCGCGCGTCCAGGCCACGCAGCAGGGCGCTGCCGCCCGTAAGTACAGCTCCACTGGATACCAGGTCGCCAGCGAGCTCGGGCGGGCACCGATCGAGGGTGCCCTTGACTGCGGCCACGATGCGGCTGATAGGAGCGTCCATCGCCTTGCGCAGCTCGTCGCTCGCCACAGTGACGTTGCGCGGCAGGCCGGTGCCGATCTCGCGGCCGCGGATCTCCGCACGCCTGACCCCAGCGACCGGGAATGCCGAGCCGACCGCGATCTTGAGCTGCTCGGCCGTACGCTCACCGATCTGCAGGCCGAACTCGGCGCGCACGTGGTCCGCGATTGCCTCGTCGAGCGCGTTGCCCGCAACACGAAGGCTTGCGGACGCGACGATGCCGCCCAGCGCGAGCACGGCGACCTCCGTCGTGCCACCCCCGATGTCGATCACCATCGACCCGGACGGCTGGTTCACCGGCAGCCCGGCGCCGATCGCCGCCGCCATTGGCTCCGCGATGATGTGCACCCGGCGTGCCCCGGCCGCGTACGCCGACTCACTCACCGCCCGCTGCTCCACACCGGTGATGCCGGACGGCACGCACACGACGACGCGCGGCCCGGACAGCGCCGATGGGCGGCGCAGCACCTTGCGCACGAAGAAGCGCAGCATCTCCGCGGTTGCGTCGTAGTCGGCCACCACACCGTCCCGCAACGGCTTGACGGCTCGGATGTTGTCAGGAGTGCGGCCGATCATCTGCTTGGCGTCTACGCCGACGGCGACGACGGCATTGGTGTCCGTGTCGACGGCGACCACCGACGGCTCGTTCAGCAGGATGCCCCGGCCGCGCGCGTAAACCAGCGTGTTCGCAGTCCCGAGATCGACCGCCAGGTCGCTACCGAGCACGCTGACGCGCTGCCGGCGGGAAAGTAGCGCGAGCGGAGGAAACGCCACCAGCGGAACGCCTTTCGGAAACGGGAAGCTGCGTGGCGATCGTATGGTTGTCGCCGCTTCTGGCCTGGTTGCGACGCGCGGTTGCGTCGCTACTCGTGTCGCACCGATGCGATCACATAATCGCGACCGACCCGGGAAGGGCGCGGCCACGACCGCCGCGCCCGTCCCGGATGCTTGCTGCTACGGGCGGATCACCGCGGCGTACATCGTCTGATGGTCCTGGGCTGTCGGATCGGACGGGGTGGACGAGACACACCACACGACGTAGAGGCGTCGGTGGGTCGCCAAGCTGCCGGTGTAGTCACCCGGGAACTTGCCCCCAGCTACGGCGCCGTAGTTCAGGTCCGACGGCGGGCCGAGGGAGATCGGCGCGCCGCAGGGAGCGCCTCCGTGGGCCACCGACAGCTGCGAACCCGTCGCATGAGGACGGCTCCGCGGTCTGGGGGAACCGACGGAGGGAGCATTGCCCATTTACCGCAAGTCAGGAAACCAGCGCTTAATTTCGCGATCGGCCGACTCGACCGAATCAGACCCGTGCACGATGTTCTGGACCACCCGAAGGCCCCAGTCCCGGCCGAGGTCGCCGCGGATGGTGCCCGGTGCGGCCGCCGTCGGCTCGGTGGCACCCGCCAGTGCCCGGAAGCCCCCCACGACACGATGGCCCTCGGCGACGAACGCGACCACCGGACCGGCCGACATGAATTCGACGAGCGGCTCGTAGAACGGCTTGCCCAGGTGCTCGGCGTAATGCTCGGCGAGCAAGTCGGCGCTGGGCATCCGCATGTCGAGCGCCACGATGCGGTAGCCCTTGGCCTCGACGCGCCGGATCACTTCGCCGATCAACCCACGCGCCACGCCGTCCGGCTTGACGAGGACCAGGGTGCGCTCGGGATCGCTCATGCGCGGCAGCCTCTCAAGAGACGAGCATCCGCACGCCGCCGGGGGTGCCGACCAGTTCGTGGCGCAGGTTCAGCACGTAAAGCCATACCCCGAGGAACAGTGCACCCACGATGAAGAATGCGTGCGTCCAGATGCCGATGAGCAGCAGTGGCACCTGCAGAGCCGAACCCAAGCCGATGCCCCACCGGCGCCGCTGCACCGCCGCGGCAGCCAGGAGTAGCGCCGCGAACCCGAGCAGCAGTCCGGTCTTGAGGCCGCCGAGTCCGGTTGTCCGAGCGAGCGCGCGCGGTACGAGCAACACACTGAACGCCTCGAGGCACAGCACCGCGGACAGCACGCGGCGGGTGGCGCGGTTGATGTTCTCGCGCCGCTGCTCGTCGTCGGTCATTTTCCTCCCAGCAGGCCGCGAGCCTCGCCGGCGGTGATCACCGAGCCGGTGACGAGCACACCCGCTCCCGCGAGCACGCCGTCGTCGCTCTCCTCGGCGAGGCGCACCGCCGCCTCGATGGCGTCGTCCAGGCGCGGCTCGACCGTGACCCGATCGGCGCCGAAGACCTGCACCGCCGCCGCCCCGAGCTCATCAGCGGGCAGCGCGCGCAGCGAGGAGTTCTGCGTGACCACAACCTCGTCGAGCACGGGCTCCAGGATGCGCAGGATGCCCAGGGCATCTTTGTCCGCGAGGATGCCGACCACGCCCACGAGGCGGCGGAAGTCGAACTCCTCGGCCAGCGCTGCCACCGTGGCAGCCGTGCCGTGCGGGTTGTGCGCGGCATCCACGATCACCGTCGGAGCCACGCGTACCACCTCGAGGCGTCCCGGCGAGCGCACCGAGGCGAACACCTCGCGCACTGTGCCCACGTCAAGCGGACCGGACGCCGCGCCCGCGCCGAAGAATGCCTCGACGGCGGCGAGCGCCAGCACTGCATTCTGCGCCTGGAACGCGCCGTGCAGCGGCAGGAAGACCTCGTCGTAGACGCCGCCCAGCCCTTGTAGGGTCAGCGCCTGCCCGCCCACGGCCACCCTCCGCTCGAGCACGCCGAACTCGGCGCCTTCGCGGGCGACCGTTGCGTCCACCTCGGCGGCGCGGCGAAGCAGCGCAGCGGCGGCATCGTCCTGCTGCGCGGCCAGGATCGCGGTCGCGCCGGGCTTGATGATTCCCGCCTTCTCGGCGGCGATCTGCCCCCGGGTCGTGCCGAGTAGCTGCGTGTGGTCGAGGTCGACCGGAGTGACCACGGCGACCGCGGCGTCGATGACGTTCGTCGCGTCCCAGACACCGCCGAGGCCGACTTCGACCACGGCGACGTCGACGGGGGCGTCGGCGAAGATCGAGTACGCCAGCGCGACGATCACCTCGAAGAAGGAGAGCTTGACGTCGAACTGCCCGTCGACCAGGTCGAGGTAAGGCACCAGTTCGCGGTACGCCTCCACGAACGTGCGCGCGCTGACGGGTTCGCCGTTGACGACGATCCGCTCCGTGATCTGCGAGAGGTGCGGGCTGGTGAATCGCCCGGTGCGCAGGCCGAACCCGCGCAGCAGCTCGTCGATCATGCGTGCGGTGCTCGTCTTGCCGTTGGTGCCGGTGAGGTGGATCGAGCGATACGCCTGCTGCGGATCGCCGAGCAACTCGACGAGCGCGGCAATGCGCTCTTTGGTGGGGTTCATGCGGCCCTCGCCCCACCGGCTGGTGATGTCGAGTTCGGCCATGCGCAGTAGGTCTGCGTAACGCTGAGCCTCGGTCACTGCCACGCCGTTCGAGTCTACGGAGCCTCAGGATGGCAACGCGGCCAGCGCCGCCTCGATGCGGGCGATGTCCGATTCGGCGGCGGCCAGGCGCGCTCGATGCTTCTCGACCACCGCCGCGGGTGCCTTGTCCACGAACGCCTCGTTGGCAAGTTTGGCTGCGTTGACCTCGTACTCCTTGCGGGCTGCGGCAAGCTCCTTGGCAAGGCGCGCCCGTCGAGCGACCGAGTCCACCGACAGGTCGAGCTCCACAGTGACACCGCCCCCGGTGGTGAACGACGCCGTCGCCGCAAAGCCGTCGCCCGGTTCCTTCAGGCGGGCCAGCGAGCGGACCTCCGTCTCCCAACCGGCCGGTCCGGCCAACCGCGCCGGCACCGAATCCGACGGCTTGACGCCCTGGTCTGAGCGGAACCGCCGCACTTCAGTCACCACTGCCTGCACGGCAGACACCGCGGCCTCGGCGGCCTCGTCACGCCGGTCCGGGTCCACCGTGGGCCACGGCGCGACCATCACGGACTCGCCGCCCGTGAGGGCCGTCCACAGTGCTTCGGTCACGAACGGCACGATCGGGTGCAGCAGCCGCAGCAGCGCGTCGAACACCTCACCGAGGACGCGACGAGTGACGTCGGCGCGCGGCCCGGCCAGGGAGATCTTGGCCAGCTCGACGTACCAGTCGCACACCTCGTCCCATGCGAAGTGGTAGAGGAGGTCGGCTGCCTTGGCGAACTCGTAGCGCTCGTAAAGCTCATCCACCTCGGTGATCACCGTCTGCAGTCGCGACATGATCCACGCGTCGGGACCGACAAGTTCACGAGGCAGGGTCCCCGAGACAGTTGCTCCGTTGAGCAGCGCGAACCGGGTCGCGTTCCACACCTTGTTGCAGAAGTTGCGGGAGCCGGCGACCCACTCTTCCCCGACCGGAACGTCCGTGCCGGGGTTTGCGCCGCGGGCCATCGTGTAGCGCACCGCGTCGGTGCCGTAGGCGTCCATCCAGTCGAGGGGATCGACGGTGTTGCCCTTCGACTTGGACATCTTGCGGCCGAACTGGTCGCGGATCAGCCCGGTCAGGACGACGGTGTGGAACGGCACATCGTCCATCGCGTAAAGGCCGAACATCATCATCCGCACGACCCAGAAGAACAGGATGTCGTAGCCGGTGAGCAGGACGTCGTTGGGGTAGAAGCGCTTGAGGTCGGCCGTCTCGTCCGGCCAGCCCAGCGTCGAGAACGGGAACAGCGCCGACGAGAACCACGTGTCGAGCACGTCCGGGTCCTGCGTCCAGCCCGGCGGTGGCTCCTCGCCCGGCCCGAGGCTCACCACGTCGTCTCCCGACGGCGAGTACCACACGGGGATCTGGTGCCCCCACCACAGCTGGCGGCTGATGCACCAGTCGTGCATGTTGTCGACCCACTCGAAGTAGCGGGGCGCGAGGGACGCCGGCTCGATCGTTGTCCGGCCGTCGCGCACCGCGTCGCCGGCGGCCTTGGCGAGTGACGCGACGCGCACGAACCACTGAAGTGACAGGCGCGGCTCGACGACGGTCTCGCAGCGGGAGCAGTGTCCGACGGAATGCCGGTACGGGCGCTTCTCGGCCACGATGCGCCGCTCCTCGCGAAGCGCGGCCACCACGGCGCTGCGCGCCTCGAAACGGTCGAGCCCTTCGAACGGTCCGGGCACGGTGATGTTGCCCCGCTCGTCCATCATCACCACGTTCGGCAGGTGGTGGCGCTGGCCGATCTCGAAGTCGTTCGGGTCGTGTGCCGGGGTGACCTTCACGGCACCGGTGCCGAACGTCGGGTCGACCTGCTCGTCGGCCACGATCGGGATGCGCCGGTTCGTCAGCGGCAGCTTGACCGGCTTGCCGATCAGATGACGGTAGCGCTCGTCGTCGGGGTGCACGGCCACGGCGGTATCGCCGAGCATTGTCTCGGCCCGTGTGGTGGCCACGACGATCGACTCGTCGCCGTCGCCGTAACGGATGGAGATCAGCTCGCCGTCGTCTTCGGAGTGGTCGACCTCGATGTCGGACAGTGCCGTCAGGCACCGCGGGCACCAGTTGATGATGCGCTCAGCACGGTAGATCAGATCGTCGTCGTAGAGCTTCTTGAAGATCGTGCGGACGGCCACCGACAGACCGGCGTCCATGGTGAACCGTTCGCGGGTCCAGTCGACGCTGTCGCCGAGGCGCCGCATCTGGCCGAGGATCTGGCCGCCGTACTCTTCCTTCCACTCCCACACCTTGGCGACGAACTCGTCGCGGGTGTAGTCGTGCCGGCTCTTGCCCTCGGTCTCGGCGAGGTGCCGCTCGACCAGGGTCTGCGTGGAGATGCCGGCGTGGTCCATGCCGGGCAGCCACAACGTCTCGAAACCCTGCATCCGCTTGCGGCGCACGATCACGTCCATCAGCGTGTGGCCCAGTGCGTGCCCGATGTGCAGGCTGCCTGTCACGTTCGGAGGCGGCAGCACCATCGCGAAGCGCGGCTTGGGGCTGTCGGCGTCGGCGGTGAAGTAGCCACGCTCGACCCAGCTCTCGTAGAGCGGCGCCTCTACCTCTGCCGGCGCGTACTGGGTCGGCAGGTCAGGGACGTTCTCCGGTCGGGTCGCGGTCACGACTGCATGGTACGGACGCGTCGATAACCGATTGCGGTATCCGCACCAGCGCCCATGATCGGGTCCATGAGCGTGACCGCGACGACCGACGCCGGCCACATCGCGGTGCTCCTCGATCAGCGGCTCGCCGCCGACCCGGTGCGTGCGACCGTCCTCGGCTCGATCCTCGCCGAGTTGCGGTCCGGACGGACCGGTGACCCGTGGTGCGCAGAGCGCGACGGCACCGACGCGCTCGTCGTCCGCTCCGGGCGCCCGTACCCGGCGCTGTTCACGGCGGGTTGGGACGGCACCGACCTGGCGTCCGCGATCGCGCTGGTGCGCGGCCTGCCTGAGCTGGCCGGCGTGTCCGGGCCGGCGCAGACCGTCGAGGTGGCCGTTGCGGCGCTGGCCGGTCAGCGGGAGCAGCACCGCATCGGCATGCGGCTGTTCCGCCTCGACGAGCTGACGGCTCCGGATGGCGTCGTAGGTGAGCCACGGACTGCGACGAGCGCTGACCGTGGCCTGCTTAGCGACTGGTACCGCGCGTTTGGTGCCGAAGCCTCCTCGCCCGCGGTAAATCTCGAGCAGGCGCTCGACCGGGCGCTCGGCTCCGAGCGGGTGTGGCTGTGGTGCGTCGATGGCAAGCCGGTGTCGCTGGCGGCGCGCCGGGAGCCGGAGGCAGGCAGCGCCCGCGTCGGGCCGGTGTATACGCCGCCGGCCCAGCGAGGCCACGGCTACGGCTCGGCGGTCACCGCCGTCGCGACCCGCGACATCCTCGACCTGGGAGCGATCCCGGTGCTCTTCACCGATCTCGCCAACCCGACGTCGAACAAGATCTACCAGGCACTCGGCTACTACCCGGTCGAGGACCGCCTCCAGGTCATGTTCGAGCCGCGATGAGCCCGACGGCCGCTCGATCTAGTCCGTCGGCACCATCACGAAGGTCACCCGGACGCGGCGCGCGCCCGGTGGGCGTCCGCTCGTCGACGTGCGCGGGTACTTCTCGAGAAGTGCGTTGAAGGCCTCCGCGAGCTCCTCCGCCTCGTCGTCAGTCAGCCACCGGCCACCACCGGACAGCATGGTGATGTCCCGCCAGCCGTCCTCGTCCCGGTCGTCGCGGGCCAGCCAGTCGAGCAGGTCACGCCGGGCATGGTCGAGGAGCCGGGTCACCATCGCCGACTCGGCCGCAGCCGAGGCGTGCGGTTCGGCGGAATCGATCGTCAGCCCCTCGCCGGCAGCGCGCCAGGGGCGCTCCCGTCCGTCACTTGACGCGTCGGCGCGCTCGACGATCCCCCACTTCTCCAGCGCCCGGAGGTGGTAGCTCATCGCGCTCGGCGAGAGCCCCGCGACCTGCGCGCACTCCGTCGCCGTGAGCTCGCGGCCGGCGAACAGTTCGTCGATGACAGCTAACCGGGCCGGATGTGCCAGGGCCTTGATTGCGCGGGGATCGGACAACACGACCTGTTTGCCGTTCCGCTTGGCCACGCCGCTCACCGTACGCGCTCCAAAGGTCTTGACGGCTGGATTCTGAAATAATAACTTCACAGTATGTCTTTCACATCTGCTCGTGACCTGTGGCTCAGCGTCGGCGCCAGAGGCGTGTCGCTGCTGGGCGACGAGGCCGCTCTGATCGCGCTGACGCTGCGGCTGCACGACGCGGGCGGCGGCCCGGGCGCGGTCGCGGCGCTGTTCGTGGCGGGCATGGTGCCGCTCGTCGCATGCGCTCCCCTGGCCGGACGCCTGGTCGACCGTTACGACAGCCGGCCGTTGCTGCTCTGGTCGGGACTGGCGCAGGCGGCTCTGTGCGTCGTGCTGGCGGGCGTCCATGGGGTACCGATCACCCTCGCCCTGGTCGCGGTACTCGGCGCCGGGCAGGCCGTGAACGGCGCCACGTGGCAAGCGTTACTTCCCGGACTCGTCGGCCCGGAGCGACTGCCCACGGTCCTCGGCCTGTCGCAGTCGGCGCGTACCGCTGCAGGCATCGTCGCTCCGGCGATCGCCGGAGTGCTCACCGGTCGCTACGGCGCAAGCGTGCCGTTGCTGCTCAGCGCGGCCACGTTCCTCGCGGTTACGGCCGCCGGTATTGCGGTGCGCACGAGGCGGACCGCTTCAAGCAACGGGCCCATGCGCGGCGGCTACGCGATCGTCCGTGACGACGGTGCGCTCGTGACGTTGCTCGCGTTGCTCGGCGGGTTCATCGTCCTCGGCGCGATGGTCAACGTCGTCGACGTGTTCCTCGTCCGCGACACCCTGCATGCTTCGGCCACGTGGTACGGACTGGTGGGCGGTATCTGGGCGGTAGGCATGCTGCTCGGCTCGGTGGCCGGCGGCCGGTGGCACAGCCAGCGCGCCCTCGTGCGGGTGATCGTCTGCAGCGCGACGGTGCTGTCGCTGGCAATGGCCGGCTACGCTGCGGCGCCCACCGTCGCGTGGCTCCTGCCGATGGCTGTCGCGGGCGGCGCCGCGAACGGGCTGCTCAACCTCGGCACGTCCACGATGATCATGCTCCGTGCACCTGCCGAGGCGCGCGGGCGGATTGCGGCCACCGTCAATGCCGTTACGTCGGCGGCACTGATCGGCGCGTACCTGCTCGGCGGCGTGCTCGCCGGGGTCGCCACGCCGCGGCAGATGTTCCTGGCGGCCGGCTTGCTGGGCCTGCTCGCGCCGATCGCTGGCGGCGGACGGCTCGCACGAGCCGCGGCGTATCAGCCCCGTCCGGCAACGCTGCTATCCCGCTGAGAGTCCCTTTCCCGCCGGCCCGCGGCACGCCATCCTGAGAACCCACGCGCAAGGGGGAAACATGGGCAGCCAGAACGGCGCGGTCGTTGTCGCACGCGACATCAGCCGAATCTACGGGGAGGGCGACACCGCAGTCGCGGCGCTGCGCGGGGTCGACGTCGAGATTCCGCTGGGCCGGCTCACCGCGGTGATGGGGCCGTCGGGCTCGGGCAAGTCGACGCTTATGCACATCCTGGCCGGCCTCGACAAACCGACGTCCGGGTCGGTGCGCATCGACGGCACCGACATCACGACGCTGGACGACACCGCGCTGACGAAGCTGCGCCGCAAGCACATCGGCTTCATCTTCCAGTTCTTCAACCTGCTGCCGATGCTCAGCGCGCGCGAAAACCTACTACTGCCGCTGACCATTGCCGGCGAGAAGCCCGATCGCGGCTGGTTCGACGAACTGGTGCGCCGGGTCGGGCTTTCCGATCGGCTACGGCACCGGCCGGCCGAGCTGTCGGGCGGGCAGCAGCAGCGCGTCGCCATTGCCCGGGCGCTGGTGTCGCGGCCCACGGTCGTATTCGCCGACGAGCCCACGGGCAATCTCGACTCGACGACCGGCGCGGAGATCCTCGAGCTGATGCGCGCCTCGGTCGAGGACTACGGCCAGACGATGGTGATGGTGACGCACGACGCCGAGGCGGCGGCGATGGCCGACCGGGTGCTGTTCCTGGCCGACGGGCGCATCGTGCAGGAGCTCCCGCGGTCGAGCCGGCACGAGATCCTCGCCGCCATCGAGACCCTTACCGTCCGATGATCGCCTTCGCCTTGCGTGGCCTGCTCGCCCGCAAGCTGCGCACCGTCCTCACTGCGCTGGGCGTGGTGCTCGGCGTCGCGCTCATGTCCGGCACGTTCGTACTCACCGATTCGATCGACGACGCGTTCCACTCGATATTCAGCCAGACCTACCGCAACGCCGACGCGGCCATCACCGGGAAATCGGCGTTCTCGCTGAGCGGCGGCAACGGCAGCACGCCGCCGTCGTTCGACCAGTCCCTGCTCCCCACGGTCCGCGGATTGCCCGAGGTGGGCGCCGCGTCGGGATTCGTCACGAGCGACACGCACCTGATCGGCAGCAACGGCAAGGCCATCTCATTCGGGGGCGCGCCGAACCTCGGTTTCAGCGTCGACCCTGCGCAGCCGGACCTCAGTGTGCTGACCCTCGTGTCCGGTGCCTGGCCGCATCAGGACGAGGTGGTCGTCGACAGGACCACGGCGCAGCGCAAGCACCTCAGCGTCGGGCAGACGATCGGCGTGCAGGCGCGTGGTCCGGTCGAGCGAATGCGCATCGCAGGCATCGTCAAGTTCGGGTCGGTCTCCTCGCTCGGCGGGGCCACGCTCGCCGGGTTCGATCTCGGCACAGCCCAGCGGCTGTTCGACAAGCCGGGCAAGCTGGACCAGATCTTGATCGCCGGCAAGCCCGGCGTCTCGACGTCGCAACTGCTCGCCGGGGTTTCGAAGGTCCTGCCGCCGAACACGCAGGTGCGCACCGGGTCGGAGCAGGCGTCGAAGGATGCCTCCGACGCTTCCGGCTTCATCTCCTTCCTCCGGACGTTGCTGCTGGCCTTCGGCGGCATAGCGCTGTTCGTGGGCTCGTTCGTGATCGCGAACTCGCTGTCGATCACAATCGCCCAGCGCACCAGGGAGTTCGCCACGCTGCGCACGCTTGGCGCCTCGCGGCGGCAGGTACTGCGTTCGGTGATCCTTGAGGCGCTGGCGATGGGCTTCACCGCGTCGGTGGTCGGGCTGTTCCTCGGCCTAGGGCTTGCCGTCGGGCTGTTCAAGATCTTCGACGCGGCCGGGCTCACGCTTCCCAACAGCGGCCTGGTCTTCCGGACCCGCACGGTCGTGGTGGCACTGGTCGTCGGCACGCTGATCACCCTGCTCGCGAGCCTGCGTCCCGCGATGCGTGCCACGCGGGTGCCTCCGATCGCGGCCGTCCGCGAGGGCGCCAAGCTGCCGCAGGGTCGGTACGCCCGCTTCCGCCCGCTCGGCGCTGCCCTGCTCACCGCCCTCGGCTTCGCCTTCCTGCTGCTCGGCCTGTTCGTGCACGGGCTCGGCACCGCCGGCGTGCTGACCCTGTTGCTCGTCGGCGCGCTCCTCGTGTTCATCGGCATCGCCACGTTCTCCGCGCAGCTGGTACGGCCGATCGCGGCGGCGGCCAATCCGGTGGCCCGGTGGGCGGTGATCGCGTTCTCCGCAGTCGTGTGGCCACTGTTCTCGCTGCCGTTCTGGTTGCTGCGGTACGGCGCGTGGGGTCCCGGGACTACCGGGCGCCGGGCTGGAGCATTCGTCGGGGGCGCTGTGCTCAACCCGCTACTGCTCCTCCTGGTGCTGGCGATGATGCTTCGCCGCACCGTCTCGGGGTGGCGGCCGGAGTGGCCGGCCGACTTCCCGGGCGTGCTGACCGAGCCGTCGGCCACCCGCATCGGCAGCGAGAACAGCCAGCGCGACCCGCAACGCACGGCTGCGACCGCGGCTGCGCTGATGATCGGGTTGGCGCTGGTGACCCTCATGGCCGCTCTCGCCGCGGGCATCATCCGCCCGTTCGAGCAAGCTGTCGACGCCATCTTCGTTGCCGACTACGCAATCACCGCGCAGAACAACTTCGACCCGATCCCGACAACGGTGACAGCAGCCGTCGCCAAGACGCCCGGAGTCGAGTCGATCGCGGGCGTACGGGTCGGTGACGGCCGCGCGTTCGGCAAGCACATCGAGCTGACTGCCGTGGACCCGCAGGCGGGCGACGTGCTCCGTCTCGACTGGCGGCAGGGCTCGCAGGCGACGTTCGGCAGCCTGGGCGCGGACGGCGCGTTCACGACGGACAGCTACGCCAAGCAGCACCACCTCGCGATCGGCTCGCCGTTGACCGTTGAGACGCCGACCGCAGCGCTGCTTAACCTGCACCTGGCCGGCACGTTCCACCCGCCCGCCGGCGGATCGCCCTTCGGGGCCGTGACGATCTCGAGCGCGACGTTCGACCGCCACTATGAGCAGCCGAAGAACCTCTACACGTTCGTGCAGATGCACGGCGGCGTCAACGATGCGAACACTGCGGCCCTGAACGCCGCGCTCACCTCGTTCCCGAATGCGAAGGCGGTCACTCGCGACGAGTTCAAGAACAACCAGAGCGCCGCGATCAAGAACATCCTCAATGTGCTCTACGTGCTGCTGGCGCTGTCGGTTGTCGTCAGCATCTTCGGCATCGTGAACGCCTTGGTGCTCACCGTCTTCGAACGCACCCGCGAGCTGGGCATGATGCGCGCGATCGGGATGACGCGGCGGCAGACGCGGCGCATGATCCGGCATGAAAGCGTGATCACAGCGCTGATCGGTGCCGTGCTGGGCATCGTCGTGGGCCTGTTGCTCGCCGGGCTGCTCACCACTCGCCTGGACTTCATCGCGTTCGTGGTACCCGTCTCGCAGCTTGTCCTTTTCGTGCTGGTGGCCGTGGTGGTGGGGATCTTCGCCGCCGTGTTCCCAGCCCGGCGCGCGGCCCGCCTAGATCCTCTAGCAGCACTCCACTACGAATAGGTGCGCCGGGGAGTGTCTCTCGGCGGCGCCCACAAGGGGCGCACACCTCGAGCCACTCCACGCCTTCGGCGCGGGCCGCCTCGCGGCCGGCGCGCTCTTCGCGCAAGCGCTCATCGCCCCGTGGTTGGGTCCCCCTGGTTGCCTCCCAGCGTCGGGCGGCAGGATCTAAATCAGGCGCTCTTTTCGCGCCGTTCGCGCTTGGGCTGCTCACGCGGCACGAGCGTGGGGTAGACGTGGTCGAGCACGGTCTCCCGCGTGATCAGCACGCGGGCCACATCCTCGCGCGACGGCACCTCGTACATGACCGACAGCAGCACTTCCTCCATGATCGCCCGCAGCCCACGAGCGCCGGTACCGCGCAGTACGGCCTGGTCGGCGATCGCCTCGAGCGCATCATCGGAGAACTCGAGTTCGACGTTGTCGAGCTCGAAGAGCTTGCCGTACTGCTTCACCAGCGCGTTGCGCGGCTCGATGAGGATCTGGACGAGGGCATCGCGGTCCAGGGGGCGCACGGACGTGATCACGGGCAGCCGCCCGATGAACTCCGGGATCAGCCCGAACTTCATCAGGTCTTCGGGCATCACGTCGGAGAAGACGTCGCGCTGGTCGCGCTCGAACTTGGTGCGAAGCTCCGCGCCGAAGCCCAGCCCCTTCTTGCCGATGCGGTTCTCGATGATCGCGTCCAGTCCGGCGAACGCCCCGCCCACGATGAAGAGCACGTTCGTCGTATCGATCTGAATGAACTCCTGGTGCGGGTGCTTGCGGCCGCCCTGCGGCGGCACGCTGGCCGTCGTGCCCTCGAGAATCTTCAGGAGCGCCTGCTGCACGCCTTCCCCGGAGACGTCCCGGGTGATCGACGGGTTCTCGGCCTTACGCGCGATCTTGTCGACTTCGTCGATGTAGATGATGCCCGTCTCCGCGCGCTTGACGTCGTAGTCCGCGGCTTGGATGAGCTTGAGGAGGATGTTCTCGACGTCCTCGCCGACGTAACCGGCCTCGGTGAGCGCGGTGGCGTCGGCGATGGCGAACGGGACGTTCAGCATGCGGGCCAGTGTCTGCGCGAGCAACGTCTTGCCTGACCCCGTGGGGCCGAGCAGCAGGATGTTCGACTTAGCCAGCTCGACGTTGGTGTCGGCGCTGCGCGGCTTTGGTTCGCCGCCTGCCTGCACTCGCTTGTAGTGGTTGTAGACCGCGACGGCGAGCGTCTTCTTGGCCTGGTCCTGGCCCACGACATAGCTATTCAGGAAGTCGTAGATCTCGCTGGGCTTGGGCAGCTCGTCGAAGCTGAACTCGCTCGTCTCGGCGAGCTCCTCCTCGATGATCTCGTTACAGAGGTCTATGCACTCGTCGCAGATGTACACGCCTGGACCAGCGATGAGCTTCTTGACCTGCTTCTGGCTCTTCCCGCAGAACGAGCACTTCAGGAGGTCGCCCGTCTCTCCGACACGTGCCACGGCCTACTGGTTCCCCTCTGGTCGGTTGGTGCCCAGACCTCGAACGGTACCCGGTGCGGCGCGGTAAGTCCCTCGCAAACCCCACCGGCGTGCCGTGGCAGCCCCTGAAAACGCTTCCACCCGGACCCCGCGCGGCGTTGGTTTGACGACCACGAGGCGATGAGCACTCGCGCGAAGAGCCCCGGCGGCGCGACGCGGCCCGCGCCGGAGGCGCGGAGCGGAGCCGCGGATCCACCCGAGCGGAGCGAGCGGTGGAGACGCGGATCCGCCGCTGCCGGGTTCAATTAGTCAGCTTGCGGGTGGTGATGACCTCGTCGACCATGCCGTACTCCTTGGCCTGCTCGGCGGTGAAGATCTTGTCCCGCTCGATGTCGGCGCGCACGGTCTCGATGGTCTGCCCGGTGTGGCGGGCCAGGATCTCCTCCATCAGCTCGCGCATCCGCTGAATTTCTCGAGCCTGGATATCCAGGTCAGAGATCTGCATCGGGCCCTCGGTCCCGCCGGAGGGCTGGTGGATCAGAATCCGCGAGTTCGAGAGCGCGAACCGCTTGCCCTTGGTACCGGCCGCGAGCAGCACGGCAGCCGCTGAGGCCGCCTGGCCCATACAGATCGTCTGGATCTCGGGCCGGACGTACACCATCGTGTCGTAGATGGCGGTGAGCGCGGTGAACGAGCCGCCCGGCGAGTTGATGTAGATCTGGATATCGCGATCGGGATCGGTCGACTCCAGCACGATCAACTGCGCCATCACGTCGTTGGCGACGACGTCGTCGATGGGCGCGCCGAGGAAGATGATGCGCTCCTCGAACAGCTTGTTATAAGGATTGGACTCCTTGATCCCGTAGTTCGTGCGCTCGACGAAGGACGGCAGCACGTACCGGGCGGAGGGGTTGATCAACTCGGACATCTCGTTCACTCTCATTCCGCCGGGCTGACGCCGCCGGGGACCTGGCTGGCGCGGGACACGATGTGGTCGACGAATCCATACTCCACGGCTTCCGCTGCGGTGAACCAACGGTCGCGGTCGCCGTCGACAATGATCTGCTCGACGCTCTTGCCGGTGTGCTCGGCGGTGATCTCCGCGAGCTCCTGCTTGCTGAGGTTCCACTGCTCGGCCTGGATCTTGATGTCCGACGCGGTACCACCTAGGCCTGCCGAGCCCTGGTGCATCAGGATCCGCGCGTGCGGCAGCGCATAACGCTTGCCGCGGGTGCCCGCCGAGAGCAGGAACTGGCCCATCGACGCCGCGAGCCCCAGCGCCCAGGTGGCGACATCGCACTCGATTAGTTCCATGGTGTCGAAAATGGCCATGCCGGCCGTCACCGAGCCACCCGGCGAGTTGATGTACAGGTTGACGTCGCGCTTGGGGTCCTCGGCAGCGAGCAGCAGCAGCTGTGCGCAGATCTGGTTGGCGATCGCGTCGTCGACCGGCTGGCCGAGGAAGATGATCCGCTCCCGGAGCAGCCGGTCGTACACGGAGTCGTTGAGGTTCATGCCGGCGCCTGGGCTGCGCATCTCCATGATGCGCACTGGCTGCGGATCGAAGCGGCTCACGGTACGGACCTTCCTTCGAACTTGGGTGTTTCTTCGAACCTAATCGACCGGCACAGGCAAGCGCCGCCTGCCGGGGCCGGTTTCGCTCATGGCGTGACGTCCTCTTCATCGATCGGCGCCAGGCTGCTCGGCTCCGGGGCCGGCAGCGAGGACAGGTCGACCTTGTTGCCGGACGCGTCCGTGACGGTCGCCGACTCGAGCACGCTGGCAAGCGCCTTGTTGCGGCGCACATCGGACATCAGCGCGGGCAGGTTGCCGGCCTCGACGATCTGGTTCGCGAAGTCCTTCGGCGGCATGTTGTACCGGGCAGCCTGGCGGACCAGGTACTCGGTCAGTTCGGCATCGGCGACGGTGACCTGCTCAGCGTCCGCGATCGCGTCCAGGATGAACTGGGCGCGCACCGACTTCTCCGCCGACTCCCGTAGCTCCGCCGTGAACTCCTCACGAGTTTTGCCCTGGCTCGCCAGCAGCTCCTCGAACAGTTTGTCGTCGTGGCCCAGCGAGTGGACGACATCGTGCTCGCGGTAACCCACCTCGGCCTGCACTGCCGATTCGGGCACGGGGAAGTCGGCCGAGTCGACGAGCTTCTCGACCAGCCGGTCGCGGGCCTGGCTGCCCTGGCTCAGCGACTTCGCGCGGATGAGCCGCTCCCGTAGATCGGCGCGCAGCTCGTCGATCGTGTCGAACTCGCTGGCCAACTGGGCGAACTCGTCGTCAGCCCCGGGCAGTTCCTTCTGCTTTACCGAGTTGACGGTCGCCGTGATGTCGCCCTGCTCCCCGGCATGATCGCCCTGGCGCAATGTCGTGGTGAATGTCGCCGTGTCGCCCGCCGATTTGCCGGTAATGGCGGCGTCCAGCCCGTCGATGAGGTCCTCGCTGCCCACCTCATACGACAGCCCCTTCGCCGAGCCGCCCTCGACCTCCTCGCCGTCGACCGCTGCCGCGAGATCCAGCGACACGAAGTCGCCGGTCTGCGCCGGCCGGTCGACGCCGGTCAGGCTCGCGAACCGTTCGCGCAGGGCGTCGAGCTGCTCCTCGACCTCGGCGTCGGTGACAGCGACGTCGTCGACGCTGACCTCGATGCCCTTCAGCTCGGGCAGGGTGATCTCCGGGCGAACGTCGACCTCCGCCGTGAAGCTCAGGGACTGGCCGTCGTCGAGGTTCGTCACCTCGATCTCCGGCTGACCGAGCGCGCGCACCCCGCTCTCCCGCACAGCTTCCGAGTACACGCGAGGCAGCGCGTCGTTGACGGCCTGCTCCAGGACCGCGGCGCGGCCGACCCGCTGATCGATGATCCGGGCGGGCGCCTTGCCGGGCCGGAACCCAGGAATGCGGACCTGCTTGGCGATCGCCTTGTACGCGGCGTCCAGGCTGGGCTTCAACTCGTCGAACGGCACCTCGACGGCCAGCTTGACGCGGGTCGGTCCCACGTTCTCGACGGTGCTCTTCACCACGCTGCTCGCTCCTAGGGGTTTGTTCAGATGCACGAGCTCAGTCGGGGTTGAGACACGAGCCCAGGGCCCCTCGAGTCTATGGGTCGCGCTTCGCAGGCCCCACGTCCGGCCGGGCGGAGCAGGTCCGGACCTCGCCTCGAACGGCCGGGCAGGTCTGCACCGCCATGCTAAGCAGAGGCGAACTGTGGCAGGTACGCCCGACCCGCATCCAGGATCGCGTCAAGCATCGGCACGACGGTTTCCCACTGCCGCACCAGCGGGTGCGCGACGAGCGCACGCAGCGCAGTACTGCGGTCGCCCGAGCGGGCGGCCTCGATTGTGAGCACTTCGTAGGCAGTGACCGCCTGCACCAGACCGAGCAATTCCGGCGCCAGTGGCGCGACCGGCTCGGCATGCGCCCCAGAACGGTCGACCGTGGCGGGCACCTCGACGACGGCCTCGTCCGGCAGCCCGGTGATCGTGCCGGAGTTGCCCAGGTCGACATAGTGCAGGGCGCCGTCGCCGGTCAGCAGCGACGTTACGAGTGCGGCGGCAGCCTCGCTGTAATACGCCCCGCCACGTTCGTCGAGCAGCGCCGGCTTGCGATCGAGTGCTGGGTCCGCGTACATGGCGAGCAATTGCTGTTCGATCTCCATTACCTGCTCGGCCCGGCGCGCACCGCCCTCGCGCAGCACCTCGTTCGTGCTGTAGTAGTAACGCAGGTAATAGGACGGGATGGCGGCAAGTGTCCGCATCAGCTCCGCGGGCGAGCCGACGTCAATCGGGTCGGCCAGCAGTTCGGGCAGGCGATCCACCCCGTCGACAAGCACGCGGCGCACCCACGACAGGTGATTCAGCCCGGCGTGGTCGAGGCGCACCCGCTCCGGCTCGACGCCCAGCCGCGACGCCAGCCGACGCTGCAGCCCGATCGCGACGTTGCACAGCCCCAGCGCTCGATGCCCGTTGTCCAGCAGGGCGCGCGTGATGATGCCGACCGGATTGGTGAAGTCGACGATCCATGCGCCGGGTGCGGCGCGCTTGGTCACGACGGACGCGATGTCCAGCACGACCGGCACGGTGCGCAGCGCCTTGGCGAATCCGCCCGCCCCGGTGGTCTCCTGGCCGATCAGCCCGAACTGGCCGGGCAACGTCTCGTCTGTCAGCCGCGCCTGCTGCCCGCCGACGCGCAGCTGCACAAGCACGGCGGCCGCACCGTCGACCGCATCGTCGAGCGAGGTAGTGGTGACGAGCCGGGCGGGATGACCTGTCCGGGCCAAGATCCGTCTCGCCAGGCCACCGACGATGTCCAGTCGCTCCTCCGAAATGTCCTCCAGGACCAGCTCATCCACGGGCAGGACGTCCGCGCGCGCCGCGAATCCCTCTATGAGCTCGGGGGTGTAGGTACTTCCCCCGCCGATCACCGCGATCTTCACGGCTCGCTCAGCGACGGCTCCGGCGTAGCGACGTGGCACGCCGCACTGTGTCCGGGCGCAAGCAACCGCAGCTCCGGAGTCACTCGCTCGCACACGTCGATGGCCAAGGGGCAGCGCCAGCGGAACCGGCATCCCGGCTTCGGATCGATCACGCGCGGTGGCTCGCCCTGATCGGCCGAATCGGTGGACAGCGGCGCGCGCGGGTCAGGCACCGCCGACAGCAGCAGTTGCGTGTACGGATGCTTCGGCCGGGCCAGGACGTCCTCGACCGGCCCTGACTCGACGATGTGCCCCGCGTACATCACGAGCAGCCGATCGCTGACGTAGCGGGCGCTCGCGATGTCGTGCGTGATGTAGAGGATCGACACGCCTTCCTGCTCGCGCAGCGCCGTCATCAAGTTGAGCAACCCGATGCGGATCGACACGTCGAGCATCGACACCGGCTCGTCGGCGATGATCAGCTTCGGCCGGTACGCGAGCGCCTGGGCGAACCCGACTCGCTGCCGCTGCCCACCCGAGAGCTCGTGCGGATACCGGTCGAGGACGCCGGGGGCAAGGCCGACCGCGGAGATGACGCGAAGCGCCTCCTCGCGACGCTGGGCGCGGTTGAGATCTCGGCGATGCAGCTTCAGCCCGCGCATGATGCCATGTGCCACGCGGTATGCCGGGTTGAGCGAGCTGAACGGGTCCTGGAACACCATCGGCACATCGCCGCGATACGCGAGGCTCTGGCGCCGGGTGCGCATCGACGACAGTGGCCGGTCCTGGTAGCGGATCTCGCCGCTCGTCGGCTGATACACCCTGGCCAGCAGCCTGGCAATGGTGCTCTTACCGCTGCCGCTTTCGCCCACCAGCGCGACGATCTCCTGCCTGTCGATGGACAGATTTACGTCGTCGACAGCGTGCAGCGTGCGCCGCGACACGTTGCCGCCGATCTTGAAATGCTTGGTGAGGCCAACGGTTTCGAGGAGCGTCATGAGCGCACCTCGCTCAGCGGTGCCCGCTCCGGCGCGTGCAGCAGACACCTGGCCTGCGCTCGGCCCACCGAGTACAGCGGCGGTTCCGTCGTCGCGCACTCCGGCATCGCGACCGGGCAGCGCGGATGAAACCGGCACCCGCTCGGCGGACGCGCCAGGTCGGGCGGGCTGCCTGGAATGCCGGTGAGCGGCCTGCGCACCCCGCGGATCGACGGAAAAGCCTCGAGCAGACCGCGGCTGTACGGGTGTGCCGGGCTGTCGAACACGGTGCGGGTCGGTCCCACCTCGACGATCAGCCCGGCGTACATCACGAGCAACTGGTCGGAGAAGTGGCTGACCAGCGACATGTCATGCGTGACGAATACGACTGCGAAGCCCAGCTGGCGTTGGAGTTGCTTGATCTGCACCATCAGCGAGCGCTGCGCGACGACGTCGAGCGCCGACGTCGGTTCGTCCATGATCACCAGGTCGGGCGTGAACAGCAGTGCCATCGCGATCATGGCGCGCTGTCGCATGCCGCCGCTGAGTTGGTGCGGATAGCTCTTCAGGTGAATGGGGTCGATGCCCACCAGCCGCAGCACCTCGGCGGAGCGCTCCGCGACCTCGTCCGGCGACCAGTCCATGTGTGCGTGGGCCACGTCACGGAACTGCGCGCCGATCGTGGTGATCGGGTTCAGGGCGTTCATCGCACTCTGCATCACCACTGAGCAATCGCGCCAACGCAGCGCGTTCAGCTGCTTCTCGGTCATCGTGACGAGGTTGTGGCCCTTGAAGACGATGCTGCCGGCCGTGATCGCCGCAGGTGGGCTCAACAGCCGGGCGATCGCGAACAGGAGCGTCGACTTTCCACAACCGGACTCTCCGACGACGCCGACGAACTCTCCGGCGGCAACGTCCAGGTCGACGCCGTCGACGGCGACCACCGGCGCCCCGTCCGTCGCGTATTCGACGCTCAGCCCTCTAACCTCGAGCACGGCGCCTGCGCCTTCCCCGGACCGGCCGCAACGCGGGGTTGCTGATCTCGTCGAATGCATAGTTGATCAGTGCGAACGACGCGCCGAGCAGCGCGACGCACAGCCCGGGGGCGATCGACCACAACGGTGTGCCGGTCTGCAACGCCTGCTGGTTCTGGGCCCAGTAGAGCATCGTCCCCCAGCTGATGGAGTTCGGATCGCCCAGGCCGATGAACTGTAGCCCCGCAGCGGTGAGCACCGAGTAGAGCGCGGCGCCCAGGAAGGTGGCCAGGATCAGCGACGTCATCGTGGGCAGCACTTCGGCGAATATGACGTATGAACGTCGCTCGCCGCGAATCTTGGCAGCCTCGAGAAAGTCTCGGTTGCGCAAAGACAAAGTCTGCGCCCGTAACTGGTTCGCGCCGTAGGACCAGCCGGTCACGATCAGCACGATCAGCACCACAGGCAACGTCCCCTTGCCGGCGTACGTCGCCAGGATGATGATCAGCGGGAACGTCGGGATCACCAAAAAGATGTTGATGATCATCGAGAGGACCTCGTCGCCGACGCCGCGCAGGTACGCCGCCGATACGCCGACTACCACAGATAGCAGCGTCGCAAATGCTCCGGCCACCAGGGCGATCACCAGCGATTCGCGCGTGCCGTATACGAGCTGCGCCCAGATGTCCTGCCCCAGCGCGGTGGTGCCCAGCCAGTGCGCGCCGGACGGCGGCAACCGCGGCGCAAACGCGAGGTCGTTCGGATGCCGCACCGACGTGAACAGCTGCGGAACCACGGCGAACACGCAGAACACGAACAGCATGGCGAGCCCGACCTGGGCTTTGCGGCTGCGCCGGACCGCGCCCAAGAACCCACCACGCCGCCGGGCCACAGTCTCGACGGGCGGCGCACCTGAGGTGTCGACGAGCAGCGCGGTCATTGGTTATGCCCTCGCTCGCGAACGGGGATCCAGCACCGCAATCGCGAACTCGCATATCAGCAGCGCCAGCAACACGGCGACCGTGAATAGCATGAACAGCGCCTGCATGAGCGGGTAGTCGGTGTTCTGCACCGCGTTGTAGAGCTCGTAGCCCAGGCCCGGGTAGTTGAAGACATACTCGACGAGGATCGAGCCGGTGATCACGAAGCCGAGCGACATGGCGAACCCAGCCAGGTTGGGCAGCATCGCGTTGCGCGCCGCGTAGTCGAACATGATGCGACGGTCCGGCAGCCCTTTGGCACGGGCCATCCGCACGTAGTCCTCGGCGAGCGTGGTCAGCATGTTGTTGCGCATCGTCAGAATCCACGCGCCGATCGCCGTGATCAGGATCGTGGCTCCCGGCAGCACCGCGTGTTGCAGCACGCTGCCGACGAACCCCGGCGAGAGCCCGGGTTGCAGGCTCGTGTCGTAATTGAAATCGCTCGGCAGCCACCCGTGCGTCCACACGGAGAACACCAGGATGAGCAGCAACCCGACCCAGAAGTACGGCAGTGCAGAGGTCACGACGAAGATCGGCGGCAGCACGGAGTCCAGCGCGCCGCCGCGCCTCCAGCCGGCCAGCACGCCGATCAGGGAGCCGAGCAGGAACGCCAGCACGGTGGCTACCCCGACCAGGCCCAGCGTCCACGGAAGCGCCTGCCCGATGATCTGCCGGACCGGCTGGCCGAGCGTTGCACCGATCGACACACCCCAGTGCCCGGTGAACATGTTGCCGAGATAGGCGAAGTACTGGCTTACCACGTTCTGGTGCGGCTTGAAGCCGTACGACGTGAGCATCTGCTGCAATGCCTCGGGCGAGACCTTGCCATGCGTGCGCGCCCGCAACGCCTGCAGCGGATTTCCCGGCATGAACCGGGGCAGGAAGAAGTTGAGCGTGAGCGCCGCCCAGAGCGTCAGGGCAAAGAACCCCAGGCGGCGCAACACGTACCTCATGGGTCGAGCTTCCTCCTATTGCGCCGACAACGAGTAGAGGTGCAGCAGCACCTGCTCGACGTCAGGCACGTTGAACGCCGCCGGCTGGGCGTACTGGTCCTGCTCGGTGGGCCACCCGGCGATGTCCTTCGTGTTGTACTGGAACCAGTCGACCGCCTCCGTTACCGGGATTATCGGCACGTCCTTGACCATGGCGGCTCCGATCTGCTTGACGATCGAGACCTGGCCGGCGTCGTCCGCGCTCGGGTACTGGTCGAACAGCGCGTCCACGGCGGGATTGCGGTACCGCTCGTAGTTGGTGCTTGCCGCCTTGCCGATCGGCGCGGTGTTCTTCGAGTACAGGCTGTTGCGCAACTCGTAGTACGGCGTCGGGCCGCCGGACGGCTGGTTGTAGTAGGCGAGATCGAAGTCGCCGTTGTAAAGCCGGGACAAGAACGTCTGCTGGGCGAGGTCCTGCACGGTCAGATCGATGCCGACCTTCTTCAATTGCTGCTTGACGACGGCCAGCGAGGCGTCCCAGTCGGTGTATCCCGTGATGGTGATGATCGTCAACTTCAGCGGGTTGGACGGCGAGTAACCGGCGCTGGCAAGGGCCGACTTCGCCTTGTCGAGGTTCTGCTTGTCGTACCCCGCGGCAGCTAGGGCGTTTGCGTCGTAGTACTTCTGGAACGTCGGCATCACCACGCCGCTCTGGTTGGCAGCCGGCTCCTGCCCATCCTCACCGATCTGCGAGATCTGATTGCGATCGAGCGCGTACGAGATCGCCTGCCGCACTCCCAACTTGCTTGTCGCGGCATGCGACGGGTCGAGGTTGGGGAAGATCGCGACGTTGAGGACAGGTGGCGACCACGTGTGATTGTCCGACGACTTCGACAGGTAGAACTGGTGGATGTTCGGGATGAACTGGCTACCCCACTCGCCCTTTCCGTTCGCCAGATCGAGGTTGGCCGGCCCGTTGTCGAGGTAGCCCGGGTACTGGACCTTCTGGATGTAGGGCTTGCCCGGTTGCCAGAAGTACGGATTGGCCACGTACTGAATGTTGTTCGGGCTGCACGGGCTGACCTTGTACGGTCCGGTGCCGACCGGGTGCGGGTCGGCAAACGTCTCCGGATGCACCGCCGCGTTGCCGGTCGACCAGATGTGCTGGGGCACGATGCCGACCAAGTTCGCGAAGTACCAGAAGTACGGCTGTGCGGTCTTGTCGAACTGCATGCTCACCTGGTTGCCGGTCGCGGTGACGCTCTGCAGCCCGGCGCCGGTCCATAGCGAGTACAGGTCGGTGGCGGGCACCCGCTTCATCAAGTTGAACGTGAACGCCACGTCCTGCGCGCTGAACGGTTGCCCGTCGTTCCACTTCACCCCCGACCGGATGTTGAACGTGATCGACTTCTTGTCCGGCCCCCACGTGTAGGAGCTCGCCAGCATCGGGGTCTCGGTCTGGTTCTCCAAGAGGTTCACGTACACCAGCGGCTCGTAGACGAAGCCGAGCGACTCCTGGAAGTTGGCCGGGTTGAACGGGTTGAACTGGCAGCTCCACGTCTGGCCCTGCACGTTCACGATCGTGAGCGCGCCGCCGGCCTTGTGCGTGGAGGAACCGCCGCTAGTCGCTTGCGTGCTTGGCGTGGATGCCTGCCCAGTGTTCTGCGAGCGGTGTTTCGTGCTACTACACGCGGCCACGAGCAGGCCCGTCGCCAGGACGGCCACGACCGCTTTGGCTGCTCTCATGTCGACGTCCCTTCCGTTATCGGATCTCATGCGCGCTCACCGTCGCCAGCGAAAGCACCCCGCGCAGCGGTGCATCGTATGGGAAATCAGCGACGACCAGTTCTGGTGGAAACGGCACCGCCGCGTCCAGCGCGCGGCGCAGCCCGCCGTGCAATCGCTGCCACGAGCGGACCATCCCGCCACCGACCGCGATGCGGGCTGGATCGATCGCGACGGTGAGGTTGACCAGGTGGAACGACAGCTCGGCGATGAAGTCCGCGATCAGCCGCGCCACGCCCGGTCGGTCGGCGGCGGCGAAGACATCGGCCGCACCATGCGCGTCCGGCAGGATTTCGGCCGCGGCCCGGTGCAGTGCCTGCCCGCTGACGACCTCCTCGAGCGGCGCGCGGGCGCCCGAGTCGCAGCCCACGTCGGCCAGCGCCCGAACGTTGTAGCCGATCTCCCCGGCGGCGCCGTGCGCCCCGTTGAGCACCGTCCCGCCAGCCACGACAGCCACCGCCAGGCCGGTGCCTAGGTTGACGTAGATGCCAGGGTCGGAGCCCGCCAACGCACCGTCGTGCGCCTCGGCGTACGCCGCTGCCTTGACATCGGTGGCCAGCTCGATCCTGGCCTCGGGAAATGCCTCGGCGAGCCGTCGGCCGAACGCGATCTCACCCCAGCCGTCGATCGTCGGCGCCAGCGCCACGCCGTCCTGTGACGGGATACCGATCGTGCACGCGCCCACCGCGGCGAGTGGCCGGCCGTCCGCAACTTGATCGACCAGCGTCCGCGCCGCCGCCAGCCCTCGCTCGAACGTCGCGTGCGCGCCGTCGCCGGACCTGGTACGAATCGTGGACATACCAAGCCGGGCACCGTTCTCGCCGGCGACTGCGGCGGCGATCTTGCTACCTCCGAAGTCGATGCCGAGCACGACCGGCTGTGGCATGCGCACTCCCCTGTCGAGTGGCCCGCTGGTAGATAGGAAAGTAGACTATCGATCACCGCGTCGCAATGAAGGAGACACTTCCGTGACCGGACCTGGAGCGCCGGCAGGGCCGCAGTTGATCCGCGCGATGAATGAGCAGCTCGTACTCGGTCTAATCCGGCGCGCCGGCACACTCTCGCGCGCCGACGTGGCCCGGATGTCCGGACTGTCGAAGCCGACCGTGTCGCTGGCACTGACCAATATGGAACGTGCCGGACTGGTGCGCCCGGCCGGCACTCGCACCGGCGTGCCCGGCCCGGCTGCCGTGCTGTATGAGGTGCGCCCTTCCGTCGGCAATGTCCTGGCACTGGATGTGGGCAGCCGGTTTCTGCGCGGCGCAATTTGCGACCTCGCCGGCACAATTCGTGCGAACGCCACGCTGCCTGTCGAGAGCGCGACAGGCCCGCAGCGCGTCGCCGAGTTGGTCCGACTGGCGGAGAAGCTCTACGCAGAAGCAGACGTCAAGCGCTCGGACATCACTCAGACCGTGCTCGGGAGCCCAGGCGTTTTCGACCCGCGCCGCAACGCCTTGATACTCGCGCCTGCGCTGCCCGGGTGGGAGGAACCGACGGTGCTCAGCCAACTGCGCGCCGCGTTCGGCTCATCCCTGATGGTCGAGAACGACATCGACGCCGCCGCGCTGGCCGAGCAGGCACACGGCCACGGCCGGGGTGTCGAAAGCTTTGCGTTCCTCTCCGTGGGTGCGGGTATCGGAATGGGACTCGTGCTGGGCGGTCGGCTGCACCGGGGCGCGCGCGGTGCCGCCGGCGAGATCGGCTACCTCCCGTTCGGCGACGAGCCGCGCCGCACTCGAGACGCTCGCCGGTTCGGCCACTTCGAGGCCGGCGCATCCGCGGCCGGGATCCTGCGCGCCGCCCGTCAGGCCGGCATGCGGCGCCCCGTCTCGGCGCGCAATGTATTCGCGGCGGCGGCGCGCGGCGATGAGCGCGCTAGCCAAGTCGTCGCCCACGAGTCGGTATTGATCGCGCAGGCGGTATGCGCCGTCGCAGCGGTCGTCGATCCCGAGCTCGTGGTGCTCGGCGGTGGCATCGGGCAGGCAACCGGCCTACTCGACGCGGTACGGCACGAACTGCGAACGCTCACCCCGATCCAGCCCGAATTACGAGCGAGCGCGCTCGGCGACAACGCCGTGGTCGACGGCTGCCTGGCCGCCGGCATCGACCGCGCTTGGGAGATCATCATCGCCGCGATCCACGGCCCGGACAACGCGTGACCTGGGTGCTGGCCGCGGACGGCGGCAACTCCAAGACCGACCTAGTATTGGCCAGCATCGAAGGCGACGTCCTGGCTCGGGTCCGCACGGCTGGTACCCGCCCGAACGTCGAAGGCATGCCGGACACAGCCTCGAGGCTGGCGGCTGCCGCGCGCTCGGCCGCGACGCAGGCCGGCGCCAGGTCCATCTCGGTCGGGGCGTTCTACCTGGCCAATGTCGACCTGCCCGAAGACGAGACCGCCGCCACAGACGCGTTGCGCCAACTCGGCGTCGCTGAGCGGGTGCTCGTGCGCAACGACGTCTTCGCCATCCTGCGCGCCGGAGCGACCCGTGGCTGGGGGGTCGCGGTCACCGCCGGCGCGGGCATCAACGCGGTCGGGCTTCGTCCGGACGGCCGGGAGGGACGTTTTCTCGCACTCGGTGATCTCAGTGGCGACTGGGGCGGCGCATACTCGGTCGGTGCCGCCGGGCTGGGCGCAGCAGTGCGCGCACACGACGGTCGCGGTCCAGAAACCATACTGCGCAGTATGGTCCAGGATACGTTTCACGCTGCACCGGAGGACGTCGCCGTAGCGGTCAGCCGCGGCCAAATCCGGCGACGGGCGCTGCGCGACCTTGCGCCTGCTGTGTTGCGCGCCGCTGACGGCGGCGATGCCGCAGCGTGCGAAGTCGTGGTTCGGCTCGCCGACAATGCCGCTGACTTCGCAATCGCGCTGTTGCGCCGACTGGACCTCCTTGATGCGGACACCGACGTCGTGCTGGGTGGGCGCCTGCTCCAGTCAGGCAACCGCGTGCTGCTGGACCGCATCCGGGAGCGGATCGCCGCCGTGACACCCCGCGCGAGGCTGCGAGTTCTCGACACGCCTCCGGTGGCCGGAGCGCTGGCCTCCGCGCTCGAGTTGGCCGGCGCGTCCGCCGGCGCACAGGAGCGGGCCCGGAAACAGCTGACGTCGTAGCGGGGCCACCTCGGCGGTCCCCCTCGCCAGCTAGCCCGACGACGGCATCTGGGGACCGCTCGCGTACTACTCCCCCGGCCGACTGATGACCGCAGGGTGCAGGCGTCAGCGCATGGCGGTAATCGACTTCACCAGCGGGCCGATGCGTTCGGCGACGATGCGCGAGTCAGGGAAGTAGTGCCGCAACTCCGTGCGGCTGAGCAATTCGACGCTCATAACCCCCTCGACCGCTGAAGCGGTGGTCTCGGCCGCCCCGCTGTACGTCAGCGGCCATCGCCGCGTGATTGCCGCCCTCGCGGCGACCGGAAGGTGCTGAAACCAGGGAAACAACCAGTGCGGCTCGATCGGGAAGTAGCGATACGGCGTCTGAATCCAATGCCGCTCAGACAGGGCGTGCACGGCGTCTGCAAATGCGACCCGCCGGGCGTGTCCGCCGAGGTGCTCCATAACCGAATTCGAAAAGACCAGGTCGTATTGGCGGGACGCGATCTCTTTCGGCAGTTCGCAGGCGTCAGCGTGGTCGACCTCGATCCAATCCGGCGCGTCGGTGTCCGGTGGTTCGAGGTTGACGATGTGGACGTGGGCCGGTCGCACCGGGGCGCCCACCCAAGTGCCGATGCGCCCACCCAAGTCGATCACCGACAGCTGCCCCAGATCCGGGAACTGCGCGTACATCGCGTCCCAACGCCTCCGTCGGTACCGAGCGGCTATCGAGTCCGGCGAGTCGACGACTCTCCAGCGCAAGCTGTGCAGATCTGGCATGGTCCCCCCTGATCGGACTACGGAAATCGGTGGATGGTATCGAAGCATCGGCTTCAACGACATCGCTCCAGGCGGGATAACTCCGAGAACGACGATCGCCTGGACGGTGAGACGTGAGCGCCACCTGCCGCCGGAACCGGGACACGCGGCGGCGTGATCAGCGGGAGGGCCTGAGATTCTGTGAGATCTGAGCCCGCTCAGCGATCTTCGGGAGCCCGCCACAGGCCCCGGGAGACCCGCGTCTGCCGGTCGGGGTGGCGGTGTCCTGCCTCAGGACATAGGAATGGCGTGT
>DATFRC010000160.1:0-2904 GCA_035263725.1 Jatrophihabitantaceae bacterium | reverse complement strand
GTTGCGCAAGCTGCTGTCGATCTTCTACAACCCGGACCTGCCGACGATCGACGACTACGGCGATCCGTGGACGTACGACTACGGCACGCTGATCAACGCGCCGCTGGGCACGCGCAATCCGAGCGCGCACTCGATCTCCGCGCTGACCGGCCGGGACATGACCGTCAGCTGGGGCAGCAACTTCGAGGACGACCTTGCCGGCGCACCGGAGCACGCCGTCGACGACCCGAACCTCGCCGGGCTCGAGGAGCGCGTGAAGCTAGAGTTCGAGCAGGTGTTCATGTTCTACCTGCCACGCATCTGCGAGCACTGCCTCAACCCGTCCTGTGTCGCATCCTGCCCGTCCGGCGCCCTCTACAAGCGGGACGAGGACGGCATCGTGCTTGTCGATCAGGACCGTTGCCGGGGCTGGCGATTCTGCGTGTCGGGCTGCCCGTACAAGAAGGTGTACTTCAACCACCGCACCGGCAAGGCGGAGAAGTGCACGTTCTGCTACCCGCGTATCGAGTCCGGACAGCCGACGATCTGCTCGGAGACGTGTGTGGGCCGGCTGCGGTACCTAGGCCTGTTCCTGTACGACGCCGACCGGGTGCTGCCCGCCGCCGCGACGCCGGACGTCACGCACCTTTATGAAGCACAGCTGTCGGTATTCCTCGACCCGGAGGATCCCGGCGTGCAGGCCGAGGCGGCGCGTGCCGGCATAGCCGCCGACTGGATCGACGCCGCACGTCGCTCACCTGTGTATTCCCTGGCGTGCCGACACAAAGTGGCCCTGCCGTTGCATCCGGAGTACCGCACGCTGCCGATGGTCTGGTACATCCCGCCGTTGTCCCCGGTCGCCGACATCACTGCAGGCCACGACGGGCAGATCTTCGCGGCGATCGACGCGTTGCGCATACCGATCGAGTACCTGGCCAATCTGTTCACCGCCGGGGACCCGACGCCGGTCCGCGCCGTGCTGCGGAAGTTGGCCGCCATGCGCGCGATTCAACGCGCCGGGCAACTCGGCCTCGACTTTGACGAGTCGCTGCCCGCATCGGTCGGCGCCAGCCTCGACGAGCTGGACGAGTTGTACCGTCTGCTGGCGATCGCCAAGTACGACGACCGGTATGTCGTACCGCCGGCCCACGCCGAGGACGCGGGGAGGCTGATGGCGCAGCACGAGCAGTTGTTCTGCAGCCTCGACACCGAGGGCGGTCCGGGTATGGGCGGGCACGGACCACCCGGCCCACACGGAGTGCAGGGCTATCGTCCGGCACACCAGCGCGGGGACGACGGCCGGATGCATCTGAACGTTCTCGGCGAGGCGTCCTCGTGACCAGCCCATACAAGCTCGCGTCCGTGCTCCTCCAGTACCCGACCGCGGCGCTCTTCGCCGGACTCACGGAACTCGACCGCGCCGCGGCATCCACCGCACCGAAGGCCACCCGGCGAAGCTTTGCGGATTTCCTCGCCTGGCTGCGCGTTACCGAACCGCGCGCGGTCGCCGAGCACTACGTGGCGACGTTCGACCTGCGCCGCCGCTGCGCCCTCTACCTCACCTATTACCGCTACGGCGACACACGCAAGCGCGGCATGTCGATGCTCGCGTTCAAGAACGCTTACCGTACCGCGGGGTACGTTCCTACCGACGAGGAGCTGCCCGACTATCTGCCCATGGTGCTGGACTTCGCCGCGCTCAGCAGCAACGGCACAGCACTGCTGCACGCGCACCGCGCCGACCTGGAACTGCTGCGCCGCGCGCTGCACGATGCCGAGACACCATACGCCAGCGTACTGGACGCTGTCTGTGCGCAGCTGCCGGGACTGGGCCGCCGCCAACTCGCCCTGGTGCGCCGGGCCTGGGACGACGGGCCACCGCACGAGGACGTCGGCATCGAAGGCACGGCACCGTTCGCGCCACCGGAGTACCTGACCGGAGATGCCAGATGACCAACGCATCCAGTGCCGAGATCCTGCTGTGGGTGGCGCTGCCCTACCTCGCGCTCGGCATCTTCGTCGTCGGGCACATCTGGCGCTGGCGCTACGACCAGTTCGGCTGGACCAGCCGGTCCACCCAACTCCAGGAACGGCGTCTGCTCAAGTGGGGCGGCCCGATCTTCCACTACGGCACGTTCGCCGCCATCGCGGGACACGTGATCGGCGTGCTCATTCCTGAACGATGGACGCGCGCGATCGGCATCCCCGAGGACGTGTACCGGTGGTTCTCCGCCGCGGCCGGCACGGTTGCCGCGGTGTTGGTGATCGGTGGTGTGATCGTGCTCGCCGGCCGGCGGCTGTTCGTCCCCCGGGTGCGCGCCACGACCACGGCCGTCGACTACGTCGCGCTGATCCTGCTGCTTGCGATCATCATCACCGGCATCATCCCCACCATCGGGATCAACCTGTTCGGCCACGGCTACGACTACCGCACCACAGTTGCCCCCTGGTTCCGCGGGCTGTTCAGCGGCAATCCGCAGGTGACCACGATCGCCAACGCGCCGGTCGTCTACCAGGTCCACGCCGCCAGTGCCTGGCTGATCTGGGCGTTCTGGCCGTTCACCCGGCTCGTCCACGCCTGGAGCTACCCGCTCTGGTACCTATGGCGGCCCTACATCGTGTACCGCAGCCGCCGCGCCGTCCCGCCGCCCGAGCCAGGGACAGGCGGGCGCAAGTGGCGCCGGATCAGTGTGCCGTACTGAGCAGTACGGTGCCGGCCCGGTCCGTGACGCGGTACGCAGCCTGAACCCGGGCTACTTCGCCTTGGTGATGGCCACCGGCATCGTTTCTGTGGGAATGGTCGCGCACGGCCAGCGGGCAGTGTCGGTGCTGCTGCTCTGGCTGGCCGGCATCGGGTACGCCGTGCTCGTAGTCCTTTCCGGGTGGCGGCTCGCGTCGTTTCACCCGGACATCGCCGCGGACTTC
>DATFRC010000159.1:0-36202 GCA_035263725.1 Jatrophihabitantaceae bacterium | reverse complement strand
GCGACGTCGCGGATCGCAGACTTCGGCCGGTACGTGATGACGTTGGCCACCTGCGCCGCGCGGTCACGTCCATGGGTCGTGTAGACGTACTGGATGACTTCTTCACGCCGGTCGGACTCGATGTCTATGTCGATGTCGGGCGGCTCTTCCGTGCGTTCGGGGCCGAGAAATCGCTCGAACATGAGGTCGAACCTGACGGCGTCGACGGCCGTGACCTCAAGTGCGTAGCACACCGCTGAGTTCGCCGCCGAGCCGCGTCCCTGGCAGAGAATGTCGTGCTCACGACAGAACCGGGCGATGTCCCAGACGACGAGGAAGTAGCCGGGGAAGCCGAGCTTCTCGATGATCTTGAGCTCTTCGGCGATCTTTTCGTACGCCCGTTGCTCGTGATCTTTGCCCCTGAAGCGCCTGGCCGCGCCCTCGTAGGCGAGATGGCGCAGGTATTCCATCTCGGTCTTGTGGCCGTCTTTGAGCGGGAACGGCGGCAACTTCGGGGCAATGAGATCGAGCTCGAACACCAGCTCTTTGCTCAGCTGGGCTGTGTTCTCGACGGCACCCGGCCAGCGGTCGAATCGGGACTGCATTTCCGCGCCGGAACGCAGATGCTGGTCTGCCCATGCGGGGAGCCACCCGTCCATCTCGTCGAGGCTGCTGCGCGCCCGGACCGCGGCGACCGTGGTGGCCAGCTCGCGCTGCGCCGGAGCGTCGTAGTGCGCGCCCGTGGTCGCGACAATGGGTAGCCCGGACTCGGCGGCGAGCTGTGCGAGCGCGTCGTATCGTTCGTCGGCGAGCGGGTCGAGGGCGTAGGTGAGCTCGACGGCGACGTTGTCGCGACCGAACCGGTCGACCAGCTCGGTCAGCGCCTGCCGGGCGGGATCGAGAGCGAACGTGCCGTACTTGCCACCATCCAGCGCCGTGCGTACCGCCCCCTTGCGGCAGCCGGTGAGTACCAGCCAGTTGCCACCGGAGAGTTCGGTCAACTCATCAATGTCGTAGACGGGACGGCCCTTACTGCCGCCGCGGCGATGCGCGGCACTGATAACCCGGGACAGGCTGGCGTAGCCGCACGCGTTTCGTGCCAGGGCGAGCAGGTGCCGGCCGGGTGGGTCGGGTTCGCCGACACGGGCCGCGATCATGCGTTCGGCCTGCGTCGAGGGAATCGGCACGTCAAGTGACAGCTCGGCGCCGAAGATCGTCGGCACGCCCAGCGCCTGGGCAGCCTCGTGGAAGCGCACCACGCCGTACATGCCGTCGTGGTCGATGAGGGCCAGGGCGTCCAGGCGCAGGTGCTTGGCCTGGGCAACCATGTCGCCCGGCTCGCTTGCGCCGTCGAGGAAGCTGAACGACGAATGGGCGTGCAGCTCGGCATAAGGGACGTACGGACCAGGGATCGGCGTTATCGGTTCCGGCTCGAACCTGGGCCGCTTACGCGATGTCGGCGACTCGTCCTCGGCAGGCCGGCCCGACAGGCGCCGCTCGAGTTCGCGCCACGGGATATCTTCGTTGTGCCAGCCCACTCGTACATTGTTCGAACACGCGTTCGATATGTCAAGCCGTCTTCTGCGTCAGACTTCGGCGACCGCGCGCTACGCGACGTTACTGTGCAGCGCGTGCTTGACGCTGAGTTGATAGTGGCCGCAGCCGAAGCGGGCGCGGCCGTCGTACGCGCGAGATATGGCACACCCCTGGCTCGCATTGACAAGGCCCCGGGCGACTTCGCGACCGAAGCGGACATCGAGTCCGAGCACGCGATCATGAACGTGCTGCGCGGCGCTCGACCCACCGACGGGCTCATCGGAGAAGAGGCCGGCGCGGCAGGCCCGGCCTCGGCGACGCGCACCTGGCTGATCGACCCGCTGTGCGGGACTCTCAACTACGCCGCGCAGACACCGCTCGTCGCCGTCAACGTTGCCTTACGTAACGGCGACCACATCACCGTCGCTGCCTGCGCCGATCCGCTCGCTGGTGAGCTGTTCTGGACCGACGGCCACCGGGCCTACGTGCGCCGCGATGGCGCCGACGAACCGCTCACCCCGTCGGCTCGCACATCCCTCGTCGATGTCAACCTGGACGGCCCTTATCCGAACGCCGACCGGTTCCGCGCGGTACAAGTATTGGCCGCTCCAGAGTTCGAGTCGTTCCGGCCGAGAGTGTCGTCCACCACCCTCGCCCTCGCTTGGGTCGCTGCCGGCCGCCGTGCCGCGTATCTAACCGACGGACACCTCCTCGACAGCGTCCACTTCGCAACCGGCATCGCGCTGTGCCAGGCAGCCGGCTGCGTCGTGACTGGGCTGCGCGGACAGCCACTTCACACCGGTGTCGGCGGCCTGGTCGCCGCCGCAGACCAACAGACCCACGCTGCTCTCATCGCGATCATCGACCAGCAGTTCGCGAGGCCCACCGGGACTACTGCAAATCCAATTCACTAAAGGTCAAACTGTGCCAACTTCTTGACGCAAGACAAGCCGTCCGCTGCATCAGAATTCTTGACAGTTGGCTGCCAGTGGCTCAGTGGGCCATGGAGCGTGAGCGTTTTGAGTGAGAGCATTCATACCTAACTCGCCGTGTGGCGGGTGATGAGGCTCGGCGCGCGACTGCGTAAGGGGGAGTGCGGACATGGATGTGAACCTTGAGGTGGTCAGTATCCCGGTATCGGATGTCGATCGGGCGCTGGAGTTCTACCGCGACCGGTTGGGTTGGCGAGTCGACGCCGACATCAAGGGTGGCGCCATCCGTGTCGTGCAGATTACGCCGACCGGCGCGGGCCACACATCGATCGCGTTCGGCGCAGGGATCCCGTCGGCTCCTCCGGGATCGCAGCGGCATCTGGAGCTCGTCACCTCTGACATCGTCGCCACCCGCGCGGAGCTCGTCGAGAGGGGCGTCGAGGTGAGCGAGGTCTATCACGGTGCCGGCAGCCCGTTCCTGCCGGAGGCGCGCCTTCCCGGTCCCGACCCCGACCGTGCCAGCTACGCGTCCTATGCCTCGTTCGAAGACCCCGACGGGAATGGCTGGACCTTGCAGGAGGTCACGACTCGTCGACCGGGACGTGAGCCGCGCCAGTGACAGCCGGCGGGCGCCTCAGCTTCGGTGATCCCGAGCGGCCGAGCGGACCGCGGCACCTGGCCCCGGTCCGGCACACGGAGGACAGCACACAGATGGGATCGATGTCGTGAGTGGTGCCGAGCAGTTTCACGTCACGGAGGTCTCCCCTTCATATTGGCAAGTGACGGTCGACAACGGCCCGGTCAACCTGCTCGATCCGGACACCGTCGAGCAGCTCGCCACCCTGATCGGTCGCATGGAAAGCGATCCCGACCTCACCGTTGTCGTTTTCGCTAGTGAAAAGCCGGGCTATTTCATGGCGCATTGGGACTTTCTCGCCGACACCGCGCGGGTGGCGCGGATGCAGCCCGGCCCGACTGGCCTGCACCCTTACGTTGACAATTTCGTGCGGCTGAGCAGGGTGCCGGTCGCCACCATCTCAATGATCCGAGGCCGTGCCCGCGGCGCAGGCAGTGAATTCGTCCTCGCTACCGACATCCGATTCGCGTCGGAAAAGGCGATCCTCGGACAGTTCGAGGTCGGGGTGGGCGCTATTCCCGGAGGCGGACCCATGGCTCGCCTGGGGCGCCTGGTCGGCCGCGGGCGCGCGCTCGAAATCCTCCTCGGCGGCGAGGACATCACCGCCGAGTTAGCCGCTGCTTACGGGTACGTGAACAGGATCATTCCTGACTCGGAGATCGAGGGCGCCACCGATGCTTTCGCTCGGCGCATCGCCACATTTGACAAAGTGGCAGTAGCCGGAATCAAGCAGCTCGTCGACGTCGCCACGCTCCCCGAGAACAATGAGTTTGCCGAGGGTTTGAGCAGATATTTCGCCACCGCCGGGCGCGCGGAGAACCGACCCTTCGTCCAGCAATTGCTCGCCGCGGGACTCCAGGAGCCAGATCGGATCGAGACCGACCTGGGCACGGCAATCGGGACGCTGCGACAAAGCGGAGCCGGGGCACCCAGCTAGAAGGCGATTGCCCCGGGGTGCTCCAATTGTTTCAGCGTTACAACTGCAGATGTAGTCGAAGTGCGTCGTCCAGGTTGGTCATCAGCTCAGATGGCAGGCGGCCAACGACCGGCCCGACGCGCTCGACGGCGACCGAGCGGACCTGCTCTGCCTGCGCTTTCGAGTCGACGGGCAACTGGGTGGCCTCGGCCGGAAGCAGGGTCTGGAATGCAAAGATCCTCGATACGTTGCTGGTCACCGGCACGACCGTGATCACGCCGCGCCCGCGCCGCTCCGCGGCAGCGTTCGCGCGATCGTTGCTGACAATCACAGCGGGGCGCCGCTTGTTCGCCTCACTGCCCCGGGTCGGCTCTAAATCGACCAGACGGATCTCACCGCGCAGCATCGACGAGTCCGTCGGCGCTGCTGACCTCCCATGCATGCGCGTCGCCGGAGGACTCCCATTCGTCCCACGCGGCGGCGTAGTCCTGTTCAAGGTCTCGCTGGCGCAGTAGCCGGATCGCGCGTTGCACCGCGGCGGATCGCGACTTCAGACCGGCGGCGCGCGCGTATTCGTCAAGGGCCGCCACGTCCTCCTCCGGCAGACTGACACTCAGTTTCATACCGTCATACTACCCTGGTAGGAACAGACTACGACCTGCCGAGCCGCTGTGCGCTGCATGCCCCTGCCACGCGCGATCCCGGGCTCGTCCCGCCGAGGTCACGCGAGACCTCGACCCGCGCGACGACGGCTGGGTCGGGCCTCTATGGTCGACCGATGGCGTCGGTCAAGCAGATCCAAGTCACCTTCGACTGCGCAGAACCCGAGCGCGTCGCTCGTTTTTGGTGTGAGGCGTTGGGTTATGTCGTACCGCCGCCACCAGAAGGGTTCGCCACTTGGGACGATTTCGATCGCGTGCTGCCGCCTGAACAGCAGGGGTCCGCGTTCGCATGCGTTGATCCGTCAGGTGTGGGCCCGCGCCTGTTCTTCCAGCGCGTTCCCGAAGGCAAGGTCGTCAAGAATCGGCTCCACCTCGACGTGCGGGTCGGCACCGGGCTCGTCGGTGACGAGCGCGTGGCCGCCCTCGAGGCGGAATGCGCACGACTGGTCGCGCTCGGCGCGGTGCGCGTGCGACTACTGCGTGCAGATGGCGTCAACGAATCGTGCCTCTTGATGCAGGACATCGAGGGCAACGAGTTCGACCTCGACTGAGTCGGTGCGCGCGAGAAGTGGCATATGTCGGTTCAGCCGACGGGAGCGCCGAACCACCTCGGTAGCTGGCTGAGCAGGTCCTGCTGGTCTTCACCGACCCAGGCCACGTGGCCGTCCGGCCGTAGCAGTACCGCCGGCACGTCCAGTTCCTCGCTGACGTCGACGACGTGGTCGAGCCGATCTGCCCAGCCCGCAACCGAGAGGCCGCCGGTCTGGTCGAGCAGTAGCCCGCGGCCGGCGTGCATTCGCTCGTAGAGGCGCCCCTGTTTCAGCCGCACGTCCCGCAGCCGCCGGCCGAGCAGTTCATCGCCGTGTCCGAAGTCGTAGCGGACCCCGATCGCGGTGATCTTCTCGATCAGGTACCGGTTCACCTCCTCGAAGTCCATCAGTTCCGACAACAGCCGGCGCACCGCCTGCGGACCCGGTTCGGTGGACATCAGCTCGATCTGCGCGCGGGTGTTGTTCAAGACGTCGGCCGCCACCGGGTGCCGCTCGACGTGGTAGCTGTCCAGAAGTCCCTCGGGGGCCCACCCCGCTACCTCAGCAGCCAGCTTCCAGCCGAGGTTGAACGCGTCCTGGATGCCGAGGTTGAGGCCCTGCCCACCGGTCGGCGGATGGACGTGCGCCGCGTCGCCGGCCAGCAGCACTCGGCCGACCCGGTAACGCTCGGCCTGCCTGGTGGCGTCGCCGAACCGGGAGAGCCAGCGCGGCGAGTGCGCGCCGAAGTCGGTACCGGCGATAGCCCGCAGCTGCCGCTTGAACTCCTCGAGGGTCGGCGCCGCACGCTCCTCGGCCACCCCATCGGCGGGCACGACGACGCGGTACACCCCTTCCCCGAAAGGCGAGAGGCCGAACCGCTTCTGAGTCTTGCGGACCTCGGCTACCACGGCGGCCACTTCCTCGGGTGGCACCGCCACTTCCATCTCGCCGAGCAACGTCTCGACCCTGCTCGCCTCGCCCGGGAAGCCGACGCCGAGCAACTTACGCACCGTGCTGCGACCGCCGTCGCAGCCGACGAGGTAGCGGGAGCGCAGCTGCGTGCCCTCGGTCGGCTCGGCGGTCACCCCGTCTTCGTCCTGGCTCAGCCCGGCCAATTCGCAGCCCCGCCGGATCTCGGTGCCGAGCTGCTCGGCGTGCTCGGCCAGCAGGCGATCCGTGGTCGTCTGCGGGATGCCGAGGACGTAGGCGTGCGCGGTGTCCAGCCGGTCTGGCGCGGGCTTGTCAATGGCGGCGAAGAAGCCCCCGAGCGGGTACTGCTTGCCGTGCGCGAGGAACCGCTCCAGCAGACCACGCTGGTCCATTACTTCGATGCTGCGCACGTGCAGCCCGAGCGCACGGACCATCTTGGGTGGCTCTAGCTCCTTCTCAAGCACGAGCGTGTCCACGTCATGCAGTCGCAACTCACTCGCCAGCATCATCCCGGTCGGTCCACCACCGGCAATGATCACGTCGATCATCGCAATCCCCAATTTCGCTAGGTTCGCTCAGCAAGTTTGCGAGACGACCCGGGTCTTGCGGCAAGCCCCCGCTCGGGATATACGTTGAAGGTGGCGGGGAGCCCGTTGCCCTGTCGCCGGCGCGCTGCCAGATCAATTTCCGCCGTAGTGGATGCGGGCGCTTGGTCGCCTTCTTGATCAGGGTCGGTCTGCGCCGTAGTCCTGGACACCGGCGTACCGCCCAGGCGTCGCGTGCAGCGTTCAGCTGCCCGCGGAACGACTGGCTGTGGCAAGCTCGTGCGAGCAGCCGGGTCAGGAGGAGCGGTGCCAAGCGCGGAGCCAGTGTCGCGGCCGCAGCCGGCTGACGTGTTGAGCGCACAGGACTACCTGCGGGGCGTGGTGGTTCGTACGCCGACCGTTCGCTCGATGACCCTCGATGAGCGGACCGGTTGCCGTCTCGTAGCGAAGGCCGAGTGCTTGCAGCGGACCGGGTCGTTCAAGGTGCGTGGCGCGCTCAATCGCGCACGCATGCTGGCCCCTGAGGCCCGGGCCCGTGGCCTGTTGACAGTGAGCGCGGGCAATGCCGCACTCGGCCTGGCCTTCGCGGGACACATGCTGGACGCGGCGGTCACGGTTGTGATGCCGGAGCATGCAGTACCTGCCAAGGTGGAGGGCGTGCGCGCTCTCGGGGGCACGGTGGTACAGGACGGCGTCACCGACGCGGCGGGTGCGTTCCGGCGCGCCGCGCAACTGCAAGATGAAGACGGCTACACGTTCGTGCACCCCTTCGACGATCCGGATGTCGTGGCCGGGGCAGCAACCGCCACGCTCGAACTGCTGGAGCAGGAGCCCGATATCGCTCGACTTCTCGTGCCGAGCTCGGGCGGTGGGCTACTTGCCGGCGCCATCCTCGCAAACGAGACAGCCGGACGGACGGTCGAGATCGTCGGGGTGCAGCCGGAGGCGATGCCGACGATCGTCCGGTCGCTGGAGGCCGGCGAGCCGACGGAACTAGACCATTCGCCGATGATCGCCGACGCGCTCACCGCGCCTCGCCCCGGCCGCTTGAACTTCGACATGATCCGCTCCGCGCGTGTCCCGATCGTCACCGTGAGCGAGGCGGCGATCCGCACGGCGGTGCGCGAACTGGTCATGACGCTCAAGGTCGTCGTCGAGCCGGCGGCCGCCGTGGGCCTGGCGGCGATCATCGACAAGAGGCTGAGCGCGATCGACGGTGTGACCGCACTCATGCTTTCCGGCGCGAACATCTCACCAACCGTGCTCGCCGACTGCATCACGACGGCCGGCTGACCGAGGATCTCGGCGGGGTCGCGCTTACTCATACGAATTAACGGCAACAAAAAACCGCCAGCCCTGGTACAGTGGAAATTCTGTGTCTCCACGTACGAAAGGCTGGCGTTTCTTTTGCCTCACTATCAGAATAACACGGCCCTAGAAATGTCGTCAAGCAGTATCGCCGAGTTGGCGCACGAACAGGCTTATGTGTCCGTGCTCTACGAGCGGCTGGACGCCCTGCGGGCCGCCACGTCGCGGCGGCTCTCGGCCGTCGGGCTTGACCCGACCGCCGAGAACGACCAGGCGTGGTCGGAGCGGGAATCGTTCGCCCAGCTGTACCGGGATCGCAGCGCCGAGCTGGACGCGGCCGAGCGCAACCTATGCTTCGGCCGGCTCGATTTCGACGATGCCGAGCGCCTCTACATCGGACGACTCGGCCTGCGCAATGACGAACACGACCAGCTCCTGGTCGATTGGCGCGCCCCGGCAGCGCAGCCGTTTTACCGCGCCACCGCATTGCAGCGCTACGGCGTCACGCGGCGCAGGCACCTGCAGACGGTGAACCGGCGTGTTGTCCGGCTCGACGACGACGTCCTCGACCTGGAGGCCGTCGACCAGGCGCAGCTGACGGGCGAGGCAGCGCTGCTGGCCGCGTCGCGTCGGCACCGCACCGGGCGGATGGGCGATATCGTCGCCACTATTCAGGCTGATCAGGATCACATTATCCGCGACGTCCTGAAGGGAATTCTCGTCGTCGAAGGCGGACCCGGTACCGGCAAGACCGTGGTCGCGCTGCACCGGGCCGCATATCTGCTGTACACATACCGCGAGCAATTGTCCCGGCGCGGAATTCTAGTGATCGGGCCGAACGACACATTCATGCATTACATCGACCAGGTGTTGCCGTCCCTCGGCGAGAACGACGTGGTACTGGCGACAATCGGCTCGCTGTATCCGGGGCTGGACGCGCAGGCGTCCGAGTCACCGCAGGCCGCGCAGGTCAAGGGCCAGGCCACGATGGCCGGCGTTCTCGAGCGCGCAGTCGCGGACCTGCAACGCGTGCCGACTAGCAACGTCGAGATCAATGTCGACGGCACGATCTACCGGCTCACCCCGCAAGCCGGCCGCAAGGCCCGCGGCCAGGCGCGCCGGCGGCGCGATCCCGAGTCCGGGGCGCGACTGCCGCACAACGTGGCGCGGCGGGCCTTCGTCCACTCCCTACTCGGCGAGCTGGCCCAGCACGGGGTCCATGAGCAGCGGATGCGGCAGCCCGGCGATATCGAGGACTTGCGCGCTGAGCTGGCCGACGAGCCGGCGATCCGTCGCGTGATCGACGTGCTATGGCCCGAGTTCACCCCGCAGCAGCTGCTTGCCCTGCTGTACGCGCATCCGGAACGACTGGACCTGGCCGACGGTGAGCGGGCCGCGATCCAGCGCGATCAGCCCGGACCGTGGACCCCTGCGGACGTACCGCTGCTCGACGAGTTGGCCGAGCTGCTCGGCCCCGTCGAGGCCACCGAGCGGGCGGCCCGTGGGCGGCGGGCCGAGGCGGCCGCCGAGCAGACCGAGGCCGTCGAGTTCGCCGCGGAACTCGTCGGCGACCTGGTCGCGAGCGAGGCGATCGTCGTGCCCACGTTGGAGACCGAGGCGTTCGTGCAGTGGATCGCCAGCCGCAACACACGCGTGGCGCCGCCAGGCTCGCTGGCCGAGCGGGCACTGGCAGACCGTACCTGGGCGTACGGGCACATCGTCGTCGACGAGGCGCAGGAGTTGTCGCCGATGGCGTGGCGCATGCTGCTGCGCCGCTGTCCGAGCCGGTCGATGACAGTGGTCGGCGACCTGGCGCAGACCGGAACGGCCGGCGGGGCCGATTCGTGGGCGCAGGTGCTCGATCCGCTCGTGCCCGGCAGCTGGCGCACCGCGCGGTTGACGGTGAACTACCGCACGCCGAAGGCGGCGATGGCGCTAGCGGCCGAGCTGCTACCGCCGACGGTCGATCCGCCGTTGTCGGTGCGAGAAGGCGACGAGGCGCCGTGGTGTACGAGCGACGCTGACCTGGCTGCGTTGGTGCGCCGCGAGGCGGAGTTGATCGGCGCCGGGCGGGTGGCCGTGATCGCGCCGCCGGCAAGGGTCGCCGAGACGGCAGCGACTCTGGACGTCCGGTCCGGACCGGATCTCGACGCACCGATCGCCGTGCTCACCCCGACCCAGTCCAAGGGGCTCGAGTTCGACTCGGTGGTGGTCGTCGACCCGGGTGCGATCGAGCAGGCGTCGCCGCGCGGACGCGCCGACCTCTATGTCGCGCTGACCCGGACGACCCGCCGCCTCGGACTGGTGATCACGGGCGACATGCCACCCGAGCTGGCCGCCATGCTGAGTTGACCTGGCAGCGCCGAGCCGGGTTGCACAGGCCGAATTGTGTTTGCGAGACCGCATAGGGTCGCGTCAGATCGCTGCGATGTCGGGCCTCAGGAGGTGACGCGTGGCCGACTTGGCAGTTGCCGGCGCCGGCGAAGGCGCAGTCTCCTGGCACGCTACGGGCGACGGACCGGCCGTCTTGTTCATCCACGGTGGGGCGACCGACAGTCGCCTGTGGAACGGTCAGGTAGCCGAGCTGGCCAGGGACTACCAGGTAATCACTTACGACATGCGCGGATTCGGTCGTTCGCCGCGGCCGACCCGCCCGTATCGGATGAGCGATGATCCGATCGCAGTCTTGGATCATATGGGCGTCACGTCGACAGCCCTTGTGGGATTCTCGATGGGCGCGCAGATCGCGTTGGAGTTGGCGGTGCGCGTACCCGACCGGGTGGCCGCCCTGGCACTCGCGGGCGTGGGTCCGTGGTCGGACCCGGTTCCGGACGAATTCGAGCCTGCTCACGATGAACTACGCGAACAGCTGGCCTCGCGCGCCGAGGCGCGACGACGCGGAGATCTTGCCGCCGCCGTCGCGCTCGATCTGGACGTCTGGGCCTCAACCCACCGTGGGGCGGCCCGCGCGGAGCTGATGCAATTGTGCATCGAGGCGCCGTACTTCAATGAGTACCGAGAAGGCCAGTCCGACTGGCTGGAACAGCTTCCGACGATCAGCGACGAGGAATTGGCCGCGAGCACCGCGCCGAGCCTGATCGTCGTCGGCGACCGCGACGTGCGGATCGTGCGGCTCGCCGCCGCCCGGCTGGCCGAGATACTTCCCAGCGTGGAATACCACACGTTCCGCGACGCCGACCATTACGTGAGCACGAGCCAGCCGGCGATGTTCAACCAGGTGTTGCGGGGTTTCCTCGACCGTTGCCGTGCCGACGGGACTTGGTGAGCACCCGCCGACATGGAGTTCTTCTGCTACCACCGCGATCGGCCCGGCTCGATAGCGCTGCGCGATGAACTGCTCGAGGCGCACTGGTCGTATATGGATCGGTATGCGAAGCAGATGATCGCCCGCGGCCCGACCTTCGCCGGAGATGGCGACACACCCACCGGCAGCGTGCACATCGTCGACCTGCCAGATCCGGCCGCCGCCCGCGCGTTCGCGTTCGATGAGCCCAACTACCAGGCCGGCGTGTACCGGGACGTGCTGCTGCGCCGGTGGCACAACATGCTGGGCCGCACCATGTGGGAGTTCGCCGGGGGTTCGACCGGCGGCAAGCGTTACCTGGTGCTCGGCATCGGCTCAGGTCCCGCTGCCGACCTCGAGGTGCCGGCCGAACGTGCTGAGCTGATCGCCTATGGGCCGCTGCTTTCCGACGACGGCACTGCATGGCTCGGTACGGCGGTGCTCGTCAGGGCGCCGACAGTAGGCGCTGCACGCGCCGTCCTGACCGCGGCCCGCTACGCCGACGTCGAGGTCCACGACTGGTGCTTCGGCGGGCGGCCGTCATCAGCCGAGGGCGGCTAGCATTGGCAGCAGCCGGATGAAGCTCCGGCGGGCCATTTGGGGCCCAAACCGCCACCGTGGCTGATGGCTTCTACCAGGAACGAAGTCTGGTAGTGGCCTGCACGGTGTTATGCGCGCCTTCTGCCGGGCCGTGGCTTGGCAGGAGGAGCCGTGAACATCTATTACGAGGCCGCGATCTGGATCGGCATGGCGTTGCTCGCCTCGGTGGTGAGCGTGCAGATCGCAGTGCCGGTGGCGCTGGTCGAGATCGTCGTGGGTGCCCTCGCCGGCAACATCGCCGGCATCAGCAGCCATGTCACCCAGACTGCCTTCGTCACGTTCCTGGCCGGCGTCGGGTCGATCGCGCTCACCTTCCTCGCGGGCGCAGAGATCGATCCGGTATCGCTGCGCCGGCATTGGAAGGCCAGCCTCTCAATTGGCGCGGTGTCGTTCGCATTGCCGTTCCTGGGCGCGTTCGTGTTCTGCGGTCTGGTGCTCGGCTGGGACCGGCAGGCCGCGGAGATCGGAGGCGTTGCGCTGAGCACCACGTCGGTCGCCGTGGTGTACGCAGTGCTGGTCGAGACCGGTCTGAACCGGCGCGACCTCGGGAAGCTGATTCTCGCCGCATGCTTTGTCACCGACCTAGGCACGGTGCTCGCCCTCGGCGGATTGTTCGCGACCTACGGCTGGCTGCTGCTCGTGTTCGCAGCCACAACCGCGATCACGCTGATCGTGTTGCCGCGCTTGACGCGATTCGTGATCGAGCGGATCGGGCCCCGCATCTCCGAACCGGAGATCAAACTGCTTCTGCTGGTGCTCTTCGCGCTGGGCGGGCTGGCCACCCAGGCCGGTAGCGAGGCCGTGCTGCCGGCCTATCTCGCCGGACTGGTCATTGCCGGCGTCTTCATGCACGACCGCGTGCTCCTGGATCGGCTCCGTTCGATCGCCTTCGCGCTGCTCACCCCGTTCTTCTTCCTGCGCGCCGGCACGCTCATCCATGCCTCCGCGCTGGTCTCCGGCGCCGGTGTCATCGCGGTGCTTCTCGCGGTGAAGTTGATCTCGAAGGGCGTCGCCGTCTGGCCAACCGCGGCACGATTCCGGCTCCAGAAGCGCGAGCGCGCCTACACCACCCTGCTGATGGCCACCGGACTCACCTTCGGATCCATCGCTGCACTGTTCGGGCTGACCCACAACCTGATCAACTCCACGCAGTACACGGAGCTCGTCACCGTCGTGGTGCTGTCGGCGTTTGTTCCCACGCTCATCGCTCAGCAAGTCTTCCAGCCCGAACTCAGCGACGCTGACGAAGGGGAAGCCGAACCGCGAGACGAGCCCGTCCGGTGATCAGCGGCCCCCACTCTCCACGTGATCCTTGAGTTTCGGTCGATATTCGACGGAAACTCAAAGATCACGGAGGGCGGACGTGCTCGCGGACGAGCACCGATCCGGACCGGGCGGCTACCTGGCCGGCTCCTCCCGAGAGCGCGACCGCGGTGCGTCTTTCAGGGCCGCCGAAACTGCGACGCAGTCCTGGCATCGGAGAGCGAACAACAGCTGCTTGCCGTCGCGGCCCTCCACGCTCAGCTGCCAGGTGCGCGCGAGCGCGAGGCCGTACTCGGTGAACAGGCGGATGCGGGTCTCTCGTATGACGGTGTGAGCTGCGACGGTTTCGCTGATCGAGCCGTCGCCGGCCGGCCGGCGCAGCGGAGTGAACGTGAGCGACGAGCCGCGCACGACCACGTGTCCTTCTGTCCACTGCCGCGGTTCGCGCAGCAGTGCTACGACCGATTCGGTCGGCACGGCGTCTCCGGCTTCGGCAGGCTGAGGTGCTGGTCTGGTGGCGGGGTACTCGTGACGGAACTCGGGATGGTCGTGCCAGCAATGATCGTCGAGTTCGGTCTTCAAAGCGAACCGAAGCTCGCACTTGGGGCATTGGTGGACGGTCATCGTCAACCCCCTCCGGCAGGTTCGGCGCGCCGGGAACTGTGGTTCCACGCTTACCACCGCTCGCCCGGTAGGGCAAACCGGGGTCGACGCGCCGCCGACCCCGGCAGCATCGCGGCGTGAGCCTTCGCATCCAATGCATTTGTGTCGACTCGACGGATCCGGCCCGGCCGGCGGCGTTCTGGGAAGCCGCCCTGGGCTGGCGGCGCACACACGAGTCGCCGCATGAGATTGTGCTCGAAGCGGCGTCCGGCAGTCCCGAGGACGGCGTCGCGCCGGACCTGCTCTTTCTACTCGTGCCCGAGGCCAGTTCGGTGCAGCGTCGCGCTGCCACTGGCGGGCCGTCCAGCGTCTAGCCCACAAACGAAACGCCCCGAACAGAGGCCCGGGGCGCTTCGTATCGTTGTCGCCTGCTAGGACTCGTCGTCCTGACCGAGTGCCCATTGTGTCTGTGGTGAGCTGCCGCTATGTCACGGTGACTTATGGCTGATGTTGCGATTGCTGGAAGCAGGCCACGTCGTACTGAGACTTCTCCGAATAGTTCTGCCCGCCGGTGCCGCCTGGGTTGGTGCCGCTCGGCTCATTGAAGGGCGAGCCTGGGCTATTCGCCGCATTGCCCGGGGTGGTCAGGCCCAAGTCCTGGCAGGATTGGCTCGGCGGCCCGGGCGGGCCCGGCGGATTGTCAGCTAGGGCGGGACTGGCCAGCCCCAGCGAGAACAAGGTGATGAGCAGAGCAACGAACACCGATCTACGCACGACGCTCCTCCATCTAAGCGGTGACGCCCTTTAGCCCGGACGGTTCGCCGGGCACGCCGACACTACCCCGGCGGATCCACGCAGCCCAGCGTTTGCCGGGGCTCAGCCTCGAAACCGGATACCTCGCTGGACGGATACGTTTAGCGGTCGTCTGCCCGAAGCCAAGGCCGTGAAGAACCGGCTGCATCTCGACCTGTGCCCTCACGACCAGGCGGCCGAGGTGGCCCTCCTGGACGGGCTCGGCGCGCACCGGGTCAGCGTCGGGCAAGGGCCTGACGCCAACTGGGTCGTCATGCGGGATCCGGACGGCAACGAGTTCGACGTCCGGCAGCCGATCGCCAGTTAGCGCAGCTCGCAGGGTGGGCCGTCGGCAATGACTAGTGGCCGCTGCGCCCACGCGACGTCGTGCCACGCGTCGCCTTTCCAGCCGATGTGCCGGTACGTGCCAATGGGCTGGAACCCCATCGCGCGATGCAAGCCGACGCTCGCGTCGTTGGGCAGCGTCATCCCGGCTACGAGCATCCGGTAGCCGCGCTCGGCGAGGCGGGCGAACAGTGCCGCGTAAAGCGCCCGCCCGGCACCGCTTCGCTGCCGGCCGAGCTGCACGTACACGCTTACTTCGCACGACCACTGGTAGGCGGCGCGGTCCTTGTACGGCCCGCCGTACGCATATCCGACGACGCGACCGCCCTCGTCGAGGACCACCCAGGCATGTGCCCGTTGCGCGGCCGCGATGCGGCGCGCCATCTCGGCCGGCGCCGGGGGAGTGGACTCGAACGTGATTGCCGTGTCGCGTACGTACGGGGCGTAGATGGCGGCGCACGCCGCGGCGTCCTCCGGCGTCGCGTCTCGAACCATGGTTGACGATAGTAGCGATATCTGTGCTTATAGTGGCGGGCATGTCCGATCAGCTCGCGATCTCCATCGCCGAGACGGTGCGCGCCGCCCGGGCGACTCGCGGGCTCTCCGTCAGCGCGCTTGCGGCGCGATCCGGCGTGTCCCGGGCGATGATCGCGAAGATCGAACGGGGTGTTGCACAGCCCACCGCCGTGCTGCTCGGCCGGCTGTCCGCGGCCCTGGGCATGACGCTGTCGGAGTTGGTGGCGCGCGCTGAGGGCAACGGCGGCCGGTTGGCTCGGCTCGCGGAGCAGCCCACGTGGACCGACCCAGACACCGGCTACCTGCGCCGGGCCGTGTCGCCCGCCGGCAGTCCCCTGGAGCTCGTCGAGGTCGAGCTTCCGCCCGGGACCAAGGTCTCGTTCGCCGCCGACACGTACGCGTTCATCCAGCAACAGATCTGGCTGCTCGAGGGCCGGCTGCACTTCCGGGAAGGCGAGGTCGAGCACGAGCTCACCGCCGGCGACTGCCTGCAGCTCGGGCGGCCCGCGGACTGCACGTTCCACAACCCGACGCGCAGGCCCTGCCGCTACCTAGTAGCGCTCACCAGGCGCGTCACGTGAGCCACGGGAACGGGGCCAGATCCGGCTCGACCCATTCCGTCCGGCTGCGGGAACCGGCCAGCGTTGCCGAGCGGTAGAAGCGGGTGAGCAGCCGCTTGTCGAGAAGCGGGGCGTTGCGAGCGGCGAACGCATCGAAATCATCGGTCCCGTCGTGCACGACGTGATGTGCTACCAACTCGACCCAGGCGCGACTGACCGTCGGGTGGTACTTCTGGGGCGCTCCCGCGTATCGCGCGGTGCGCTGAATGCCTTCGCTGACCAGATCGATCGCATCCGGCATGCCGGAACACCGGACCGCCAGCCAGGTCAGCTGAACGTGCTGGCGGTGCCCGAAGCGACCTTCCGCCGAGGTGACCTGCGCAAATAGCTCGTCGAATGTCATCCATCCACCTCCGCAAGCGCGTCCAGCCCCGCACGCAGGGCGGCGATCGCTTCGGTATCCAGCGCGGCAAGTGCGCGTCGTTCGAGCCTGCCGATTGCCTGCCGGATCGTCGTTGCCGCCCGGCGACCGGCCGGAGTCAGCTCGACGACCACGGCGCGGCGGTCGAACGGATGCCTTCCCCTCGTAACATGCCCGCGCCGGTCGAGGCGATCGAGCACGCTTGTGAGCGTCGTTGGCGCAGCACCTGCCAGCCTGCCCAGCTCAGACACGGTTCTGGGCTTGCCGTCGGACAGGTTCGCCAGCACGTTGATCTCAGCGGGCGTCAGCCCTAGGTCGGCAACCTGTTCGCTGAGAACGTGCAGCGTCGTGTGCGTCGCTCGTTGCAGGGCCAGTAGTGCCGACCATCGTGGTACCACGATCTCGTACTATACGATATCGTGGTAACGGTGTCTACCCTCAGACGCCGACGGTTCCGTCGATGCCCTCGCGAATCAAGTCGGCGTGACCGTTGTGCCGCGCGTACTCATGGATCATGTGCAGCATGACTAGTCGCAACGAGACGTCCTCGCCCCATGACGCGTGATATCCGGTGACGTCGAGCGATTCCGCCTCCCGTTCGATGCGGCGTGCGCGCTCGACCTCGGCGTGCCAGGCGCTGAACGCCTCGCCGCGAGTGGAGGCACTAGCGTCGTACGCGGCCTGGAAGTCCCCGTGGTCGGACCAGACCAGCGCGATGTCCTCGCCGTTGATCACGCGGCGGAACCAGGTGCGCTCGACCTCGGCCATGTGCCGCACCAGCCCGAGCAGGGTGAGTGTCGACGGCGGCATCGAGCGGCGGCGCAGTTCGTCGTCGGTAAGGCCGTCACATTTCAGGGCCAGCGTCGCGCGATGGAAATCGAGGAATGCGCGGAGCATCTCGCGCTCACCCGCGATCAGGGGCGGCTCGGGCCGTTCGGTATCCATGCCTCCAGCATCTCTATTCGCGGTGACGCCCTTCGTAGGGGGTGAGCAGGTGGGCATCATCGGCGCCCACTCGGGCAGTTCTACGAACGGCGGAACTCGGCCCGCCAGCGCAGCCCGGCCGGCGCCGCCGGATCAGTGATGGCCTCGACACGCACCCGCTGCAGGCCATCGCCTGCGAACGCGTCGATCTCGCGACGGAGCAGCGGCCACGGCGGCCCGTCGCCGGCCGGTGCATCGTCGTCGCGCCCTGCGGCGACCACCAGCAGCGTCCCGCCCGGGGCGACGAATCCACGTACCGCGGCTGTTGCCGGCCCGTGCATCGAGACCGGGAGTGACTGCACGGTCAGGCTCTCGAGCACGAAGTCGAAAGCGTGCTGCCATTCGGCCGGCGGATCGAGCAGATCGGCTTGCACATAGCGCACCGACGAGCCGGCGTGCCGGCGCCGCACGGCATCGATCGCCGACGGCGCCCAGTCGAAGGCGGTGGTAGCGAAGCCCAGCCGGGCGACGAATTCGGCGTCGCGACCCAGCCCGCAGCCAACCACCAGCGCCCGCCGTCCGTCTCCTTGGACACCGCGAAACCATTCGGCGACGACCTCGTGCGGCTCCTCACGGTCCCACGGCACGATCGCCTGGCCGCGGTTCGCCTCGGCGTACAGCCGCTCGAACCATGCCGTCGGATTCCTCTCGGCTATTGCGTCAGCCGCCAGATGACCGGCATGCTCGTCCGGGTCGATTTCCGTCACGACCCGACCCTATGACGCGGCGATCTGGCCAGCAGCCACGGGCACTCCTGCCCGGTGAGCATGGTCGCCGTAGCGGCCGGGCTCCTCCAGCGGCTGACGCCGGATCGGATTCTTGTACGTCGATGAGTTCTACCGCCGGCACGAGTCATAGCTTGAGTCGATACGCGAAAGGGAGTGACTTCATGCTCGAGAACAGCAAGGCATTCAGCGGCTTCGCCGTAGCCGATCTCGATGCTGCCAAGCAGTTCTACAGCGAGACGTTGGGACTGCAGGTGTCGGAGGAGAACGGGTTGCTGAGCCTGCACGTCGCGGGTGGCCGCGACGTCCTCGTCTACCCCAAGCCGGACCATGTGCCGGCGACCTACACGATTCTCAACTTCCCGGTCGACGACATCGAGGCGACCGTAGGCGAACTGACCGAGCGTGGCGTGACGTTCCAGCGCTACGAGGGCATCGAGCAGGACGAGAAAGGCATCGCGCGCGGCATCGGGCCGCATATCGCCTGGTTCACCGACCCGTCAGGCAACGTCCTCTCAGTCCTGCAAGAGCGTTAGGAACCGCTCGATCATCGCGTTCACCTGGTCGGGCACTTCGAGCTGGACGAAATGACCGGCGCCAACAGCGCGCCCGAGTGTGAGGTCTGCGATGCGCTCTGCCAGGCCGGCCTCCGGTTCGCCGGCGGTTATCGCAAGCACCGGCACGTGAACCCGGGGCAATACGGCGCGGGCGTCGAATTCGGCGATCGCCTTGCAGCCGGCTACCGCTGTCGTCAGCGGCGCCGCGGATATGCCGGCCACGGTCTCGTCGCGGCGCACCGAGTCCGTCGGACGGAACATCCGCGCGGTGAATCGGGCGCGCCAGGAGCCGTCGTGGTCGGAGGCGACGTCCGGCAGCGAGCGTACGAAGAACGCCTTGCCACGTCCGTCGAGGATCGGTGCGGGGTCCACAAGCACAGCCGCGCGGACCGCGCCGGGACGGGCCGCGCAGGCGAGCGCCACCAGCGCGCCCATGCTGTGCCCGATCACGACGGGAGCGGGGGGAGCGGGGGGAGCAGCGGCGACTGCGAGGACGTCATCGGCGAATGCCTCCGTCGTGCCGCCCGTTCCACGGCTCTCGCCGTGCCCGCGCAGGTCGAGCGCGATTACCGCGTGCCGGGCCGCGAAGTACCGAAACTGCGGCGCGAAGTAGGTCCGGTCGCAGCACCACCCGTGCACGAACACAAGCGGCGGATCGCCCGATCCCGCAGCATCGTAGGCGATCTCGTCCACGTAGTGCGTCATGACGCGGGCTCCGCTACCCAGCCGGCGCGTGCGGCGACGCCCCCGCAGGCCACCGCCACGGCGACAGTGATCAACGCGCCGAGTATCAGCCCGCTGGCTTCGCCAGGACGTAGCAGATGTTGTTGCGTCCCAACCGTCACCGCGGCGATCGGCACGCCGAGTTGTGCGGCCGTCAACGCTCCGATGGCGATCGGCTGGCCGGTCAGCCGCATCGCGACGTGCGCAGCGACGGCCCCGGCGCCGAGCAGGGCGCCGAGCACGACGTATGACGGATGTCTGCCGAGGTCCCGCAAGTCCAGCGACGCACCGAGCCACACGAAGAACAGCGGTCCGAAGAAGCCCTCCGTCACCGCGAACAATTGCCTGGCGAGCCGACGGGGCTCGCCGACGGCGGCCATGGCGAGTCCGAACGAGAAACCGGCCAGCATGATCGACACGTGCGTGCGCACCGCCAGGGCGGCCAGTGCGAACAGGACGGCCAGGTTGACCCGTAGTTCTATGGCAAACTGGCGTTCCTGCGACACGCGGTGCACGCGTTTGCGGATGCCTGTGGTCTCGATGTAGCGCAGCGCGAAATACAGGGCGACTGCGCATGCCATGATCGCCAGCGCACCGAGCGCGGCGCGCCCCGCGTGCTTCGGATCGATCGCGAGCGGCAGCGCAACGATGCTGGCCGTATCCGCGATCGCAACCTGCGGCAGCATACGCAGCACGTGCGGTCCCCCCAGGTGCAGCGAGTCGATGATCGGCAGGATCAGTGCCGCCGACGACGACGCCATCAGCACGGCGTACAGCGCGGTGTGGCCGGTGCCGAAAGCGTGCGAGATCACGACGGCCAGAGCGGTGGCGACCACCCCGACAGCTGCCGCGCGTGCTGCTCCGGTCACCAGGCCCGCCCGCAGCCTCTGATCTCGGATCGGCACATGGGAGCCCGCGACGAACATCACCAGCGCGAACCCGATGTTGGCAAGGAAAGTGAACGTGCTGTCACTGGGGTCAAGCACGCGCAAACCAGTCTGGCCGAGGACGATGCCGGCGCCGAGCTCCCCGAGCACCACCGGCAGGCGCAACCGCCGCGGCCACGCGAGCAGCGGACCCAGTATGCCGACCAGTGCGATCAACGCGAGCGTGGCGAAATCCATGGTCACCTCCGGTCGCGCCAGTATGTACGTGTGCCCGGCTTGCTCCTCGTCCACCACACGTCATCACCGTCACTACAAGCGATGCTGGACGCTGTGCTCGCCGGTGCGACCACCGACGCGATCCAGGACGTCGATGTGGTCGTGCGTCCAGCGCTTTCGGCGAGCGCGGTCGACGTCCTCGCCGCGGACGGGTTCCTGCTCGGTACCAGCGCGAACATCGGCTACATGTCGGGAGCGCTCAAGCACTTCTTCGACCTGGTGTACTACCCGGCACTGACCGCGAAGATCGGAGCGCCGTACGGGCTCTACGTGCACGGCAACAGTGACACAACCGGAGCGGTGCGCGCCGTCGAAGCGATCACAAAGGGTATGGGCTGGCGGCAGGTGCACGAGCACGTGCGCGTCATCGACAAGCCGGCCAAGAACGATCTCGACGCATGCTGGGACCTCGGCGCCACGGTGGCGGCGACGCTGGCCCCGTGATCGGGCAGCGCTACCCGTCCGGGCCCTGGCGCGGCTCCGGACTCTGTTCGGCAGCATCGGCCTGGGGTCGTGGCGTTTCGTTGGCCGAACGACTGCGCCGTTCTATTCCAACCTTCACAGCACCGAACAACACCCGCGCAACGACGAAAATGACCAACACGTCGGCGACCATCTGCAACATGGTCACGGTCCTGGCGAGTTCGGACACGGGCGCGATGTCACCGAAGCCCACGGTCGTAAACACGGTGAACGTGAAGTAGAGCGCATCGAGCCGCGTCATCGTTTGCGAGTAGCTGTGCCTGGCGTGATGCTCAATGAGATAGTGAGCCGATGCAAATAGAACGAGAAAGAGCGGCCCCGAACTAGCAAGAGCCTCGAAGGCTCGCATCCCGGGATAAGGCGACCGCATCGTGGCGCGTATCTGCAGCGTGAGTATGGTCGCCACCAAGATCAAACCTACGACGATGCCCGCGATCGGACCGGCTCCCCTGGGCCGGTTGAACGGCAGCGTAAAATAGGCGGCCACAATTAATGTCACGACGGCCAGCGATCGTACGACCGCAAATACTATCGTGCGGCGTCGGACGTCGGGCATCAGCTCTTCGAATAGGCTCCGACTCGAACCTTCGAGTGGCTGGCCCTGCCGCTCGCTTGGCATATCACCTCCTAGATACGTCCGGCCGTCGCCCGGGTCCTCGTCATGTCTTGCGCGCCGTTGCCTAGGGCGCCTCCCGGTCAAGTGCAGCGTTCAGTGCGACCGCAGCGTTAATGAGCGACAGATGTGTGAATGCTTGCGGGAAGTTTCCCAACTGCTCGCCACTGAGACCGATTTCCTCGGCGTAGAGGCCGAGGTGATTGGCGTAGGTGAGCATCTTCTCGAACGTAAGTCGAGCGTCTTCGAGGCGCCCGGCCTTCGCGAGAGCCTCTACGTACCAGAACGTGCACAGCGAGAAGGTGCCCTCAGAGCCACGGAGTCCGTCCGGAGAGGCCTCGGGGTTGTAGCGATAGACGAGGCTGTCGGAGACGAGTTCCTGCTCCATGGCGCTCAGTGTCGAGGTCCACATGGGGTCATTCGGCAGGATCAGCCCGACTTGGGCCATGCGGAGCACGGAGGCGTCTAGGACGTCGGTCGAGTAGTGCTGCACGAAGGCGCCGCGTTTCTCGTTCCAGCCTCGCTCCATGATCTGGCGGTAAATCTGATCTCGCTCGATGGTCCACTGAGCCAGATGTGCCGGAAGGCCACGTTCGGTGGCGAGGCGAATCCCGCGGTCGAAGGCCGTCCATGAATTGAGGCGGCCGTAGACGAAGTCCTGCTGGCCGCCCCGGGTCTCCCAGACCCCTTCGTCGGGTCGGTCCCAATGCTCGGTAAGCCAGTCGAGGACGGTGGTGAGTTCGGTCCAGGTCCGATGGCTGACGCCGACGCCGCGTTGGCTCGCGTAGTAGATCGAGTCGAACGCCTCGCCATAGATGTCGAGTTGCAGCTGGTCGGCGGCGCCGTTGCCGATTCGCACGGGACGAGAGTCGAGATACCCGGCCAGGTGGTCGAGTGACTGCTCCTCGAGATCGGAGGAGCCGTCCACTCGATACATGATCTTCAACGGGCCCGAGCCCGAGCCGGCCTGTTCGTGTACACGATCCGAGAGCCAGCCGATGAATGCGCTGGCCTCATCGACCAAGCCGAGACCGAGCAGCGCGTAGACCGAGAAGGACGCATCGCGGATCCAGGTGTAACGGTAGTCCCAGTTGCGTTCACCACCGACCTGTTCTGGCAGCCCGGCAGTGGGCGCCGCGACCAGGGCGCCGGTCGGCGCGTAGGTGAGCAACTTCAGCGTGATAGCGGAGCGATTCACCTGCTCGCGCCAGCGCCCGCGGTAGGTGGACCTGCCGAGCCAGGTCCGCCAGAACTCCACGGTCTCTGTGAACAGCTCCCACGCTTCTTCTCGGGCCAATCGGCGTGGTGCTCCGACCGGGCCGAACTCCACCATCCCGCCGCCGATATCGCCGACCTGCAACGTTCCGCTGGCCCGCAGTATCGGCCCGTTCGGACCCGAGCGCTGCTCGATGCTGATCCTGTCGGCCAGCAGACCGGCGAGGTGCACCGTGGCCTGGGCATCGCCGGCGCGGAACACCGCACCTTCGGCGGTGACTTCCACGGTGTGTTCTGCGCGCCCGTAGTCGAAGCTGGGAGCTATCTCCATTGAAAGCGACATCTGCCCGCGCACGACCCGCAGAATGCGGACCAGGCGGTGTAACTCCGAGGATCGCGCCTCATTGGAGACCGGCATGAAGTCGATGACTTCGGCGACGCCCTCATCGGTCATGAATCGCGTGACGAGTATGGCCGTGTCCGGCAGGTAGAGCTGACGGGCGGTGTAGTTCTCGGTCGTCGGACGAATCTGGCAATACCCGCCTCGTTCCTGATCGAGCAGTGCGGCGAATACCGAGGGCGAGTCAAATCTCGGTAAACACAGCCAATCGATGCTGCCGTCGGTGGACACTAACGCCGCAGTCTGGAGATCGCCGATAAGCCCGTGGTCGGCGATCGTCGGGGTGTTTGCCATTTCTCGCTCCCATTCCCTCCGAATGCGTCCTGATACTGGTCATGTGGGTTGGTTCAGTTTCATGCTCAGCTTGACCGCCCGCACCGACGACATCCCGGCTGCGTAGAGCGCGGTTCCGATCGACAAGAGGATGAAGCCGAGTACGTGCAGCCCGGATACACCAAGCAAGATCAATCCGATGCGATCGAGCAAGAAGCCGGGTCCCATGGCTACTGCGCTCAGTGCACCACCGGCCAGCACGCTGCCGACCTTCTGTCTCGGAGGCAGACGCTGACGTCTCAAACCCGTGATCCTGGCAGGGACAGCGACGAAGTTGATCAGCATCAGCCCGAGCACTCCGCCGAGCGTGACGACGTAGAGCCAGGTCGGGCCAACTCGCGGCACGACGATGGCCGCGAAGGTCAAAAGCAGACCGAGGATGACTGCTGCCAGGGCGATAATCGGCAGATCGGCGGTAGCTCGACGCGCCGCTGGGCCGACCTTCGGCGGATCGGTATCGACAGCAAAGGCGAACACGGTGTTGCACCAGATCGCGACCAGGGTTATGCCGACCGCGATGACAGCGAGCAGAACCGTTCCCCCCCATGTGAGTTCCTGAAATGCGGCTCCACGAAGCGCGTGCCGCTTGAGGTCCCACATTACCAGCCATATCCACGCGGCCGGGACAAGTTCGATCAGCGACAGCCGCCAATTCACAAGTAGCAGCTTGATGCCACGAATCAGCAGGACGCATGCCCCCGCGGCCCAGGCGATCGGAGTGAGGAACGGTCTTGACTCGCCTAGCTGGCGGACTGCGGCCTCGATCTCCTTCCCGTCGGCGTCGGCCACTGCACGGATGAGCCGAACCAGCCGCGCGCGCCGCGACGCCGGGGCACTGACCTCGCGCGGCGCCGGTTCCGTCGATGGTGCCAGGTCGGGCGACGCAGGGGTCTCGGCGTTGTGATCAGGGCTCTGCGGCTCCGGATCGGGAGCCGTGTGCTTGTTCGCCGGCGTCGACTGCATGTGGTCACCGTTGTCGCGCATCAATGCGCTACAAGCGCCTTGAGCAGGACGATCGTCACGCCGAGTGCGAGATTGACGGCCACCGTTGCGATCGTGGCCGTGAGGTTCAGGCGCTCGAGCCGTGCGTAGCTCAAACCCTCGAGGGTCAGGGTCGCGACGCCGATGCCCACTGCGAGCCACACCGCGGTACTGCCCGTGAGAATTCCCGTGGCCCCGAGGACAAGGCTTGTGAGCGGAAGCACCGCGGCAAGCGGAATTGCGTATTCACGCCGCGCGATCGCCATGAGCTCACTCCACGTAAGCCGGCGACGCATGTGCAGGCTCTGGCCGAGGCCGTGCGAGTAAACGTGCGCGACCCAGACGACCATGACACTGGCCGCGATGACGACGCAGAGCCGCCACAGATCGTCTTGGAACGCAGCGGCGCCGGCAGTGATCGTGGCGAGCACAATGATCGTCCCGTATACCGTGCCGGCGATTGCCTCTCCCTGGCCGACCAGGAGCGTGCCGAGCCGCCGCAAGGTGCTTCCACCGCCGGCCTGACCTTCCTGGGTGGAGCGTTCGGAGGTCATGGCAGTCGGCTCATCGATACGCGGGCACGGCCCTGGCTCGGGTCATGCGCGCGCGCTGAGAACGGCACAGGCGGGATCGGCGGACCTGCCCCCTGCTCGGAGCGCCGATCGATTGCGTCGAGTCGGGGGTGGTAGCCATCGCGTCACCTCATAGCGTTCTTGTTTCGCGTGCGAAGACGTTGGACAAACTTGTCTGCCTCCACGACCAGCGGCATGACGAGTGCGAGCCCGAGTACCGCGCCCCACTGCGGGGCGGTGAGGCTCGTCGTCAACAACCAGCGCTGCAGGAATTGGAATTGAGTCGACAGAATTACGATCAGACCGCCTGCGGCGAGGAACCCGGTAAAGCGCAGGAGCGGCTGGGTGAACGCCGGGAGCTTGTCATGGCGCATCACGAAGCCCGACAGAAGGGTACTGATCCCCATAACGCAGAAGGTCATTGTCATTGCGATCGAGGCGTGGTGAATGCTCGGGTTGTCGGGGCCCCATTCGAGAGGGATCGTCGAGATGATGCCGAGTAGCAGGCCGTAGAGCACCCACCGCGGGCCGGTGTGCCGGTTGAATATCGGCACCTTCGGATCGCGTGGTTTGTCCTGCATGACACTCGGGTCGGCGACGTCGGTCATGATGGCGATGACCGGGAAAATCGAGACGAAGAAGTTCAAGAAGATGACCATCATCGGCTGCAGGGCGACGCCCTGATTGATGCCGAAGATCGCAGCGATCAAGAACAACGATACGAGCCCGAACAGCTGGCTCATCTGGTAGCGGATATACGCCGTGATCTTGTGATAGATATCGCGGCCCAGTCCGACCGCGTGAACCAGGGTCGCGAAGTTGTCATCTGTGAGGACCATCTTTGCGGCCTGTTTGGATACCTCGCTGCCGCTTCCCATGGCGACACCGATGTCCGCCTTCTTCAGCGCCGCAGCGTCATTCACGGCGTCGCCGGTCATGGCAACGACGAAGCCTTCCTCCTGCATCACCGTTGCGAGGCGCAGCTTGTCCTCCGGGGCGACACGGCCGAACACGTGTAGCTCGGGCAGCTCGCGCTTGAGCTCGTCATCGGACGTGCGGGCGAACTCCGGACCGCTGATCACGCCCGGTCCCAGGCCGAGCTGCTTGGCGATCGCCTGTGCCGTGATGGCATGGTCGCCGGTGATCATGCGTACGTCGATGCCGGCTCCGAGGGCATCGTTGACGGCCGCCTTCGCTTCGGGGCGGAGCGGGTCGATGATGCCGACCACTCCGGCGAAGATCAGGTCGCTGACCTGAGCCGGAGGGTCGGCCTTGACATTGGCCAGGCGGTCGAGGTCGATACGACGGAAGGCGAGCCCGAGCACGCGAAGGCCTTGCTCCGACAACTCGCGGTTGGCATTGAGCAACTCATCACGGACGTCCGACAGCGCCACGCGTGAGCCGTTCCACAGTGCCTCCGTGCTCAGGTCCAGCACGACGTCAGGCGCACCCTTCACCAGCTCGATGAGCTGCTCATCCGGCGGTTCACCGAGCTGATGGAACGTCGCCATGTACTTGTACGCGGAGTCGAAGGGGACTTCGGCGAGCCGCGGCATCGAGCGCCTGGTCAGCTCCGCGTCGACACCCAGCTTGGCGGCCAGCACGACCAGTGCCGCCTCGGTCGGATCGCCGACCACGGCACCGTCATCGCTGACGGTGGCGTCGCTCGCGAGGACCAGCGCCATGGCCAGCGGGGTGAAGTCGGGTGTCGCCTCGCCGGCGGCGCCCGTCACGCTGCCTTGCTTGGCGTACCCGCCGCCGGACACGTTGAACCATTCGCCGCCGAAGAACATCTTCGTCACGGTCATCTGATTGAGCGTCAGCGTCCCGGTCTTGTCGGTGTTGATCGCACTCGTGGAGCCGAGGGTCTCCACGTCGGTCAGGTTGCGCACGATGGCTTTTGCCGCCGCCAGCTGCCGCGCGCCGTACGAGAGCATGCCCTGGACGAACGTGGGTAAACCTGTCGGGATCGCGGAGATGGCCATCGCAACGCCGACGAGCAGCAAGTCTTTGAAGGCCAGGCCGCGGGCGAGTCCCGCGATGACCACGACGGCGAGGGCTCCCCACGCGACGATGCCGAGCCACTTGGTAAGCCCGTCGAGTTGCCGCTGCAGCGGGGACTTCGATCGGGTCACCTTGCCCAGCAAGCCGGCGATCTTACCGACCTCGGTGTCCATGCCGGTGGCGGTGACGATCAAGGTCCCGGAGCCTCGCGTTACCGATGTGTTCTGGTAGAGCATGTCCGTCCGGTCGCCGAGGGCGGCGTCGGCGGGTACGGGGACCGTCGCCTTTGCGATGGGTGCGCTCTCGCCCGTCAGCGCGGCCTCTTGTGCCTCGACATTCGCCGAACGGGCAATCCGCCCGTCCGCGACGACGATGTCGCCCGCCTCGACCGCGACCAGGTCGCCAGGTACGACCTCGGTCGCCGGCACACTGCGCTTGGCGCCGTCCCGCACCACGCGTGCCTGCGGGATCTGCATGTCTGCGAGTGCATCGACGCTTGCGCGCGCCTTGAGCTCCTGACGTGTGCCGAGGACGACGTTCAAGGCCACCAGCAGCCCGACGACCAGTGCGGTGGACCATTCGGTGATCACCAGGCTGACAACCGTGACCGCGATCAGCATGATGTTCATCGGATCGCGGATCTGCTCAAGCAGGATCGCCCAGACTGAGGGCTTGGCCTCCCGCTTCAGTTCGTTCGGACCGTACTGCGCGAGCCGTGCGGCGGCCTCGTTACTTGACAGTCCGCTGTCGATGCTCGTGCCGAGCGCCGAGGCGACGAGATCGGCGGTCAGAGCATGCCAGGCCTTGGAGTCGCGAGCCCGGTCCGATTGCACGTCAACAGATGGGAGGCTCACGCCGCCCAGCATCGCGAACCCTCGGGTGAGCGAGTACTACCCAGGTGCGGGTGGACCTCCTTGCCGCGACATCCCATGGCCGATGATTACTGCCTCGAGCCGAGGCACATGTGCCGCACGAGACCACCCGAAGGAAGGTGGTGTTTGACCCCGCGTGTGGATGCACTCTATTCAGTGAAATCGCAAACCTCCGGCACAGAATTCTGATGCTCGTGACCGATACCCCGGGCAAGAAGCTGATCAAAGACATAACGGCCGATCTGGTCGGGTATGTCATTATCACCCTGCCCGATGTGGAGTCATTGGCGACGCTGACCCCGGCCTTGCGTGATCTGGTGAATTCCGGCACCCTCCGCATACTCGATCTTGTCGTAGTGACACGAGACGACGACAACACCGCGCGAGTGCTCGAAGTAACCGCATTGGATCAGGTCGCTGACATGCGGAGCATCACGCCCCGCATGGTGGGCCTGCTAACTCAGCGGGACATCACGCTGGCTTCCTTGGCGATTCCCGCCGGCACCGCGGGCGTGGTGCTGGTTGCGGAGGACCAGTGGGCCAGACCACTCTCGGCGGCTGCCGCCCGGGCGGGCGGGCAGATCGTGGCAGGCGAGCGCATTTCGGCGGAGCGGATCCAAGCTGCATTGGCGGATGAGTCCTCTGACTGATCAGAACGAAGCGAAGGGCGGGGCGGCGATGTGGCAGCAAAGACTTGGACGTGACCGGAGCACGGACCTACTCACGCGGCCCCCGGCGGGAGCCCAGGCCAGGCAGGTCGACTGGGGTCCGCTGATGCTGGATCCGATCGAACAACTTGCAGAGCTGGCAGATCTCTGCGCTCGCGGCTTTTTGTCGCGCGACGAGTTCGAATACGAGAAGGCCAAGTTGCTGCGACGCTAGCGTAGTTCGGCCCCGTCGCAATCCCTCGTCGGTGGTCTTGCCTAGACGAGCCGGGCAGCGTCGCTTTTGACTCGCTCGCTGCTTATCTGTGGCTCACCGCATCAGCTGATGCGTGGGTCACCCTCCGCCAAACGTCTCGACCAAGATCCGTCGCTCTCCCGGGGTGAGGTTCGACTCGACCAGCGTCCAGTGCATACCGTGGAACCGCTCCCCGACCCGATCGAGATTCCCGTCTTCGGTGAACGCAAGCAGCGCTGAGGTGCCCTCAGTGATCTCCGACTGGATCTTCTCCAACTGGTCCTTGTCAATGCCGACGCCTTCGGTGGCATGGCGCAACGCGCCGATGCCCGCCCCCGCTGCCGCCCCGACGACCGGAACCAGGAACAGCGCGCCGACCATCAGACCCCAGAACGCTCCCCAGCCTGTGTCATGCCATTTGCTGTCGCTGCTCTGCTTCATCTTGGGTCGGGATGCGCCAACAGGCCAGGAGATCACCGCGTGGTCGAGGACCTTGATCAGACGTTCCGACTGCGCATCCTTCAGAATGTCAGCGGCCTGCTCCGCCCCGTCGGGATTGTCGAATTTCCATGCCGTGAAGGTGGCCACCGCTCCTCCTCATGTGGCGCCCTACTGACTGCCGTCTGACGCGCCAGCGAAGCGCCGTCGATATCAGTTATCCGTGTGCTGCGACGAGAATCGTCCGGATGGTGGCAAGCGGCCTACAGCGCAGGAGCGCGTTGCCGCCGAGCGCAACGACCACCCTCATGCCTAAGTCTCCTGACCTGAAGCAGCTGTTCACGCTGCCCGACACGGTGCCCGCAGCCACCGCGTCGACGGTCATCAACGCCGAGATCAGGGTGGGCGGGCACCACCCAGCGCTGGGTAGATTGCGAATCAGAGGTTGCACCGCGATCTGCGCGCGGGCGGCAGGTCATCGGTAACGTCGCAAACCAGACGGTACACCTCGGAACGCCCAACCGGTACGGGTGTTCCGTGGGCCGGCGCGTCCGGCAACTTCTACCCGCGCCGGGGTAGGCCCGCCCACCCACGCACACCCGAGAGTAACGGTCGCGGTCTGCAGAAATGCAGGACCGCAATCATTCGTGTGGAGGTGCTTAGGTCATGTCGGTCGAGGCCAGTCAGTTCGGCACGGGGCAGGTCTTCTTGTCCTTCCTCTGGTTCTTCCTGTTCTTCATCTGGATCTGGATGCTGATCGTCGTATTCGGGGACATCTTCCGCAGCAATGACTTGAGCGGCTGGGGAAAGGCGCTGTGGACGATCTTCGTCATCTTCCTGCCGTACCTCGGCGTCTTCGTGTACCTGATTGCGCGGGGCAGGAAGATGGGCGAACACGCTGCGGAAGCTGCGGCCCAGCAGGATGCGGCGCAACGCGCTTATATCCGTAGCGCCGTCCAATCAGATGGGAGCGGGGCAGCCGACGAGATCGCCCGGCTCGCAGAGCTTCGGGATCGCGGTGCGATCACTGACGAGGAGTTCCAGCAGGCGAAGGCCAAGGCGCTCGCCTGACGATCAGCGCCGCGTGACGACGGTGTTCCGCCGTGGCGGAGTTGGCCGAGCAACACGCAGCAGCTGATCAGGAGGCAATCTCTGAAGCTCCTGCGTTGCTGCGCGTCTTGTACGCCGACCCCGAGCACACGGCGGAACATCTCGCACTGTGGTCTGTCATGCGTTTTGCGGGTCGGGCGACGTCAGCTGTAGAGAAGATCCAGCGGGCGCATGTCGCCGCCGAGCCGGATGTGCAGCAGCGCGCCGTGGTGCACCGGCAAACCCGCGTCTCGATGACCGAACGCGCAGTGGTCGGCGGTCCGTTCATTGTCCTGATTCCGGTTGCATTCTGTGCTGCGCTGCTTGCGCAAGCACAAATGGTTCTCGCACTCGCGGTGCTGGCAGGCCATGCAGCCGATGACGAGACGCGTGTCGCCGAGCTGCTGGTCTTGCAACGTGTATATCCGTCAGAACATGAGGCGCAGGCGGAGCTGAAACGCGTCAAGCGGGATCTGAATCCACGGCCCGACGCGAGGCTGCCGCGTGGCACCAGATGGCTGACCATCAAAGGATGGCCTTGTTGCTGGGTCTATTGGGTTCTGAGGAGAAGAAACCTAGCCTGATCCGGACGGTACTGCAGTGGCTGTTCCTTGGCCTGCTCTTCTCGTCAGCTTCGTCGTACCCCTGGTCTGGGCCCCCTACATGGCTGCGGCCATGCGCCGGAGCAGCCTGGAGATTGGCGACCGCGCAATGCGCTTTTATGCGGACCCGGCGAGCGTCGATGCCCCCGTTGCTGTGAGCAGCGCGCCCGCAGTGCGGGTCCCCTGTCTTCGGCACCGTTGTACGCACCCTTTTTCTCGTGGTGGTGCCCGTCGTTGTCGCTCTCATCGCTCTCGGATTCGACGTGCGACTCGGTGGCGGAGAGCTGCGTACCGCTGGACTGCTGTTCATCGCGGTTTCAGCGGTGGGCACGCTGGCCTGGTTCGCCTATCGCTTTGGCGGCGCAGCCGCGCAAGCCGAGGTTAGGGACACGCCGCGTCAAGCGGTCTGTGCCGGACGCGTCCCGAGCACCTCGTCAGTGACGTCCGAGGGATTGGCCGAAGCGGCCTCGGGCTCGGCCGAGGGTCGGCGAGGGCCGCGCCGCCGCGCGAGTGGCGAGGTGGCGGCCGACCACCTGGGGCCGGCTGGCGCTTTGATCGGCCTGGGTCCTTTGGTCGACGCCCCGTGGTCGCCGCTGTTGCGGCCGATCCTGATGCCCGAAATGACCCCGACTGCGAGCCCGAACGCAAGACCGCCGGCCCCGAAGTACAAGCGGTACTTGAAGGGGCCCTTGCGCCCCATGATGGCTTGCGTCGGCGTCACCAGCCAACCGGTCGGCCTGCTCATGGCCGCACCATCGGTGACGTCTTGATGATGACTCCGTATAACTTATCCATTTTGTCGTCTCCTACGGAATCCGGGGCGTCTCGGGCGGCGCCGGACCGTGCACGACCCCGCGCCGGTCGGGTCAGGACAGGTGCGACATCCGGCGGGCCAGCTCGGCGGCCTCGGCACGGGAGCTGACACCTAGCTTACGGTAAATCACCTTCAAGTGGAATTTCAGGGTATTAACGGAGACGAATAGCTCGTCAGCAATTTCGCGGATGGTGAGGCGGCTGGGCAGGAAGCGCAGGACGTCGCGCTCGCGTTCGGTGAGCGGATCGATGAGCTTCGGCACGCGAACGTGCAGGCTTGACGACGCGGCCGTGCGACGCAGGCGCTCCAGCCACGGGCCCGGCACCCGCCATGCTGCCCGCTCGACAAGCTCGAGTATGTCGGCGCCTTCAGATGCCACGGTCTGCAAGATGCCGGCCTGCGCCGCCTGCTCGACGGCGCCGGTCGCGAGCTTGAGTGATTCGTCGTGGTCGTCGGTGCAGCGTGCAGTCAGCAGCCCGGCGATGACCTCGTGCCGCACGCATCGAGGTATCGCCGTCTCGAGGGCAATTGCAGCCGTACCTTGGTCGTCGTCAGCGATGCTGACCCGAGCCCTGGCAACGGCCGCCCAGAACGGATCCGACTCCGCATCAGCGAAATCGCGGGCGTCGCCGAGCCTGCCGGTAGATAGTGTCAGGCGAATGCCGGCGCGACTGATCCAGCTGCGTCCGTCGAATCTGAATGACTCAGCATCGGCAAGGCCTTCAGCGGTCACGAACGCCTGCCGGGCACTGTCGAGGTCACCGTCATCGAGATACGCGTGAGCAAGTTCGCAGTAAGCCAGGATCTTCGTATGGAACACGGCCTCTGTCGCCGTTTGTGCGAGCGCCTCCAACTCGGCGACGGCGCGCGTACGGTCGCCGACTTCGCGGTGGGCAACAGCCTCGGCCAGGGCCAGCTCGCTTTGCAGAATTGTCATGTTCGCGACGGTCGCGGCACGCCTTGCCGCGGCCGCAATCCCTAAAGCGTCGACAGGCCGGCCGGCCAGCGCCGTTCCCAGCGCTCGCGTTCCCTCGAAGGCGATCCGCCGCCGAGGTGCGCGTCCTAGGGCAAGCCGAGCCTCGCACACCTCATCGGATTCGTCGTCCCAGCGCTCGGACAGCGCAATGTCGCGGGCAATCATGTTCCACCCGAAGCGACCGAGCGGATCTCGCCACGCATCGTCTCCCAGCTCGGCAATTGCCTGCCGGGCCAGTTGACCACCCTTAGCCCACTTGCCGGTCATGGTCGCCGCGATCGACTCCAGGATCCGCACGCGGGCCCTGGTCGTGTTGTCAGCCGCCGAGCGGTTGGTCCACCAGCTCACCAGCTCTTGGAGCTCCAGGAACCGGTGGCGGTTGACCTGCAAGTGACACCAGGTGTACTCGATCATTGCGTCAAGATCGTCAGTGGCGACGTTTGTCGCCAAACCCGCCATTGTCCGCTGAATCGTCGCCTCGCGGCCGCTGTCATACAAGTCGGCAGCAGAGGCGGCAAGTAGGCGCAGTGCCTCGCGAGAGCGGCCGGCATCGAGCCAGTGCTCCAGAGCTTGCGGTATTTCTCCCGCGTCCTCGAACCACCGTGCCGCTCGGGCGTGCTGCTCGGCCAATCGGACGGGGGAGCGGCTGGCAAGCTCAGCCCTGAGCGCGGCCCGAGCTAGTGCGTGTATTTCGAACCAGCCTTCGGCGGCGACGCGCGTCACGAACAGGCCGCGCGCTTCGGCGCGTAGCAGCAACGCTCCGGCGTCCGAGCGAAGGGTCAGCGCCTGGGCGAGGCTCGTGTTGACGCGGTCAGCGACAGCGACGTTCAGCATCGCCTCGACGAGTTCGGGCGCCTCACCGCCGAGAGCCTCGCGCCAGACATAGTCGTGGATCAGCAGGTCCTCGCCGTGAACGATGTCGTTGAGGCTGTGCTGCGCTCCTGATGCGCGGGCCGCGATCGCCGTCAATTGCAGGCCGGCAGCCCATCCCGCGGAACTCGCGACGGCAGCGTCAACCGTCTCGGGCGACAGTGAGGCAGCGAGTCGCGACAGCAGCTGTCTCGCCTCATCATCCGAGAACCGCAGCTCCGCGAAATGCACCTCCCCGAGCTGGCCGCGGGCGCGCATGCGGTCTTGCGCCAGGTTCAGATCTCGCCTGGACAGCAGCACAACGTGCAACCAGCTGGGCAGATGTTCCAGGAACCGGGCGAGTGAGGTGCCAACCTGGTCCACATCGTCCACGAGCTGCACATCATCGATGACCAGGTAGCTGGGCTGGCGATCCTCGGCGTCGAGGTCGTCCAACAGGTTGTCGACGACTTCTCGCAGCGAGGGCCGGCGCTTCCTCGATATCGCGCTAGATTCCCCACATCCCGGAACGAATGCCTGAAGCGCGGCAATCACGGCAGCCCAGAACTGCCCGGCGTCGCGGTCCGTGTCGTCGATCGCCACCCACGCTGTCGGAGACGTGGATTCCGCCACCCAGCTGGCGGCCAGTGTGGTTTTCCCGGCGCCAGCAGGTGCATTGATCAGGGTGACGGAGGCGGTCGTGGTCGCGTCGAGAAGCCTGAGCAGGCGATCCCGCCGAACGTGCTGATCGGGCAGCGTCGCCGGGCGCAGCCTTGCGCCGAGCAGCGGCGAAGCCCGGCTGGCCACGACCTTGCCAGCGTCGCCCCGCATTAAGGCCCCCCAACGGCCGATACCCCTACGTCGTTGCTGAGAGTAGGCGAAGGGGGTGTGCTTGGGCTAGGACCGTATGTCCTGATGCGCTCACTCGGCGTTGAACTACATACTCAGTAGTAGCTGGCGGGCGGAGCGTCAAGCCCAGGCGGCACCCTCGGCAGCGTTCGAGGCAACCGGATCCGGTAGCCGCGCCATCCGGAAGGAGTTGAACAGGCCGATCAGGCCGGCGAGTAGCGGTATCAGCAGCGCCACCTGCAGTGCGATCGGGCGGGCGTCAGTGTTGATCCGGACGATTTCGTCCTGAGTCGCTTTCGGCTGGTCGGCAAGCTGCTGCTGCAACTGGGTGTTGGTCATCACCTCGGCGTCGTGATTGAGCGCGTCAGCCACCTGCTGCTGTTGGGCCGGGGCCAGAACCTTGCTGTTCTGCGCCATATTCGTGAACGTCAGCGACAGCGTTGCCAGCATGATGGCGCCGGCGAACGCTAGCCCGAAGGACAGCCCGAACGAGCCCGCCGCCGAGTTGACGCCGGCGGCCTCGCTGACCCGTTCCTCGCTGATCGGGCTGAGCGTGTAGTTGTTCAGCTGCGAGACCAGGAGACCAAGACCGGATCCAGCCACGAGCAGGGGGCCGAACAGGTACCAGCCGGAGTCCACCCGGGGCACAAGCGGCACGAGGACGACGAGCCCGATCAGCATCAGCGCAAAGCCGAACCCGACGATGGTGCTGGCCCGGCGCCGGCCGGCTCTCTTGCCCGCGAGCAGAGCGATCGCGAACATGCTGAGCGACAGCGGCGCAATCGCCAAGCCGGCCTCCATCGCGTTGTACTCGAGCACCATCTGCAGGTAGATCGGCAGCACGATCATCATTCCGCCGAGCGCGATCTGCTGCAGCATCTGTTGCGTGATCCCGAGCCGGAACATGTTGGACCGGAAAAGCCCCGGATCGAGCAGCGTCGCCCGCCCTCGCCGTTTGCGCTGGATCAGCCAGTAGACGAGCCCCGCCAGGCCGGCCGCGCCGACCGCCAGGACTATCCCTACCGATTCCCCACCCTCCTGCCAGAGCAGGATGCCCAGGACGATTCCCCCCATTCCGACGACTGAGAGCACGGCACCCACGCCGTCCACCTCGCGAGAGCCGTGGTAGGGGGCGTCACGAACAAGTCGAATTCCGGACAGCACGATCGCGATGATGACCGCCTCGAGCAGAAATGCGATGCGCCAAGACAGGTAGGTGGTGATGAAGCCCCCGAGGAGTGGGCCGACGGCTGCGGCAATTGCCGCCGCCGCACCTACCAGGGCGTAGGCCTTCCGCTGCGCGGCTCCTTCGAAGTTTCCGTGGATGAGGGACTGCATCGAGGGAAGCAGCAGCGATGCCCCGAGTCCGCCGATGATCGCCCAGAAAATGATGACTGCCGTCAGGCTTTGCGCGAGTGTCATGGCAATCGCCCCGGCCGCATAGCCGAGCAATCCCAGGACATATGCGCGCTTGCGTCCGATCAGGTCACCGACCTTGCTGCCGATGAGGATGAACGCCGCGGATACCAGCGCCTCGAGCGCGATCGTCGATTGGACGCCACTGACGGTGGTGTGCAGATCTCGAACAACGGCCGAGATCGAGACGTTCATGAGAGACGTGTCGACGACCAACACGAACATGGCCATCGCCAGCAATATGGCCAACCGCCGATTGGGAGTC
>DATFRC010000158.1:0-7391 GCA_035263725.1 Jatrophihabitantaceae bacterium | reverse complement strand
ACGAAGACCTTGTAGAGGTTGCTGTAGAACTGCTGGGTCTGGGCGACGCTGCCGCCGGACACCTGAATCCGCCCGAGCAATGTGTTCCACGTGGACTGCGCGGCCGCCTTCGTGGCGTCGAAGTCCCACCCGGGGTTCTCGCTCTGCCAGTTCAGCCGCGCGTTGTCGTCGCTGACGTAGGAGATGCCAACTTTGGCCTGCACGACCGCGTTGGTGGTTGTGTCGAAGGTCAGGTAGACGGCGTTGGGGGTGCCGTCGCCGCCAGGGATCACCTGCGAGGCAGTGAACGGCTGGTCGAAGGTGATGTCGAAATGGACGGTGTATTCCTGCTGCTGGCCGTCGTTGTTGCCCTCGCCACAGAAGTGGCCGCTCGTCTCGGACCCGGAAATCTCGTGGTTGTTGACGACCGTCCCGGTGCTGGGCGCGAACTCGCTGTTCTGGCTGTCGTGGAGCTTGACGAGGAAGCCGGCCTGCGTGGTGGCGGGGTAGGTGAAGCGCGCCATGGAGCTGTGCGCGGTCGCGGTGAATTGCGAGGTGATCGTGTTCGGCTGGTTGGACTGCGCCGAGTAGTAGCCGGCCTGCGCCACCTCGTTGGCGTTGGTGAACCCGGTCTGCACGTTGTTCGGGTCACCGCCCGGCAGCGGGCCGGTCACCGGCAACATAGGCACGTCGCCGGCCGCGCCGCATCCCGGACCGCTGACGTGCGTCAGGGAGTAGCCGGTGATCGACGACTCGCCGAATGAGTAACCACCGCCGGCATTACGGCCTGGCATCGTGTCCGGGCTCCACTGCACCATGCCGAAGGGCACCTCGGCGCCAGGGAACGTGTTGCCGCCGCCGGTGGTCCACGTCCGGGTATCTACAAGCGTTGCCGGATTGCTGACCGCTTGGGGTGCGGCCGCGGCCTTGTTCTTCGCGGCAGCCGGAAGTTTCGACGCGGGCACCTGGGCTTGGCAGTTGACCGGGAGCCCGTTCGGCCCCTCGGTACACGTCGCCCGTTGCGCCTTCTTGGCGTTGCCCGGCTTGGCCGGAGCGCTGGAGCCGGGTGTCGGCGGTGCCGGGCTCGGACTGGGCGTGGCGACTGCCGCGGCCATCGATGTCACAACTGCGAGAACGGTCGCGGCGACGATCCCGAGAACCATCTGGCGCCGAGTAAACGGTGACGGCTTAGTGCCTCGCATCAATAGCTCCTCTCCCCGCCGGGGAGCAGCCAAGATCCCCAGCCACCTGGGAAGACAACGTTGTCGGTAGGCCGGAAGCTACGCTGCTTTTGACGGGAGTGTCAATGCAGAGTGCGTCCGCGGCGTCCGGGACGACAGCGAGGTTTGGGCGATCCGCGCCGCGAGCGAACGACCTTCGACGCCAGCCCCGGCCCGTAGGCTGATATTGGCAGGTCATTGGCCGGCATCCGGCACGCTCCCGGCAGTCGCGGCGGGAAGGCGGTGGCGACCGGGAACGTTATACATGTCGCCAACGAAGGAGCGAGTAGATGACGACAACGACGACCGAGCGCGCGGTGCTTGCCGGTGGGTGCTTCTGGGGGATGCAGGACCTGATCCGCAAGCAGCCTGGCGTGATCTCGACCCGGGTCGGATACACCGGCGGCGACGTGCCGAACGCGACGTATCGCAAGCACGGAACACACGCTGAGGCGATCGAGATCATCTTCGATCCGGCGAAGACTTCGTACCGCGACCTGCTGGAGTTCTTCTTCCAGATTCACGACCCGACGACGAAGAACCGTCAGGGAAACGACATCGGGGCGAGCTATCGCTCGGCGATCTTCTACACCAGCGATGAGCAGAAGCGGATCGCGGAGGACACGATCGCCGACGTCAACGCGTCCGGACTGTGGCCGGGCAAGGTCGTCACCGAGGTCAGCGCGGCCGGGCCGTTCTGGGAGGCCGAACCGGAGCATCAGGACTACCTCGAGCGCTACCCGAACGGCTACACCTGCCACTACGTCCGGCCGGGTTGGCGGCTGCCGCGCCGGGAATCCGCGTCCTAGATCTCCGCCGTTTCTTGCAGTTGTCCGTGTGTTGCGGCGTCCTGACGCTGGGACACACGGACAACTCGTCTGACGACTCGGCTAAGCCTCGCTGCCGGGCAGCAGCACGGTGGCGAGAATTCGCTGCTTGCGCCCGGGGCGCGGTGCGTTCGCGAGGTGGGGTTGGACGACCCGGAGCAGTTCGCGGCTGAAGTCGAGCATCTCGGTGTCGTCCAGCCACATGCCTGCCAGGTTGTACCCGGCGAAGTCGCGGGCGGGGTTGAAGTCGTCGCGGGCCAGGTAGCGGTCGAAGTCGGCGATGAGGCCGGCAACGAAGGCCAGGAAGGCCTGCCGATGCTCCTCGGGCGTCATCGAGGCGACCTCGTCCATGCCGATGCGTGCGGCTGCCGTGCGCAGCACGTAGGTGCGTTCGACCGCTCCGCGGACCCGGCGCTCCGCGACGATGGCGAGCACTCCTGCGGCGACGAGGCGAGCGACGTGGCGGTACAGGCTGGCCGCCGGAACGTCCGGAAGTTCAGCGCGCAGCTCGCTGGTGGTGAGTGCACGGTCACCGAGAAATGCCTGCACGATCCGCAGCCGGACCGGGTGCAGCAGCAGGTCGGCACTCGCCATGGGCCCAGCCTAGCGGCATTAGTCTCATCGGTAGTAACGTTCTCAGCACTGCGACTAATCGCGAATGGGAGGCTAATCCCGATGAGCGCTCCGCGGCGGAAGTCGCGCGTCGGCCGCTTCGTTGTCGTGACGACGGGCATCGTGGCGTACACGCTGATCGCGCGACGGCTCGGCTACAAGCTGGGGGGCAACGTGATCGTGCGTTGCCTGCAGGGTCATCTGTTCACCACGCTGTGGATTCCCGGTGTAAACCTCAAGGCAATCGACCTTGTCGTGGCCCGGGTGCAGCATTGTCCGGTCGGCAACCACTGGAGCCTCGTGGTGCCGGTCCGCGAGTCGGATCTGACCGAAGAGGAAAGGCAGCGTGCCCGGGAACGCCACGACGCCCGGATTCCCTGAGAACGACGGGCCCGCAGGTGGTGGCGCGCTCGAGCTTTGCGGGCTGACACGCCGGTTCGGTGCGCTCACCGCGCTCGACAACCTGACGTTCAGCGTTCCGTCCGGCCAGGTCGTCGGGTTCCTAGGCCCGAACGGCGCCGGCAAGACGACCACGATGCGGGCGATCTTCGGGCTGATCGATCTGGACGCCGGGGCCGTGTGGTGGCACGGATCGCCGGTCGGCGCGGCACAGCGGCGCCGCTTCGGTTACATGCCCGAGGAGCGCGGCCTCTATCCCGGGATGCTGGTCGGGGAGCAGTTGGAGTACCTGGGCCGGCTGCACGGGATGACCGGGCGCGCTGCGGCGAGCGCGACCCAGACCTGGCTGGAACAGCTCGGCATCGCCGATCGAGCGACCAGCAAGCTGGAGTCGCTCTCGCACGGCAACCAGCAGCGGGTGCAACTGGCCGCCGCGTTGGTGCACGAGCCGGAGCTGCTCGTTCTCGACGAGCCGCTCGCGGGACTGGACCCAGCGGGCATTGACGCCATCGGCGAGGTTCTCGTTCAGCAGGCGCGGGCCGGGTGTTGCGTGTTGTTGTCGAGCCATCAGCTCGATCTGGTCGAGGACCTCTGCGACTCGGTCACGATCATCGACCACGGCCGGCTCGTCGTCACCGGCAGCGTGAACGAGCTCGCGACCGGTGGGCCGCGTTCGCTGGTGGTGCGCGTCGTGGGTGATCGCGACGGCGCCTGGGCCCGGCAGCTGGACGGCGTCAAAGTGTCCGAGCTCGACGGTGGTGCGGTACGCCTCGTGCTCGATGAGTCGGTCGACAGCCAGGCTGTATTGGCTGCGGCCATGGCGGCCGGTCGGGTGACCGAGTTCGTCTTCGCTCGTCGGCGGCTGTCCGAGGTCTTCCGGCAGGCGATGGCATGAGACAGTTCCTGCCGGTCGTCATCCTCGCCGTGGTGCTGGTGTTCGTCGCGGTGCGGCTGCGCCGGCGCGGGCGCACCGGGTCGCTGCTCGCCCGGCGCCCTGCCTCGGGCCGGGCAGGTGACGGCGCGCCGGTGCTGGGCGTCGTCGGCCTGGTCGCCGGCAGGGAGATTCGGCAACGCGTTCGCGGGCGCATCTTCCGCGTCGCCACGGTGCTGCTCGTGCTCGGGGTGGCCGCCGCGATCATCATCCCGGCGGCGACGAAGGGAAAGTCGCAGGCGCTGCAGGTCGGGGTCGTCGGGCAGTCGCCCCCGTCGCTGCAACCTGCGATCAGTACCGCAGCAGTGAGCGTGGGCGGCGACGTGCACCTGGTGAGTGAGACCGACACAACGAGCGCGGAGAACGCGCTGCAGTCCGGGCATCTCGACGTTGTCGTCGTAGACGGCGAGCGGCTCCTCGTCAAGCGCGCGCCCAGCAGCGGTGACACGTCGCAGACTGCGACGTTCGCCCGCGCCCTCGCGCAGATCCTCGGCGCCAAACAGGCCATGCAGGCCGCGGGCCTCACACCGACGCAGCAGGCGCAGCTGGCCGGTGCCACGCCGCTGCTGATCACCGCCCTGCATCCGGCGCGCACCACGACACCCGCTCGTACGACGGCGGTGATCGGCCTGATCGTTCTCATGCTCATGCTGACCCAGTACCTCACCTGGACGCTCATCGGGGTGATGGAGGAGAAGTCGAGCCGGGTCGTCGAAGTGCTGCTCGCAACCGTGCGTCCCCTGCAACTGCTCTCCGGAAAGGTGATCGGCATCGGCGTCGTAGTGTTCACGCAGGCTGCCGTGCTGGCGGCGTTCGCCCTCGTGCTCGGCCGGGCCGTCGGCTCCGACTTGTTGCGGGGAAGTGCGCCGCTGGTGCTGCTTTCGACCGTGCTGTGGCTGCTGCTCGGCTACGCCTTCTACAGCTGGCTCTACGCTGCTGCCGGTTCGATGGCTGAACGCCAGGACCAGGTACAGAGCCTGGCCATACCCCTGGCGGCTCCGATCATCGCCATATACGTCTTGAGCATCACCGTGCTGAGCGCCGGCGGCCCACCAGCCACCTACTTCAAGGTGCTCGCGTATCTGCCGCCCACCGCGCCCTTCGCGATGACCGCCCTCGTCGGGCTCGGCTCGGCGACGTGGTGGCAGTTCACGCTGTCCGCGCTCATCACCCTGGCGAGCGTCGCCGTGGTGGCCAGACTCGCCGCCACCGTCTACCGGAGGGCGATCCTGCGGACCGGCAGACGCGTGCGACTTCGCGAGATCGTCTCCGACCGGTCGCCTCAACGACTCAGGTAACTGTCAGCAGGTAGTCACTCAAGACGGTGCTGCGAGATGCGGGCCGGGGCGCGGCTGAGCAGCCAGCCGCCCAGGAACGCCGCGATCGGCAACCCGAAGACGATGACGGCGAGGTTGAGGTACGGCGGATGGGCTAGATAGCTCAGGTGGTGCCAGTGCCAGGCGCACAGTGCCAGGTACGCGCCCGCCGTGCCGATGATCCCGGCGAGTAGCGCCAAGGCCGCGGCGGTGACTGCTGTCAGGGTGCGACGGGTGCGGGTGCCGGCTCCGACGGCTGTCAGTGTCTGCAGATCGCCGGCGGTCTCACTGCGGATCAAACCGATCGTCATCGCGAGCACCCCGAGCGCCACCAGCACACCGGTCAGCGTCGAGTAGTCGCGCAGCCGCTGGAGTGAATGGTCCGATGCAGTGCGCGTTTCGATGCTGATCCCCGCGGCCGCAGCCTGGTGCTGGGCGTGGGTGATCTGCGCCGCTGTCAGCGGCTGGGCCGTCTCCAGCAGCCATCCGACCGGCTGGGGCGTCAGCCCGAGTGCACTCATCTCTTTCTCCGTGAGCAGCGTGTTCGGTGCGGATGTGTAGTTCGGCAGCCGCTTCGTGACCTGGATCGTCACCGATCGGAACGAGTCGCGAAGTCCGTAGCTGAGCTGGACGCCGGACAAGTCGGTGTGGGCGGTGACGATGTCGGCACTCTGGTCGATGGTGCCGGCCGGGATGCCGTAGAAGTCGAGGATCGCCGGCGAGGCGACGAACGGCGTTTCGACCAGGCTGAATCCGTGCTGACCGTTCTTGGTCATGGGGTGGACGAGGATGGCCCGGCTGAGATCCGGAGGTGTGCCGGGCGGCGCGTCGCTGTGCAAGTTCACGGCGGCGTCGAGTTCGAGGTCGTGCCGCGCGCCCAGCGACTGCGCGATCGCGTTTGCCGTGCGTCGTGCGGTTGCAATCATCGCGGCGCTCTGACCGGCTGTCCGGGCGCCGTTAGCGGCGGTCGCCGGACCTCCCGGGTTGCCAGGACTGCCGTCGATCCACACGAGTAGCTGGTTCGCGGGCAGGTTCCCGCCGGTGAGGGTGTGATCGGCCGCTTGTTGGGCGGCGGCGTTGATCGCGATCGTGGCGGCGATGCCAACCGCCAGGCTGGCCGCGGCCAGCGCCGCCCCGGAGCGGGCCTGGTATCGGGCAAGATCGCGCACCGCCAAGCGCACCGCGACCGGTGCCCGGCGAGCGCCGGCGGCGAGGGTGCGGATGCCGAGCGGCGCGAGGAGCAGCATGCCGGCCGTGATCGAGAGGATTCCGGTGACGATCAGCGGCGCGTGTTGCGCATGCGCGAGCACGAGCAGGACGAAACCGGCTGCCGCGAGCGCCGTGCCGAGCAGCGCGAACCGGTGGGCGGGTTTCGGGGGAGCCGGCCGCCCGGACAGTGCCGCGACGATCGGCATCCGGGCGGCCGATCGAGCCGGCCACCACGACGCGGCGAGCGCGGTGACGACGGCCAGCGCCGCACCGCCGATAACTGCCCACCAAGGGATCTTGAGCGGGTCGATGCGGTGCCCGACGAGGTGCTCGAACGGCCCGCGCAGCGCGAACCACACGAGCAGCCCGAGGACCGTTCCGGCACAGGCGCCGACGGTGCCGACGGCTGCCCCGTTGGCCAGCATCACGCGCCGAACCTGGCGTTCGGTCGCGCCGATCGCGCCGATCATGCCGAGCGCGCGCAACCGGCGGTGGGCCATCACGGTGAATCCGGCGACCGCCAGCAGTCCGATGAACGTGAGCCCGATGGTGGAGAGCAGCAGCACCGCCAGCGCTTGGGATCGCCGTTGGGCCGCTGCGCTGCTGCCGTTAGACATGACTGACTGAAGATCCGTGCCGGGTGGCTGGAACTGCGCGACCGCCGACCCGGGGGCGTCCGTGAGCAACGTCAGACCGGACGGCGCAGCGATCTGCCCCGGGGCCACCAGCGCGAACGCGTCCTGCAGGTCCTTCGGGTTCTCGACGATGCCGACGACGCGCCTGTCCTGCCCGTTCACGCGCCACGTGTCTCCGATCGCGAGGCTGAACGTTGCGGCCACTCCGGAGGTCACCGCGATCTGCCCGCTGCCGCTTGGGTAGCTCCCGGACACCAGGCGGA
>DATFRC010000157.1:0-15036 GCA_035263725.1 Jatrophihabitantaceae bacterium | reverse complement strand
CCGGTGGCACGTGCGCGACGGAGTAGTCCTCGCCGGTGAACGCCTTCACGTTGTCGATCGAGTCGAACAACATGATCGTAGAGAACTCCACCTCGCCGCTCTCGAGCGTTCGGCGCAACAAGTAGGTGCCGTGATAGCCCTCGAGATTGCGGGCGGCGATGTCCGGCAAGACCTGAGTGCTGACTACGTGCTGGTAGGCGTCTGCGTTTGCTGCTGTGGTCCAGCCTCGCCAGATGCGCGCGATCATGATTATTAGCTCCTAATCGACAGAGTCTGGTGTTCGTGTCGCGAACCACTGGGCACTAGGCCGCCGGCGGCGGCTCGGGCTCGAGCCGGCCGGTCATGGTGAAACTCGTGGGGCCGCCGGTGGGGATCGCCGCGATCTGCCGCGACAAGGCGGCGAGTGCGTCTGTGATCGCAGCAAGCTGCGTTTTGACGTCGTCGAGTTCGGTCTGTATCGCGTTTGTGGTCGTAGCCCCTGTTGCGAGTATCTGCCCGGGTAGGTCGACGCCGACATTGTGGCTGATCTTTCCCAGCCGATCGCGCGCCGAATCGACCACTGTGCCACCTGGACCGGCGATGTTCTCATCCCAAACGTTGCCACTTGTTGCCGTGGTGAGGTTATTGGTGTTGTGGTCGACAGTGGCGAGCCGGGTGCCGGCGGCGATCGTCAAACCGCCGGGGTACGTAAGGCCCCTGGCCCAGACAGCCTGGGCGATGGCCTGGATTTCTTCATCGGTCACGGGTGTACCTCCGATCAGTAGGGCTTGTAGCTCGGCAGCAGTGGACACGCCACGGACCGCGTTCGCGTCCACGCCGGCCGCCGCGCCCGGGAACGTAGCCGCGTCGGTGTACTGCAGGATCACCGCCGGGTGACCTGGGACTTGCTCCCACCGCGCGGCGTCATTGCCGGGGTACAGGTTGTGGTAGTTCCCGGACCCGGGCACGTAACTGGATGCCCACCACGGCGCGTCCAGCCCTGTGACTGCGGTGCCGTACAGCCAATACGGGGCGTAGGCGACGATCGCAGGTGGATTGCCGCCGGCCTGCGCCCAGTAGTGCGCCACCCACGACATCCACCGGTTGCACTCGATGATCGTCGGCGCCCGGTAGGGGACGAAGTTGCTGAACAGTTCGAAGTCACCCTGCAGCACCGGGCATCGGTGCCGGACCATCCACGGCGCCACTCGGACGACCTCGTCAACGAACCACTTCGCCTGGTTCTGCGGATTGTCCTGGCTGTTCGTGGGCCAGAGCACGTGGTAGAAGCCAGGGGCAGCAAACCGCTGCAGCGACGCGGCGCGCTGCGCGACGAGCGGGTCCGTCCAGCCCACTCCCTCGGTGATCTTGTGGGTGACGAGGTGCACGTCCGGCAGCGCGTCCAGGGCGGCGAAGTCGACACTGCTGTTGTGGTTCGACAAGTCCGGGCCGTAGACGGTCCCGACGGGGGTTGCCCCTGTCACGGTGGTGGTTCAGGCTCGTACGGCATCGGGTCCGCAGTGAGCCCCTCGGGCGCCGGCCGGTCACCGCCCGACGCGATCCGCTGGAGGTGGTCCGCGATGCGGCGCAGCCTGTCTGCGGCGTCGGCCTGATTCTGGCCGCTTTCCCGCAGCGCACCGGAATTGGCGGTATTTGGGTCGAGCACATTCGCGAGCTCACGCAGGAATTCGGCGTCGGCTGCCGCGTCAGGCTCGGTCATCCGTGATCCCCCTTGGCGGGAGGATGCCATACGGGGTCGCGAGGCGACAACGGAGCGCGGCGCGAGGGCAACTGCGTTAGGGATTCATTAACACTTGGGTGCGAATGTGCTGCGCCATGGTCGGCACGTTCGCTCTCCGCAGTTTCGGTGCTCAGGACTGCACCGGCAGAGACGACGGCCCGCGGAGGGAGCCGTTGATGGGCCGCGCTACGCGCGCGTTCGCGACGGTCGGGCCGGACCGGCGTGCACAGACCACCGCGCCTGGCGGATGCCACAGGCGCGGCGGGCGGGCCAGGGTCGCGAGAAAGCCGCCGCGGGGGGGAGGGCGGCGGCACTTGCGATCCTGGTATCGCGCATCATCCCGGTGTTCTCGTTCAGCCGGGGCCAGCAGGGGCAGCAGCAACGGTTAAGTCGAACAGACAGAATGCCGCTGCGACGTCGGGCGTCGCGGCGAGCATTCTGCCGCGAGGTTGACACGGCACGGCCGCCCTACTACGACGTTCTCCTTGTCAGCGAGATCGGGGAACTTGTGCACGCCGGTAACGACAACGAGCCCTCCATTTGCGGAGTCGGGACAAGCACAAACGGCAGCGTCTCCGCAGAGTTCATCATTGTGTTCGTGTTCGGCAGCCCTCAGCTCAACCGCGGCCCGACTGTCCGGTACTGGCGCCGGGCTCGGGTGCTCAAGCGAGGATCGGTCGCATGACCAGGGCGCGCGTTCTGGTTGTCGACGACGACGAGGCAATTGTCGATTCGCTGCGGCGTGGGCTCGAACTCGAGGGATACACCGTGGTGACTGCTGCGGACGGTGCCCAGGCGCTGCGCGCGGTCGCAGCCGACCGGATCGATGCCGTCGTGCTCGATGTCGGCTTGCCTGATCTGAACGGCCGGATCGTGACTTCACGGATGCGCGCCGGCGGCCTCGCGACGCCGATCCTGATCCTGTCGGCGCTTGATCAGGTCGATGATCGCATCGCCGGATTGGAGGCCGGCGCGGACGATTACCTGGTCAAGCCCTTCGCGATGGATGAGCTGACGGCGCGGCTGCGAGCGCTGCTGCGCCGCGCCGCATACCACTCGGAGCTGGCGGCCGACGTCGATCCCCCGCTGCGGCTGGGCCCATTGCTCGTCGACTCTCATGCGCTCGTGGCCACGTGGGACCGTCGCGATCTGCGCCTGACCCGGCGTGAACTCGCCCTCCTCGAGACGCTCGCTCGCAATCCCGGCGTCACCCTCAGCCGCGACCGGCTGCTGGACCTGGTCTGGGGTTACGACTTCGCGCCGGAAAGCCGCGCGCTGGACGTTTTCATCTCCCACCTGCGTCGCAAGCTGGACAGTGCGGGTGCGCCTCGCATACTAGAGACCGTGCGGGGGGTGGGCTTTGTGTTGCGACGACCAGGATGAAGTCGTCGCTGAGCGTTCGAGTCACCGCCGGGGTGCTCGTCGTCGTAGCCGCGGTGCTCATTGGCGGGGGCTTACTGATCGTCAACGTGACCGAGCAGCGCGACCGCCGCGATGCTGCCGGCGAACTACAGCGCATTGCCGGGAACCTCACCCCGTGGGTGGCAGGCACCCTCGGCATCCTCCCGCCTGCGAGCACATCCGGCGCAGCGGTGCCGTTGCAAGTCGTCGACAGGAACGGGCAGCCGGAACCAGAGCCGCCGCCACCGAACGGCCCGCCGCCCGCGCGCGTTGACGTGCGGAGGCCGCTCCGTGACGCCTTCGCCGCGAGCGGAGACACGGCCAGCCCCGTCGGGCAGATCACTTTCGTGCGCGCGGTGAATCCGCAAACCGGTGAGCAGCTCATACTTGGCACGGTCCCGAATGGTTTCCCGGCAATGCCGACGCGACCCGGGGCGCGTACGACGAAAATCGCGGGCGCGCATTGGCGCAGCGCAGTGGTCGGTGGTCCCGCCGGACTGTTGATCGAGGTCGGCGCACTGGAACGGATCTCTGCGCGAGCCGCGAGCCTGCGCACAACCGTGATCTGGACCACTCTCGCCGGACTCGTCATCGCACTCGTCGCTACGCTGCTCGTAACCCGCCTCGCATTGCGCCCGCTCAAGCTCTTTAGCCGGAAAGCGGCGCGCATCAGCGACGCCGACGATCTCGGCATCCGGGTCCGAGAGCCCGGTCAACCAACCGAGGTCGCCGCGCTCGCCGGAGAACTGGACGGGATGCTTGCCCGCCTCGAGAGCGCCGTCACCGCGCGCGAGCAAGCGCTCGTCGCGGCCCGACGTTTCGCCGCCGATGCTGGCCACGAGCTGCGCACCCCGCTGCAGTCCATCCGCTCTAACCTCGACATCGCACGCTTCCCGGAAGCCAACGCGGATGAGCGCAAACTAGCCCTTGAGGTCGCGACCCAGCAATCGGAGCGGATGAACCGACTCGTCGACGGCCTGCAAAGCCTCGCCCGCGGCGAAGCAGGCCTTGAACGGTCCGGCGGAGACGTCGACCTAGGCGACATCGCGGACAGCGCCGTCTACGTGACGCGCACGCGCCACCCGGACTTGTCCATCGACACCGACCTGCCCGAGTCCGGACCGACAGTCATCGGTGATGGTGACGGGCTCTGGCGCGTGATCGAGAACCTGCTCGAAAACGCTGCCCGGCACGGACGCCCCGGCGGGCACATCACGATCCAGGTCGCACAGCTCAACGGCGGAGCCGAGATCGTGGTCGACGACGACGGCCCCGGCATCCCGCCGGCCGAACGCGAACGCGTCATGCGCCGCTTCCAGCGTGGCCCTGGTGCCGCCGCGGCAGGCAGCGGACTCGGTCTCGCCATCGTCGAAGCCGAAGCCATTCGACATGGCGGGCAGCTGTCCCTCGGTGCCTCCAGACTCGGCGGTCTGCGCGCACGCGTCAGCATCCAAACCCGTTAGCGTGCACTGAGCACGAGGCCTGGTCTGTCTCAGATCAGTCCGTGGGCCGGCGAGCCAGGTACGCCTCGTGGAGGACCGCCCAGGCGTCGGCGACCGGACCCACGTGCGCCAGCTTGTCGGGGTTGAGCACCGTGCGGATGGTCTGGATCTGCCCGTCCTGGATGTCGAGGGCCCAGGTGTTGACGATCTTGCCGTCCCGGTCGCGGAAGCCCGACGACGCCTCCCGCCGCAGCCGCGCCGAACGCAGCACGTCGATCGAGACCCGGGTGACTACGGCGGACAGGAACGCCTTTGGCGAGGCGGGCGCGGTCGTCGATGCCGCGTAGCGCAGCCAGATCTCCTGGAACTTTCGGCGACCGCTTCCCGGCCGCCGAGACCTACTGATGGGAACCGCCGGAACCGCCGGAAACACCGTTCGTGCGCTAGACCCCCGAGACGAGACAGCCCAGGCCGGCTGTGACATCGGGGAGCCGAGGCAGCGCTGGTTCGACGTTCGGACCGCCTCGCTCGCTGCGCTGTTGGTGATCAGGAAGACGCCCGGCTACCACGAGAGGTCGGGGCTAGCCGGTGCTCGCGGCGGCGCGTTAGCGTGAGTTCGTCCTGGTTACGTTGAGGCGGGAGGCACTATGGCTGAGAAGCAGACGATGATCGTGTACGCCGCGGCGTATGCGAGTGTCGAGGCCGCGGTGGCGGACATGAACGCCATCGAGCAGCTGCACAAGGACGAGCTGATCGGGAAGTTCGACGCTGCGGTGATCGATAAGGAGGATCACCAGCCGCGGGTGGTCAAGCGGATGGACCGCCCGCATATGCGTGTCATCCCGGAATGGTTCGGCGGCGGGACGCTGCCCCGTAAGGAGCTCTATGAGGCGGCTGAGTATCTGACCGCAGAGGAGGCCGGGCTAATCGTGGTGGGTGAGCCGACCATCGAAAAGGGCGTCGATAAGGCCCTGGGCAAGGCCTCGAAGGTCGTGAAGCGCAGCGTGGATGCCACGACTGACGAAATCACCCGTGAGCTACAGGAGGCTTTGAAGGGCTGACAACCGCAACGGATTCGGGCCCGCCCCCGCCTAGGGCGTCTCGTCGTGTGCGACCGTGCATTCGATCAATCCGTACGGACGGTCGGCGGCGTGGAACACCTCACCGCTGTTTTCGATGCCGAACGGTGAGAGGTCGACGAGGATATGGTGCTTGTTCGGCGCCGAGAGCTTGATCTCGACGATCTCTTGATGTGCCTCGAGCACGCCCTTGCCCATCTCCCACAGTGTCTGTTGCAGAGCAAGCGAATGGACCTGCGCAAACCGCTCTACCAAGATGCGCCGCACGTCCTCGTAGACGCGTCCCCACGGCAGGTCGATCGCCGCGTACCTCCAACGTGCCGTCAACGAGGTAGCCAGTACCCGGTCGTGCGTCTCGGTGAGGGTCGTGTACTCGTCCTTGAGATAGCCCCTGAACTCCGACCCGGTCGACTTCAGCAAGGTCAGGTCTCGTATGCCTGAGACCACCGAGGTCGAATCCACCTCGACGGTGACGATCGTCGTGCGCACCTCACCGCCACGGCGTACCCACGCGTGATCGTGCTCCTGCCCCCCGACGACGACTCGGTCCCACGCGTATTCGTCGACCTCGATGCGCGCACCGTCCACGGAGTCGATGTCGTCGACGAAGTGCCGGCCCAGATCGAGGGCGTAGTCCTCTATCTCGCCGATGCCCTTCTGCTTGGCGAACGCGAAGCACGTGTTCTTCTGCGTATCTGTGGGCAGCACCTTGGCCTGGTCGCCGGTCACGTGGGCCTCGGCGAAGTGGCCGCGCAGGGACGTCGAGACGTTCACGTCGTGGATTTCATGCCGCGGGCCGTCGCGGTAGATCCGCACGACGCGGGTTTCGGCCTTGCCGTACTGGTTGGGCCCCAGAACGATGGCCACGATCAGCTCCCTCGATAGGTCGAATACGCAAAGGGGGAGAGCAACAGCGGGACGTGATAGTGCTGCTGCGGTTCGGCGATACGGAACGCCACCACCACTTCGGGATAGAAGCCCTCCCGCCCGGTCGCAGCGAAGTAGCCGCCGGTGTCGAAGCGCAGGCGGTAGGCCGCCGGCTGCGGGTCGGCACCGGCTAAGTCCGCGACCCGGCCGTCGGCGTCGGTGCGTGCTTCGTCGAGCAGCGTCCCGTCGAGGGCCTCCAGCCGGACGGCAACACCGACCGCTGGCCGGCCCAACGTCGTGTCGAGGACATGCGTCGAGATCGTCATTCGGAGACTCCGATCAGGCGGCCCAGCCGTATCCGGTTGATCTTGCTCAGCTCGGTGCGCACCGTCGCGGACTCGGTCACCGGGTCGTTGTGCAGCCGTTGGCGCAGGATGGCGAGCAACTCCTCGCCGCTGCGGCCGTCGGCGCAGACAAGATAGACGTGACCGAAGCGGGCCTCGTACTCGCGGTTGCCTTCGGCCAGCGCCGCGAGAGTTGCGGCGGAGGCGCCGGACACACCTGATTGCTCACGACCGGAGCTTGCCGAGTGCCGGGCGTCGGGTCGCGCGCCGATGCGCGGGTGGCCGGCCAGTGCGGCGTCGATCTCGGCGTCCTCCAGTTCGCTCATTGCCGCATCTGCCGCGTCGTACAACGCGCCTGCGGAACCGTACGGGCGCCCGGCGATGAGTGCTGCTGCCCAGCGCGGTGCGGCGCAACAGTCCAGCAGCGCCTGTTCGAGGTCGGCCGCCGGCGCGGTGTTCAAGCCGGTCAGGTCAGGTGGCACCAGCATCGTTCGGTCCTCCTCAGTGCGCGCTGGCGTTTGTGCGATCCGACAGTGACTCAGAGGGAGCGCAACGCGAGGAACATGTCGACCCGGTCCTCAAGATCGGCGAGGTTGCGGCCGGTGAGCCGTTCGATGCGCTCGATGCGGTATCGCACAGTGTTGATGTGCAGGTGCAGCTCCTCGCTGGCCCGACTCCATGAGCCCGAGCAGGCCAGAAAGGCCGCAAGCGTCTCACGCAGCCCGGCGCCGGTGCGTTCGTCGTACGCAAGCACCGGACCCAGCACGCGTGCCGCAAACGTCCGGCGCACCTCGTCCGGAACCGTGGCGAGCAGCAGCACGTAGGACGTGACCTCCTCGCCACTCACCACCGACACAGGACCGCCACGCAGCTCAGCGAGTCGCCGCGAATAGCGCGCCTCCTCCAGAGCGCCGGCGAGCGCCCCGGGCGCCGAGGAGGTGCTGATGCCGACGGCGATCGGGGTTCGGCCGACACCTGGCGCGAGGCGGGACAGCGCGGCGCGCACCGTGCCCGCCACGTCCGCGGCTGTACCAGGAAGTAGCGCGACGCCACGTCCGTCCCGGCCGGACGCGGCGACCGGCGGACCGAACAGGGCCCCGACATCTTCGAGGATCGTGCGCATCGTCTCGAGCATGTCGGGACGCCCTGCGAAGTCGGCCACTACGACGATCACCGGGTCGTGGGGATTCAGTTCGGCCTGGCGCAGCCGGGCACCGATCTCGAGCTGGCTGCCACCGGACTCGGCTAGACCAACGGCTTCTTCGGCGATGTGCCGGATCCCGCGCGCGGCCTCGACCCAGCGGAACCGGTCCAACGCGGCGACGGACGCGAACTCGCTGACCGCCTCGACGCCGTCGGACGGCCAGTCGCGGAGATCGCCTTCGACCGCCACCATCCACGACGTCAGCCGGTTGTCGAGGCCGGTCCCGACCGTGAACAGACTGTGCGCCGCTGCGCCCGGTGCCGCCGCGACGAACGGAAACCGGGCCGCGGTGAGGAACGTCTTGGTGATCCGGTCGCAGTCGTCCGCATCAAGTGCGGCAGCTCCGGGCACGACGTGCCGACCGGTCGGAGTCAGCACCCGACACTCGTGCCCGATATCGCGCGAGACCCGTGCGGCGATCTCGGCGAGGCTGCGCCCGGCCGCGGCGTCCGCAAGAAGCTGCCGTTGCCGGCCCAGGCTGGCGGACAGCTGCGCGCCGCGTTCCGCGCTCACCGCGGAGACGAGGTACTCGATCACGTCGGCAAACGAGACCTCGGTCGGCACCTCGACGAGCGGCAATTCGTAGCGCCGGCAGGACTCCACCAAGTCGCCGGGGATCGACCCGAGCAAGGCGTCACCTGCTGCGAGCGCTGCGGCGCCTGCCTCGACGAGCTCGGCGACGAATACCTCGCTGTCCTCCGGCGAACGCCGCCAGACCAGCCCGCTGACCACCAGGTCATCCGGTGATACGTAACGCATCGGGTGCAGCAGATCGGACGCACAGACCCGGCGCAGCACGCGGTCGAGACCCCCCGGCGGCGCATGGAGGAGCTTGAGCTGCAGCTCGGGAATCGCAAGCAGGTCGCGCAGCAGCACTGCCCCCACCTCCCCTCGGGTTAGAGGAACCTACAACAGCCCGCCGGAACAGGGCAGCCGGTTCGTACCCACCGCCAGTGATCCAAGGGCTGCTGCCCGGGTTCACTGTCCGGCAAGACCAACCGTCGAGCAGGAGAACTCGCCGTGGACTTCCTCCAGCCGCGCACCTGGGCCGAGGCGCTACAGGCAAAAGCCGAGCAGCCGGGTGCGGTGCCGGTCGCCGGCGGCACCGATCTCATGGTCGAGCTGAACTTCGACAAGCACCGCCCGGACGCCCTGCTCGATCTGAACCGCGTCGACGACCTCGCCCGGTGGTGGACGGACGGCGGCCGCGTGCGGCTCGGCGCCGGCGTGACTTATGCGCGGGTAATCGACGAGCTGGGTGCCGTGCTGCCGGGCCTTGCGATGGCGTCCCGGACGATCGGCTCCCCCCAGATTCGCAACCGGGGCACCGTCGGCGGCAATCTCGGCACCGCGTCGCCGGCCGGCGACGCACATCCCGCACTGCTCGCCGCCGAGGCAGACGTGGAGATCGCCTCGGTGCGCGGGGTGCGGCGGGTGCCGGTCGCGCGCTTCTACACGGGCGTCAAGCGCAACGTCCTCGAGCCGGACGAGCTCCTCGCGGCGGTCTGGATCACGCCGCCGAGCGGCCCGGAGCAGTTCAGCAAGATCGGCACCCGCAACGCGATGGTGATCTCGGTGGCGGCGTTCGGTCTTGCGCTGCACCCTGATCGGCGCACCGTCGGCACAGGCATCGGCTCTGCGGCGCCGACCCCGCGGCGGGCTGACGACGCCGAGCAGTTCGTCGCCGCGCGGCTGGATTGGGACGCGCGCAGCACCCTGGACCCCGACCTCGCCCGAGAGTTCGGCGAGCGGGTCCGCGCCGCCGCCGCCCCGATCGACGACGTGCGCGGCAGCGCCGCGTACCGCCTGCACTCGCTGTCCGTAATGGCCCGCCGGACGCTCGCCTGGGCGTGGCACGACTACCAGAGGGCGGCATGACCTTGCGCATCACCACCACCGTCAACGGCGAGACACGTCAGGTCGACGACGTCTGGCCCGGCGAGAGCCTTCTCTATGTCCTACGTGAACGGATGGGACTGCCCGGCTCCAAGAACGCCTGCGAGCAGGGCGAGTGCGGCTCATGCACGGTCTACTTGGACGGCGTCCCCGTGTGCGCCTGCCTGGTCGCCGCCGGGCAGGCCGAAGGACGAGACGTCATCACCGTCGAAGGATTGGCGACCGGCGACACGCTCCACCCCGTGCAGGGCTGCCTCATCGAAGCCGGTGCCGTCCAGTGCGGGTTCTGCACGCCCGGCCTGGCGGTCGCCGTCCACGACCTGATCGCGCGCAACCCGCGGCCGAGCGATCCGGAGATCCGCGAGGCGCTGGCCGGCAATTTATGTCGCTGCACCGGTTACGAAAAGATCTTGGACGCGGTACGGCTCGCCGCCGACCGGATGGCGGTCACGCAATGACCGTCGTCCTTTCGGGCTGTGCGGTCGTAACGATGGACGCCGACCGCCGTGAGTATGCGTCCGGGCACATCGTCGTGGACGGCAACCGGATCGCTGCCGTCGGCGCCGGGTCGCCCCCCGCTATCCCGGATGCCACCGTGGTCGACGGCACCGGCTGCGTCGCGACGCCCGGGCTGGTGAACACCCACCATCACCTCTACCAATGGCTGACCCGCGGCATCGCTGCCGACGCGACGCTGTTCGAATGGCTCACCACGCTCTATCCGGTGTGGGCGCGCATCGATGCGGAACTGGTCAACGTCGCCGCGACGGCAGCATTAGCCCGGCTGGCCCGCAGCGGCTGCAGCACCACCGCGGACCACCACTACGTCTTTCCGGCCGATGCTGGCGACGTCTTCGCCGCCGAGATCGCAGCCGCGCGTGACGTCGGCCTGCGCTTCAGCCCGTGCCGCGGTTCGATGGATCTCGGCCGTAGCGCCGGCGGGCTGCCGCCCGATGGCGTCGTGGAGGACCGCGACGCGATCCTCGCTTCCACCGAGGACGCGATCGATACCTGGCACGACCCGTCGTTCGACTCGATGCTGCGCATCGGTGTCGCGCCGTGCTCGCCGTTCTCGGTGACCGGTGAGCTGATGCGCGAGGCCGCCGAGCTCGCGCGGCGCAAGGGCGTCCGGCTGCACACCCACCTGGCCGAGACCGTCGACGAGGACGACTACTGCCGCGAACGGTTCGGGTGCGCGCCGCTGGACTACGTCGAGAGCCTGGGCTGGGGCGGACCGGACGTCTGGTACGCGCACGGCATCCACCTCGACGACAACGCGGTCAAGCGGCTCGGTGCGTCACGTACCGGCGTCGCGCACTGCCCGACGTCCAACGCCCGGCTCGGCGCCGGCATCGCCCGGGCGGCGGATCTGCTCGCGGCGGGCGCCCCGGTCGGGCTCGGCGTGGACGGCGCGGCGAGCAACGAGTCCAGCAGCGTGCTGGAGGAAGCTCGCAACGCGCTGCTTTTCGCGCGCGCCCGCGGCGGCCCGAGCGCGATGACCGTCCGCCGGGCGTTGGAACTGGCGACGGTCGGGGGCGCCACGGTACTCGGCCGCGCCGACGAGATCGGCTCCCTGGAGGCCGGCAAGCTTGCCGATATCGCGCTGTGGCAAATCGATACCCCGACACACGCCGGGATCGACGACCCTGTGGCGGCGCTGGTGCTCGGCGCGCCGCCGCCGTTGCGACTGCTGCTCGTCAACGGCCGCACCGTCGTCGAGCGCGACACCGTCCGCACGGTGGACGAAGCGTCGATGACCGGTCGCGTCGTCGACGCGTGTCGAAAGGTGGCGACACCGTGACGACCGCGAGCACCGCATCCGCCGACACGACGATTCGCACCGGGCGCATCGGCGACAGCCCGGTCCGCTCGGACGGCGTACCGAAGGTGACCGGCGAGTTCGCCTACGCAAGCGACCTGTGGCTGGACGACATGATCTGGGGTGTCACGCTGCGCAGCCCGCACCCGCACGCGCGGATCCGCTCGATCGACATCGGGCCGGCGCTCGCCACGGCCGGCGTGTACGCGGTTCTCACCGCCGACGACGTACCGGGTCGAAATCGCATCGGCCTGGAGTACGACGACCAGCCGGCACTCGCGGACGGCGTCGTCCGCTATCAGGGCGAGCCGGTCGCGATCGTCGCGGCCGACCACCCGGAGGTCGCCCGGCAGGCGGCCAAGAAGATCGTCGTCGGCTACGAGGTGCTGCCGGCGGTGACCGACGGCCGCGCCGCGCTCGACCCGTCCGCGCCGAAGGTGCATGACGGCGGCAACCTGGTGCGGCATCTCAAGATCCGCAAGGGTGGCCCGCTGCCGGGGGCGCCCGTCGTCGTCTCGCTCGAATTCGACGTGGGCATGCAGGACCAGGCCTTCCTCGGCCCGGAGTCCGGCCTCGCGGTGCCGGCCGACGACGGCGGCGTCGACCTGTATGTCGCCACCCAGTGGCTGCACATCGACCAGCGGCAGGTCTGCCAGGCGCTGGGCCTGCCGCCGGAGAAGGTACGGCTCACCCTGGCCGGCGTGGGCGGCGCGTTCGGTGGCCGCGAGGACCTCTCGATGCACGTACACGCTTGTCTGCTCGCGATGCACACCGGCAAGCCGGTCAAGATGGTCTACAACCGCGAGGAGTCGTTCTTCGGCCACGTCCACCGGCACCCGGCAGCGATGCACTACGAATACGGCGCCGACGAGGAGGGCCGGCTGCGCTACGGCAAGGCCGAGATCATCTTGGACGGCGGCGCCTACGCGTCGTCGACTGCAGCGGTCGTGGGCAACGCCGGCTCGATGGGGCTGGGCCCGTATCGCTTCCCGAGCGTCGAGGTCGACTGCTACGGCGTCTACACCAACAACCCGCCGTGTGGCGCGATGCGCGGCTTCGGCTGCGTTCAGGCGGCGTTCGCCCACGAGGCGTTGATCGACGAGCTGGCCGACCGGGTCGGCAAGGACCGCGTCGAGATCCGGCAGCTGAACGGGTTGCGAGAAGGTGACGAGAACATCACCGGACAAGTGATCGACTCGGCGGCGCCCGTTACCGAGCTGCTCGCGCGGGTGCGCGACCTGCCGATGCCGCCGCACCCGGACGAGCGCCGCGACCTGCGCGACCTGCCCGGCGGGGTCGCGAACAGCACGCACGGCGAAGGTGTCGCGCGCGGCGTCGGCTACGCCGTCACCTACAAGAACGTCGGATTCTCCGAGGGGTTCGACGACTACTCCACTGCCCGGGTGCGCCTGGAGATCACTGCCGGAGAGCCGGTGGTCACCGTGCATACCGCGGCGGCCGAGGTCGGTCAGGGCCTGATCACCGTCGAACAGCAGATCTGCCGCACCGAACTCGGGGTCGACCAGGTGGTCGTGCACGCCAAGGACACCCAGGTCGGCTCCGGTGGCTCGACGTCGGCCTCCCGGCAGACGTACGTGACAGGCGGCGCCGTCAAAGCGGCGTGCGAGGCGGTGCGCGGCAAGGTTCTCGATCGAGCAATCGCCAGGACCGGGCTGTCGCTGACCGCGCTGCGGCTGGACGGCGGCAAGGTCGTCGCCGCCACCGGCGAAGTGGTGATCGCACTCACCGACTTGCTCGGCCGCGATGTCTTGGAGGAGACCGTCGAGTGGCGGCACCGGCCGACCCGGCGCCTCGATCCCGCAACCGGGCAGGGCAACGCGCACGTGCAGTACGCGTTCTCCGCGCACCGCGCGGTCGTCGACGTCGACACCGAACTCGGCTTGGTGAAGGTTGTCGCATTGGACACCGCACAGGACGTCGGCAAGGCGATCAATCCGGCTGCGGTGATCGGCCAGATCCAGGGCGGTTCCGCGCAGGGCATGGGCCTGGCGCTGATGGAGGAGATCGTCGTCGAGGACGGCAAGATCCGGAACCCGTCATTCACCGATTACCTGATCCCCACCATCCTCGACATGCCGCCGATGCAGATCGAGATGGTCGAGCATCCCGACCCGCACGCGCCGTACGGCGTCCGCGGGGTGGGGGAGCCCTCGACGATCTCCTCCGGACCGGCCGTCGCGGCGGCGATCCGGCAGGCCACCGGCTGCGCGCTTCGCCGCGTCCCCATACGTCCAGAGCACATCACCGGAACGGGTTGACCATGCCGCGCATGTTCCTGAACGGCACCGCGATGTCCGGCGGCGCCGATCACCACCTGGTGGGTGCGGCGACGTTCATGGGGCCCGCGCGGACCGCACCCCGCTACCGGTTCCACTCGGTGGACGACCGGTACCCAGCGCTCGAGGACGTCGGCGCGCGTGGTGCGTCCGTCGAGGGCGAGCTGTATGAGATCAGCTACGAGCAGCTGCGTGACGTTCTGCTCCCAGCTGAGCCGGACGGCTTGGAGCTGGGCGTCATCGAGCTTGCCGACGGCACCGGCTCGCTCGCCATGGTGCTGCGCCGGCCGCGCCCGTCGCTGCCGACGAAGGACATCAGCGCGCTCGGGTCGTGGCGCGCGTACCGGCAGGCGTCGTCGTGATCATCAATGCTCGGGCCGCCGTGGTCGACGGTGTGGTCCGGCCGTGTGTCGTCGAGGTTCGCGACGGCGTCATCGCCAGGTTGTCCGAACGGCTGCCCGTGGACGCGCGGGACGTTGTCGAGCTCGGCGCTGACGAGGTGCTGCTGCCCGGTCTCGTCGACACGCACGTCCACGTCAACGAGCCGGGACGCACCGAGTGGGAGGGGTTCGCGTCCGCCACGAGGGCGGCGGCGGCCGGCGGCGTGACGACGTTGATCGACATGCCGCTGAACAGCGTGCCGCCCACCGTCGACGTCCCATCGCTTTCCATGAAGCGAGCGGCGGCCGAGGGGCAATGCCACGTCGATGTCGGCTTCTGGGGCGGTGCGGTGCCGGCCAACCTCGGTCACCTGCGAGACCTGCACGACGCCGGCGTGTTCGGGTTCAAGGCCTTCCTCGTCGACTCGGGCGTCGATGAGTTCGCGCCGTTGAGCGACGCGCAGCTTAACGACGCGATGAAGGAGATCGCCGAATTGGACGGGCTGCTCATCGTCCATGCCGAGGAGCGCGCACTGATAGGCGAAGCGCACGGCCGGGCGTACCGCGACTTCCTCGCGTCGCGGCCT
>DATFRC010000156.1:0-3505 GCA_035263725.1 Jatrophihabitantaceae bacterium | reverse complement strand
GCCATGATGCCCCCGCCAGGACGGCCCATGTTGCCAAGCAGCATCTGCAGAATCGACGCGGTCCTGATGTGCTGCACGCCAGTGCTGTGCTGGGTCCAGCCGACCGCGTAAACCCAGGCTGTGGTCTTGTCCCGGCCACTGGCTGCGACGAGCGTCGCGGCGATCCGGCCGAAATCGGCAGGGCTGATTCCGCAGACCTCGTTGACGAGCCCCGGGGTGTAGCGCGCGAAATGCCGCTTCAGCACCTGGAACACGCAGCGCGGATGGGTCAGTGTCAGGTCCCGCTCCCCGGTCGGCTGCCACGTGGCGTTGTCGTAGGTGCGCGTCTTCGGGTCGTAGCCGGAGAACAGGCCGTCGCCGTCCTCGGCATCGACGTAGTCCTCCGGCAGGATGTCGGCCGCGTTCGTGAACGCGGTCACGTACTCACGGAACTCATGCCCGCCCGACAGCACGTGGTTGATGAGCGCGCCGAGTAGCACGATGTCGCCGCCGGCCCGGCTCGGCACGTGCATGTCCGCGTGTGCGCTGGTCCTGGTGAACCGCGGGTCGACGTGGATCACCGTCGCGCCGCGGGCCTTCGCCTCGATGACCCACTGGAACGCGACCGGGTGGCACTCGGCCATGTTCGAGCCGCAGATGACGATGCAATCGGAGTTGATGAGATCGCGCGGGAACGTGGTGGCCCCGCCGCGGCCGAAGCTGGTCCCCAGACCGGGAACGGTGGCGGAGTGTCATATTCGGGCCTGGTTCTCGATCTGGATGGCGCCGAGCGCGGTCCAGAGCTTGTTGATGAGGTAGTTCTCCTCGTTGTCCAGCGTCGCACCGCCGAGGCTCGCGAAGCCGAGCGTCCGCTGAACGCGCTTGCCGTTCACGCTCTCCTGCCACGTCGCGTCCCGGGTGGCGAGCACCCGATCGGCGATCATGTCCATCGCGTCGTCCAGGGCAAGCGGCTCCCAGGCGGTCCCGTACGGCCGCCGGTACAGCACCTTCGTCAGCCGCCCAGGATGGGTGACGAGCTGCTTGCTCGCCGAGCCCTTCGGGCAGAGCCGACCGCGCGATACCGGCGAGTCAGGGTCGCCCTCGATCTGCGTGACGGTGTCCTTGCCCTTGATCGACGCCACGTACACCCGCTGGCCGCAGCCGACCGCGCAGTACGGGCAGATAGAGGACGTGACGCGCGCCGCCGTCTGCGTACGCGGCGTGGCGTTCTCGGTGTGCGGCGACCGGACCGCGGCACCGCGGCCGAGCCGGTCCGGCCCGGTCAGCTGCCGGTAAACCGGCCAGTTCTCGACCAGGCTGCGAAGACGTCGGTTTTGGTTGCCGGTTGGCACACGGCTATCCAAACCGACGTAGCCTGCGACTTGCAAGCGGGGTAGGGAGGTGACCCTTGGCGGGACGTACCGCGCGGATGCGCGTGACGCGCGTGGGCGTCGAAGGTCGCGGCGAGCGGGCCGACCTGCTGGCCGCCGAGGAGCCGCTCGGCATCAGGATCGACGGCCAGGCCGTCAGCCTGACCATGCGGACACCGGGCGACGACATTGACCTCGCGGCCGGGTTTCTGGTCAGCGAGGGCATCGTCGCCAGCCCGGCAGACATTACTGCCATGCGGGTCTGCGACGGCCAGCAATGTCGGCATGACCACCGTGAATACGGCGACGACGTCGGCAACATCGTGGATATCGCCCTTCGGCCGGGCCTGGCGGTGCGGACCGGGCTTGGCCGCGCGTTCCTGACCAGCAGCGCCTGCGGCGTATGCGGGAAGGCGAGTATCGAAGACCTCCACGTTCCCGGTCGGTTTGATCTTTCCAATGATCGAGTCGAGGTGCCAGCGGCCGTGCTGGCGGGAATGCCCGACACGCTGCGCCACGCCCAGCGCGTCTTCGAGCGCACGGGCGGGCTGCACGCGGCCGGCCTGTTCAGCGCGGCGGGCGACCTGCTGGCGGTGCGCGAGGACGTCGGTCGGCACAATGCAGTCGATAAGGTGGTCGGCTGGGCGCTGCAGGCCGACTTGCTGCCGCTCACCGGACGCGTACTGCTCGTAAGCGGCCGGGCGTCGTTCGAGCTGGTGCTGAAGGCGGTGCTGGCCGGCATCCCGGTGCTGGCGGCGGTGTCCGCGCCGTCATCACTCGCGGCGCGGCTCGCCACCGACGCTGGCCTGACGCTCGTCGGCTTCTTGCGCGGCACGTCGATGAACGTCTATTCGGGCGCGGAGCGGGTCACTGTTTTAGGTTGAGTGCCACACTGGGTACGGGGGCCTAGGGAGGTCAGCCGTGGCGCATGCGGTAGTTCACTTCGAAATCGCCGGTCCCGACAGCGGGCGGCTCGCCGACTTCTATGGCGGCCTGTTCGGCTGGCGTACGAAGCCGATGCCAGGGACCAGTTACACGCTCGTCGACACGGGGGCCGATGGCAACGGCATCAACGGCGGCATCAGCGAACGCGCCGACGGCTGCGGCGTGATGTTCTATATCGAGACTGACGACATGCAGTCGGCGCTCGACAAGATCAACCTGCTAGGCGGCAAGACCGAGACCCCGATCTCCGAGCTGGCCGGGGTTGTGACGTACGCCATGTTCTCCGACCTCGACGGCCTGCTGATCGGCCTCGTCCTAGCCCCGGCCGACCCGGATCAGGTCATGGCACCAGCGCCCGGCACAGGCGCGCCGGTGGACTGGTTCGAAGTGCTCGGCGCCGACGTCGACCGAAGCCGGCGCTTCTACGCCGAGATCTTCGGCTGGCAGGCAAACGCAGCCGGGCCGGGCTACGCGATGGTCGACACCGGCACGAGCCGGGGCATCCGCGGTGGCATGGGCGCGGGAGCGGACCAGGCGCGCTGGGCGACGGTCTACGCCAGCGTGCCCGACGTCGAGGCCGTGCTGACCAGAGCCGTCGAACTGGGCGGGGCGCGGGAGTACGGCCCCACGCATATCGACGACCACATGGAGACTGGCGCGCTGCGCGACCCGGCCGGCAACGTGTTCGGCGTGTACCACCACGCGCCCCACGCCTAGGTCGACCCAGCCGACTCCAGCAAGCCGCGGCGGCGGCGCAGCGCCGTATCCGCCTTCGTGAAGATCATGTCCACCACGATGCCGATGATCAGGATCACGATGATGATCGACGTGGCACCGGCGAAGTCCAGGTTGCTCTGGTTCGTGTCGAGCAGCACTCCGAGACCCGGCGCGCCCACTATGGTCACGACAAGCTCACCGGCCATGAGGCTGCGCCAGGCGAACGCCCAGCCTTGCTTCATACCCGCGACGAACGCGGGCAGGGACGCAGGCAAGATCAGGTACCGGTAGAGCGCGACGCCCCTCAGGCCCATCGTCCGGCCCGCGCGCAGCAACAACGGCGGGGTGTAGTCGACGCCGCTGATGAGCCCGTTCGCGATGGACGGTGCAGCGCCCATCACCATGACGAACAAGATCGCGGCCGTGCCCTGGCTAAACAGGATGATCGCGAACGGATACCACGCGATCGACGGCATCGTCTGCAAGCCGGTGAT